>NZ_JBVIQN010000065.1:0-23119 GCF_055577005.1 Streptomyces sp. NPDC033221 | reverse complement strand
CCCGCCACCATCGGGATACCTCATCCCTCCGGCATACCGAGTGCGCCACCAGCCGTCACCCGGACGGAGAACCCCCACCATTAAAGATCTCTAGTTCACCAAGATCACTGTCGACCTCGGTGCTCATCTGGACGTCCATGGAACCTCCATACGCGAGTGGAGCATGAGACTGGAGTAGGTTTCTGGGCCTTCTGTCCTCGAACAGGCTCGCTGTGACGTTTCATCACGGTCAAGGGTGCTAACGAGCCATGATCATTCGACCGATGACCGCGCACGACGACGGCCACCAGAGCCGAAATGAGGAGCCGCCCCTGTCCCAGACCGCCACCTGGCACCTAACGCCGGACCACCACCCGGCCCCAGGCGGCCTGCCGGCCCCGGACCACCCGAGCCGTACACGGCCGACTGACGCCCTGGGCCACCCCCTGGCGTCCGAGTGGGACATCGGTACCGACACGCCCGCCCGCGCCCGCTCACCGGCCAGCACCGTTCTCAGCACCTCTTGACAGCCGGACACGCCACGCCGAGCGGCGCGCTCCCGGAAGTCGATGCCGTCGGAAAGGATGCTGCGCATGAATGATCCCCAGTACACCAGTGAGGCTGATCAGCGTGCTCGATCACGACGGCTGATCCCGATGACCGGCCGCGACCCGGAGGAACACGGACGGGTCTCCTCGCCGCTCGAGCTGCTGTTCGACCTCACGTTCGTGGTCGCCGTCGGCACCGCGGGATCCCACTTCGCCGAGCTGGTCGCCGAGGGGCACGCGGCCCAGGCGGTCACCGCTTTCGTGCTGGCGATGGTCGCGATCAGCGTGGCCTGGATCAGCTTCAGCTGGTTCGCCTCCGCCTTCAGTACTGACGACTGGCTCTACCGTGCCCTCACGATGGTGCAGATGATCGGTGTCGTCGTGTTCACGCTCGGCCTGCCGGCCATGTTCCGCTCCGTCGACGAGGGCGGTCGTCTGGAACTGCGGGTGATGGTGATCGGGTACGTCGTGATGCGGATCGCGATGGTGTCGCAGTGGTGGCGCGCCACCCGGCAGGCCCCCGCGTTCCGGTCCGTCGGAGTGGCGAACATCCGCTGGACGGTGGTCGCCCAGCTCGGCTGGATCGTGGTCGGATTCGCCCATCCGCCGCTCATCGTCGCGTTCGTCGCGTTCGTCGTACTCGGGGCGCTGGAACTGCTGTTGCCGGTGCTCGCCCAGGGCAGCGCCGCTGAAACCCCCTGGCATCCCCACCATGTCGCGGAGCGGTACGGCCTGTTCGCGATCATCGTCCTCGGCGAGGGGGTCGTCGGCACCGTGGCCTCGTCTGGCGGCCTCCTCGGCGGTGCGGACGGAACGCACTGGAGCGGCGACGCGATCGGCGTCGTCATCGCCGGCGTCGGACTGACCTTCGGCATGTGGTGGGTGTACTTCGCCACCCCTTTCGGCGACGTCCTCGTACACCGTCGCAGCCGCGGATACCTCTTCGGCTACGGGCACATCCCCCTGTTCATCGGGATCGCCGGGGCCGGCGCCGGGCTGCACGTGGCCGGGTTGCAGCTGGAACACCACTCCGAACTCAGCGACGTCGCCGTGGTCCTCTCCCTGGCTCTCCCGGTCGGCCTCTATCTGCTGATGGTCTATCTGCTGCACACCCTGCTGCTGTCCGCGGGAGAGCGGTTCCACCTACTGCTGATCTTCCTCACGCTCGCCGTACTCCTGACAGCCGTCCTGCTCTCCTCGGCTGGTATCCCGACCGCGGTGTGCCTGCTCATCATCATGCTCGCCCCCTTCGTCACCGTGGTCGGCTACGAAACGATCGGCCACCGCCACCAGCAACAGATGCTGGAAAGACTCGTTACGCAGGATCGCTGACAGCGCCCGTCTGCGCGGCGGGGAAGGCGTCCCTGCCGCCGGTGCCGACCACGGTGGCGTAGGAGGGCACCGCAGGGTCGATCGGGTGCTCGGCGATCCAGTGCATCCAGTGACTCCAGGCGTGATGGCCAGGCATCCCTGCGCGGCGGGCCGGCCGCGCCGGAATGCGGCCGGGGCGGCCCGCCGGGAGAGCGTGAGGTCAGCGGGTGGTGTAGCCGCCGTTGGGGAACATCGTCTGGCCGGTGAACCACCATCCTTCGGTGGCCAGGAACCTGATGACCGGGACGATGTCCTCGATGTGGGTGAGCTGGTTGCCCATCGCCTGGGACTTGTGGAACTCCACCCTTTCCGGGGTTTCCTGCGGGTAGAAGAACGGCGTGTCCATCGGACCGGGTGCCACGGTGTTCACCGAGATGTGACGGTCGGCGAACTCCTTGGCCGCCGCCCGGGTGAAGTGCTCCAGCGGTGCCTTGCCGCCGGCGTAGGTGGAGTAACCGTCCGTGAAGGCGGCCAGCAGCGACGTACCCAGGCTGATGATCTTGCCGTGATCGTTCAGCCGACGTCCGGCTTCCTGAATGAAGAAGTACGCCGCCTTGGCGTTGATGCCGAACATCCGGTCGTACTCTTCCTCGGTGGTCTCCAGGATCGGCTTGCGCAGCACCATCCCGGTGGTGTTCACCGCGATGTCGATGCCGCCGAAGGCATCCACCGCCGCGTCGAAGAGCCGCCGTACCTCCGCAACCTTGGTCAGGTCCGCCTGGACGGAGACGGCCTCTCCCCCGGCCTCCCGGATCGCCCCCACCGTCTGCTCGGCGTCGCTCTCGGAGCTGTGGTAGTGCACGACCACCTTCGCCCCGGATTCCGCGAAGTTCCTGCTGGTCAGTCCGCCCAGGTTCTTCTCACCCCCGCCGATGACCGCGACCTTGTCCCGCAGAGTGTTCTCGGTCATGCTCCGCACTCCTCACGTCCCTGCCGGTGACCGACTTGATCACCTTCCACGGAGGACACTAGGCGGACATTTCAGGTATTTACCGATAGAAGCGTCGAGTCGCTCAACAAACATCATCGATCCCCCAGAAGGCTGCCCGACCACCGCCCGTACCCGGCTCGCTCCGGGCTCGCTCCCACTCCTCCTCGTGATCATCGAGTGCCGACAGCGCGGCCGCGTCCCCCGAGCAACGGAGGTTCCCGCGATCGAGCGGAGACGGGTGTACGTCCTCCTCGGCTTCCGTCGCCCGGACTCGCCAGGCTCCCTGCCGGATGCGCCTCGGGGTGCGTCTTGGCCACCAGCGGGAAGCCTGGCTGCGGGACACACCACCAGCGCGCCCGACGGCACCTCGTCAAGCTCCCTGACGAGCATCGCGCCACGACGTTTCGGGGCACGCATGACGTGGGCGTGTTCCCGCCCCTGCGGGCCACCGGTCCGGAGGACACCTGTCATGCCACCACGGACGGCCTGAGCCTGGAGCCTTCCGCCGCGCCGTGCACCTTGGCCGGGCAGGCAGCCGAGCATGCCGAGCTGCTGGTCAGTACTGACTTGCTCACCAAAGCCGACGCCGCCGCAGCCCGCCTACGCAACCGGCTCGCCGAACGCGTCTGGCCGTCGGCAGAACCGTTGCAGAGCAGCCCGTGCCACCACCCGACTTGCGTCTCCAAAGAGACCGCATCCATCACATCCGTTACCTCAGGTCGGCCATTCGACCATGCCCAGGAAGAAGACAAAGGCCAGTACCACGGCGGACGGCGCCAGTACTGCGAGCACCAGTCGGTGGGTGGCATGGCGTTGCTTCCAAGGCAGCGCCCAAGCCCCGAGCAGGAACAGTCCCGCCACGGCATATCCGACGAAAAGCTCCGTGATGCCCTGCATCAGGCTCCGGCCGAATCGTTGAGCCACCGCGCTCTCGCAGGAGTCACAGGCCATGGGGGAGAACATGGCAACGCCGAAGAAGAACAGCGCTACGGGTAGCGTAACGATCGTCGACACGAGCGGAGTGATCCAGGCGTGCGAGGCACGCGCGTCGAAGTCGGGCGATGAAAGCATGCTGCAACTCAACCCAAACCCGATATCCCGCACATGAGCGCCCCTACTCAACTCGGGTGAGTACGCAGCTTCGGCAGTTATGGCTAAGCCGAAGCGCGGACGTTCTCCGCCGGCGCACACGATGTGTCGGCAACGCGTCGCTAGGGCGTTTCTGATGGATCTCCGTGGGGGACGGAGCGGCGTTCGGTGCGTGCGCTCGGCGTGCGGTGTGAAGGGTCATGTGGCGGAGCCACCTGTCCCTTTGCGCCGTGCGGCGAGGGTGCGTGCCTGGGGGCACCTCCCAGCGGTAGCTGGGGGAGTCGCGATGCCGCGGAGATCCATCAGAAGCGCCCTAGGTCTACCCTCCGCATGCCGCCGGTCAGCATCACCGTCCCGGTGAGTACGAGCACCGGCCGCTGGAAGAGGAGAACGGCCAGGAAGCTCAACGGGATGAACAGCAGGACGTTCAACTGGGCTGATTCGGCGGCCAAGAAGGCGGTTCCGGGCAAGCCTTTGTCGCATGTGCCGTGTGAACCGTTTCCGGCGAATCCCGGCGTCAGCGTCACGGTGAGTACGCCGGCCAGGGCCGTGGTCAGCAGCATCGGCAATATGGCGGGACGTCCGCGTAACTTGGCGATGAGGCCGACAGGAACGGCCAGTAGGGCGGCGGTCATGACGACGGCCGGAATGAGGCCGGGCACCGCACCGACCGATGCTTCGATCACCGATGACGTCTGTTCTCGAAGCGGGGTGAGGTGACGATCGAATCAGCCCGACCCACGGGGTCAGTGGGCCAGACGTTCGTAGAGGGCCATGGGGGTCACATAGCCGGGCCAGCGCCCGTCGTCGAAGAGGTGGACGCCGCCGTCCCGGAAAGTCTGGTCGACGAGTTGGGAGCAGATCATGTGGCCGGTGGCGGCGACGTAGCGACGCAGGCCCGGGAAGGGCAGGTGGAGGCGGTGGACGGCGATGGCCAGGAAGTCGAGGAAGCTGTAGGGGACTCCCTCGTAGCGACGGCCCGCGACGCATATCGCGTCGCGTTGGCGGTCGGTGAGCCCTTCCGGGCACACGTACAGAACATCCGCGCCGTCGTAGGCGGAGAGGGAGCGTATGGTCGCACCGCCGGGTTCGGCTTCGATCAGTTTTCCGTCGGGGAGTACGAGGAAGGCGTGCTGGTAATCGCCGAAACCGTTTCCGTTCAGCCACTGGCCGATACGGATCAAGCGGCCCACATTGCCGCTGATCTGGGTGAGACCGATGTCTCCGGGCATGGGCAAGGCATGCTGCATCTGCGGCTCCGAGGCACACAGTGGGGGTGGGTTTTCTGTGTGATACCCATTTCGGAGCCGTTGAAAGAAGGCGTGGGCGGGCGAATGCGTGAGCGACTGCCGCTCGGTGGCGCGGGCCGTTTCAGTGGAGTTCGTAGTGCCAACTGCCGTCGGCGGGTTCGTACCGCATGTGGACACGGCCGACGGCGCGCAGCCGGTCGCGGTCCTGCCGGGTCACGGTCACTTCGCCGCCCGTCTTGCCGACCACGTACTTCAGCGCGGTTTCGAGTTCGTCACGCCTGCGGGCGAGTTGCGCAAGTTCGAACTGGGTTTGCTGCAGCTGTGCTTGTAGCAGGGTGACCTGCTGTTCGGATGTGTCGTCGTTGTTCACCATGGTGCCGGCGCTCCGGGGTCACGAATCGACGGGCGAGGCGGGAGAGGCGCCTCGCCCGGTCCATTCGCGTGCCGGCAGGCACACCCGGTGGGATGCCGGATGTGCCCACCATCAAGGCGCTGGGGCAATCAGTCCTGCTCCAGGTCCCCGAATCGGGCGGCCGAGTTCCAGTTGCCGCTGCCCCAGTTGTGCGAGGCTTGGCTCGGCGCGTTGACGTACTTGCTGATGTGGACGAGGTCGTCGTCGTGACCGTGGGCCTGGGCGGCGACGGCGCCGGCGGCGGACAGGCCCACCACCGCGAGGCCGACGAAAAGCGGACGCATGACAGAACGCATACCAACATCCTCCTTTGAGGCGTGCTGAGAGTGACTGACGCTTCGATTCAACCCTCGCCGTTCGGTCATATGAAAGGAGAAACGCGCCTTTTCTCTCGATTTATCCGGTTGGCCTAACGGGAGGGTGAGGGGCGAAGGCGCCGACATGGGTGGGGAGAGGTGGCTGGGGGCTGTCGGTGGGGCGGGTGGAGCCAGGAGGGTGCCGGGGGTTTTCGAGGCGGAATCCACCGGGAGTGGGGAGCGTTGAGGTCACCCGATCGGCTCAGCGGTGGGCGGTGCGTGGAGGGAGGGTGGGCGGAGGGTGTGGGTCTGGACACATATGGCGACCTTCGCGCGCCGGGTGCGAATGGGTCACGGCAGGTCAGACGCATATGTACGGTGCACGTGGCCACGTCGGCACAGCAGGGCGGCGGCCGGGGGCACTTCAGCGAGGGTTCGCTGTCAGTGGCCGCCCCTAGCATGGACGGCATGTCCCCAATCCCTTCCCCTTCCGCGGGTGCGCCCCTGGGCGCCGCCGACGCCAATGAGGCGATCCGGCGGTTCGTGCGCGCCCGCCGCGGCCGGTCGTGGACGGCTGAGGACCGAGCGGAGTACGCGCGGCTGTTGGAGATATGGACGCTCGCGGTGCGCAGGGATGTCGTCGGGGTCTCCTGAGTCGACCGGCGGACAGGCGGGCGGACAGGCGGGCAGTAAGGGGTGGGCGGCCGGGGGAGGCGGGCCGCGGTGGGGAGTGGGCGGAAACCGTTGGCGGTGAGAGGCGTATCGCTGCTTGGATGCGGGCGTGAACGCCGAGAATGACGACAACCGCCACCCCGACCTCCTCCTGGCGCAGTTGCTCGACCGGATCGAGCAGTACTACGACGCCGTCCCGCGCAGTGCCGCCCGGGCGGAGGACTTCGGGGCATTGACGCTCTTCGTACGTGCGGGCCGGGGCTGGCCGTATTACGCGCGGCCCACCCGGGGGTGGACGGGCGATCCGGTGAGCGCCGCCGAGGTGGCGCGGGTGCGGGCCCGGCAGCGGGAGCTGGATTTGCCCGAGAGTTTCGAGTGGGTGTCCGAGACCGCGCCACAGTTGCGCGCCGCGGTGGAGGAATCCGGGCTGGCGGTGCATGAGCACCCGCTGCTCGCCCTGGACCTGAGTGAGGACCAGGTCGGGGGTGGTGGGGAGGAAGCGGGAGGCGGAGGGGCGGAGGCCGAAGCGGCGGCTGCCGGTGTGGCCGGTGGTGGGTCGGCGGTGCGGGTCCGGGTGCTGGCGGACGGGGACCCGGCGTTGCCGTACGCCGTCGCCGTACCGCATGTGGCCTTCGGGCAGCCCGACACCCGGATCGGCGCGGCGGGCGCCCGGGAGCTGGCGGAAACGGTTCGCCTGCTCGTCGAGGACGGGTCCGTGGACGGCGTCGCGGAGCGCATACGGAACGGGTACACCGCCGTGGCGGTCGCCGAGGAGGACGGCGCGGCGCTGTGTGCCGGTCAGCATCAGCCGGTCGGAGCGGTCAGCGAGATCGTCGGCGTGGGGACGCTGCCCAGCGCCCGCCGTCGCGGCCTGGGTCTCGCGGTCACCGCCGCGCTGGTGGCCGACGCCCGGGAGCGGGGCGTCCGTACGGTGTTCCTGTCGGCGAACAACGACGATGTGGCTCGGATCTACGAGCGGCTCGGCTTCCGGCGGGTCGCCACCGCGCTGATCGCGGACCCCGCAGAGGCCGAGGCCGGGGAGGCCGGGGAGGTTGTCGAGGGCGCCGAGGCTGCTGGGTCCGAGAGGTAGCCGTAAGGGCAGGTGGGGGAAGATGGGCGGGAAGGGGCGGCGGGGCGGAGGCCTGCCGTCCGTACACCGACGGGACCGGGAGTGAGTGGTGGTGAACATGCCTCTGCCCGGCTTCGGCGGTACGGAGCGCGAGCGGGCCCGCCCCGCCCCGGGCGCGGTGCACGTGCCCGGCTGGCTGTCGCTGGAGCGGCAGCGGGAACTGGTCACCGCCTGCCGCGACTGGGCGCGGGGACCCGTTCCGATCCGGCACACCCGGCTGCCGCGCGGCGGCGTCATGTCCGTACAGACGGTGTGCCTCGGCTGGCACTGGCAGCCGTACACGTACAAGCGCACCGCCGACGACGTCAACGGTGCCCGTGTCGCCGCGTTCCCGGACTGGCTGGTGGAGCTGGGGCGGGCGGCGCTGGCCGACGCGTACGAGAACACGGCCGCCGGTGATGACTACACACCGGACACCGCTCTGATCAATTTCTACGACGATACGGCCACGATGGGGATGCACCAGGACAAGGACGAACGGTCCGGCGCCCCGGTCGTCTCGCTCAGCATCGGCGACACCTGCGTCTTCCGCTTCGGCAACACCGAGTCCCGCGGCCGCCCCTACACCGATGTCGAGCTGGTCTCCGGCGATCTGTTCGTCTTCGGCGGGCCGTCACGGTTCGCCTATCACGGGGTCACGAAGGTACGTCCGGGGACCGGCGACCCGGCTACGGGGCTGGCGAGCGGGCGCCTCAACATCACGCTGCGGGTCACCGGTCTGGAGTAGGGCGGACCACCGGGCGGGAAGCCAGTGGCCAGGGTCACCGGGCAGGACTGCCGCACAGGGCTACTGGGCCGTGCCCGCGAGTAGCCAGCGGTCGACGGGCACCTCGAAGAGCACCCGGCCCGACGTCCCCGGGGGCGTGACGGCAGCGTTCCAGTCGTACTTCGCGATGAAGGTCGCGATGACGTCGGACGGTACGGCGGGGACGGGCCCCGCGGCGGCAGGGACGGGCCGCGCAGCGACGGCGTCGGGCCCCGGGACAGCGCTCTCCGCTCCCGGAACAGCGGTTTCGGGCCCCTCAGCAGCGGTCGCGGGCAACGCGCCGTCGCCCCGCGGCACGTGCCACACCCTGGCGCGCCCTTCCGCAACGACCGGAGCCGCGCCGCCCTCCAGGGCCAGCGAGACCCGCGGATCGTTTTCGATGTTGCGCAGTTTCACCGAGGCACGGTCCGCGCCGATCCACCAGGTGCCGCGTAGGAAGACGTACCAGACGGGTGTGACGTGCGGGGAGCCGTCCGGGCGCAGGGTGCACAGCCAGACGATTCGCTCCATGGCCAGTCGGTCACGGACGGCCGGGTCGAGGGCTTGATCGTTCATCCCGGTATTCCATCAGGGTCGCGAGGCACACTGAAGGTATGTGCCGCAGTATCAAGACGCTCCGACCGCCCGCCACCCCCGATGTGACCGAGGACGACATCCGGGCCGCGGCTCTCCAGTACGTCCGCAAGGTCTCCGGCTTCCGTGCGCCGGCCGCGCACAACCGGGAGGTGTTCGAGCAGGCCGTGGACGCGGTGGCGGCCGCGACGCACGACCTGCTGGCCGGGCTTCGGGTGCGGGGCGGCGGCGGGGGTGGGGGCAGTGGGAGCGGGAGCGGGGGTGCTGCTTCCGGTCTGGGGGAAAATGAGCTTCGGGTGTGCCGGCCTGGCGGTTCGGCTGGTGGGTGATCAGCGGGCGGTGTCGCGGACGAGGACGAGTTCGGTGGGGGGCCGGCTGCGCGGACATGCTTGTCGCCTTCGCACGCCTCGTCCTTGGGCTTCTTCGGTGGGGCGCTGACGTGGTGGTCTTGATGGTGTTCTGCTTGCGTTTGCCGGAGACGAACGCCCGGGTGGAGCGATCCACCCGGAATGTGCGCGTCAGACGCCGGGCAGGGCAGGATGGAAACTGACCGTACGGGCCCAGGTCAGCTTCACAACTCACCCGACGCGTGCGGCCCTTCTCATGTCACGGCCCGGCCGGGACGATCACCGTGTCCGCCGAGACCGTAAAGCTACCCGGCCTGAATGGAGTCTGCCGGGATCTCGAAGATGATCGTGAGCCCGTCGTGCTCGCCCCCCTGCTCGCCGACGCGCGTGAAACCGAAGCCCTCGATACACGCCAGGGAAGCTGTGTTGTCGGATCCGATCCTGGCGCGCACGGTCCTGACGTCGGGGTCGGCCGCAGCCCTGACGAGCAACGCCCTGAGCATGGCGCGGGCATAGCCCTGGCGGCGGTATCCGGGCACGACGGTATAGCCGACCTCGACCATGCCGGCCTCGTCCGGCGGCCCGTGGAACCCGGCGTCGCCAACGACGACCCCGTCCGGCTCGGACACCGCGGCACGCGTGATCCAGGGCGCGGCAGAGGGGTCCTTGGCGAGCTGGTCGGCGCGGTGGCCGAAGATCCAGCGGGCTCGCTCACCGACGAAGTGTTCGTCAAGGGCGACCCCGGCCTCGGCGCTGCCGCCGGCGAGGTCACCGTCGGCAAGCGCCCGCAGTGCCTTTGCGCCGAGCTCGACGAAACGGACGCGTTGGGGGGCGGAGAGAGGTTCGTTGTTCATCGCGGTGATGCTCAACCAGAACCGGAGAGCTGTCCACCGGTTTACGGCCTTGGCGGACATCCGGAGAGCTGACCATCGGATTACGGCCTCGGCGGACATGAAGGCGGCCACACGGGCGTCGCGACACCTACGCCGAGACCCATCCCGCGATCGTCTCGCTCGTCTCCGGCCGATCCGCGCAGCGGGCCACCCACCGCCGGACGAGCACCGAACTCGTTCTCGTCCTCATCCTCGTCCGCGACACCAGCCGCTGATCACCCACCAGCCGAACCGCCAGGCTGGCACGCCGACGCTCAATTTCCCCAGTCCGTTAGCCCTTTGGTACCTCGGGCAGCTCCAGCAGCGCGCGCACCGGCAGATGGTCGCTGGGGAACTGTCCGTCCTCGGAGAACGTGTCGATCACGGCGCGGTGCGTCCGGACCGACGGCGAGGTGAGGATCCAGTCGATCCGTTCGCCGTCCCGCACCAGCGGCCGGTAGCCGTGGTACGTGGCGTACAGGGTGCTGCGCGAGTCGGCGGTGTCCCAGCTGTCCACGAGCGCGCCCCGGCTGAGCATCGTGTCGTACACGGGGTTGTTGTGGGCGGGGACGTTGAAGTCGCCGGTGACGATGCGCGGGAGGGCCGGGTCCAGCGCGCGGAGCCGGTCGGTGATCAGGGTCGCGGAGCGCTCACGCGAGTACTGGTTGAGGTGGTCGAGGTGGGTGTTGAGAGCGTAGAACTCGCCGCCGGTACGCAGGTCCCGGAAGCGCACCCAGGTCGCCATGCGGATGACGGTGTTGCCCCATGTCGCCGAGCCGATCAGATACGGGGTATCCGAGAGCCAGAAGTGGTCGTACTCGACCGGAGTCAGTCGGCGGATGTCGTAGAAGAGGGTGGCGAACTCGTCGCGGCTGCCGCCGGCCCGGCCGGTGCCCAGCCAGGCGTAGTCCTCGCCGAGGTCCTCCGCGATGTCCTGCAGTTGGTGGTACAGGCCCTCCTGCGTGCCGAGCAGATGCGGCGCGGACCGGTGCAGCAACTCCCGCATGACCGGGCGGCGTTCGGGCCACGAGTTGGGCCGCTGGTCGGAGGCGTACCGGAGGTTGAACGTCATGGTGCGCAGCCGCCGGTCGCCTCGGGCGGCGTGCGCGGTGCCGCCTCCGTACGCCAGGGCAGGGGTGCCGACCGCCGTCGCCGCGACGACGCGCAGTGCGGTACGGCGGCTGAACGGTCCTACGGAGGCGCGAGCGGCGCCCGTGGGGTCCGGCGCCGGTGCCTCGGCCGGCGGGGGAACCGGCACCGCGGCGGAGCAGCCCGTCGATCTCGTCATCGCATCTCCAGTGGCCGGTGGCCCGCTACGCCTGCGGGCCGGGGCACTGAAGAGTCTCGGAGACCAGGGTGATGCGGAAGTGGACGGGAGCGGGAGGGGGTGGAAACGCGCTACTTCCCCAGGCTTTGGGGTGCCTGCCGCCCCGGCCCCCTGGGGAGCCTGCACCCCCTGGTCTCTGGGGTGCCACACGCACCCCGGCCCCGGGGTGCGTGTGGAGACGGGCGAGCGGGTGCGCCGCCTTCCCGTCAGGCGCCCGCGGCCGGCCCCTGCCAGTCGGCGTGGCGGATGCGGGAGATCTCCCGTACGTCGCCGATCGTCCCCCACTCGTCCTTGCCCAGCCGGGACAGCGGCCGCATCTTGCGGATCTCCGGGTGGCCGTCGGTCATGACCTCCTCCGACACCACGGCGTGCACCACGCGGCCGAAGACGACGGTGGAGTCACCGAACCGTGTCGTGCTGTGCAGTTCGCATTCGAAGGCCACCGGCGAGGCGGCGACCCGCGGCGGCTTCACCCGCAGACTTGGTTCGGCGGCCACGCCCACCTCGTCGAATTCGCTCACCCCGTGCGGGAAGTCGGTCGCCGTCTCGTTGATCTGCCCGGCGAGTTCCTCGGGTGCCAGGTTCACCACGAACTGGCCGGTCTCCTCGACGTTGCGCAGGGAGTCCTTCCGCCCGACGGCCGAGAACTGCAGGATGGGCGGCGCGACGCAGGCGATGTTGAAGAACGAGTGCGGAGCCAGGTTGGCCACGCCCTCGCCGGAGATGGTGGACACCCAGGCGATGGGCCGCGGGACCACGGTCGCCGTGAGCAGCCGGTAGAAGCCTTGCCGGTCGTACTGTTCGGGGTCGAAGTCGATACGCATGAAGATCAGTATCCATCCGTGCCGGGGCGCCGTCCGCCCTGGGTGCGCACGCCGGGACGGACGCGGCGTGAAGCGGCCCGGCACTTCGCGCGTGCCGGGCCGCTCGTTCAGCAACTAGGAATATCGCGCGTTATTCCTTGTCGTAAAGATTCCACACCTGGTCGTCCCCGTCGTCGACCTTCTGCGGCTTCAACGACGCCGCATCCCCGGACTCCCCCTGGAGACGGAGGTCGCGGGCCTTCTCAGGGATAATAGTGATCTTGTCCAGGGCCGTGTTGACGACCCATCGCTGATTCAGCTGGCCAGGGACGCATTCGTCCTGTGTGACCTGGACATTTTCCCCATGGAAAGTCAGGCATCCCTTGTAGTTCTCCGGAGCGGGCGGAGAGACCGGCTTGATGGTGTAAACCCCCACACCACCCTCGGTCCTCCCGACGCGCGTACCCTTCCAGACCTGGTACACGTAGGTCGCGGGCCGCGTGACCACGCCCTCTCCGTAGTAGGCATCGATATTGGTGTTGTGCTGCTCGTTCTGGATGGAGTGCGTCCACGTATCGGTCGCGGGGTCCCCGGGCGCCGCCAGAGCCTGGGAGCTGCCACCCACACTGAGAAGGGCACCCGCCAGCATGACGCTGGAGGCCAGTGCAATGCTCGTCTTTACGGAGATCTTCACCTTTTCATCCTTTCATCGGCCGGTTTTTCCTGCCGCGAAAAAGATATGCCCGCATTCGGCGCCGATGCACCACGCCGGGTGAATGTTCATTCATGGGAATCATTTATTCGACTTTCCCCGCCCCAGGCTTATGGCAGGTGTACCATGCCCAGCCGGCGCAGGGCGCCGATATCACTGTTGCCGCTGTTACCAGCGTTTCCGGCCGCCCTCCATCATGATGCCCATAAACTCCGTTTCTCACAATGCGACGGTGAATGGTCGGGCGCCCACGGCGAGAACTCGAACCGATCGCGTCCCGGCGGCAACCTTTACCCGGGCGGCGGCGACGAGGAGGAGAGCGGCACTGCGGGCGTGAGGCCCGGAGCGCCGCTCCGTACCTGTCCCCCACGAGAGGAACCACTGCCGTGAGCAGCAACACCGGTCGCCACCGCAGGACCCGCACCCTGACCATCGCCACTGCCGTCACCGTGACCGCCGGCGCCGGAGGTGTCTGGCTGGCGCTCGCCCCCGGTACGGCCGGGGCGGCGCCCCAGAGCGTCGTCGTCTCCTCCACCGCGGCCCTGCAGGACGCCGTCGCGCACGCCAAGGCCGGCACCACCATCCAGGTGCGCGGCGGTACGTACTACCCGACCAGCAGCCTCAAGAGCTCCGCCAACGGCACGCCCACGGCCCGTATCACCCTCGCCGCGTACGGCAGCGAGAAGGTGCGGATCGACGGCTCGAAGCTGCCCGCCGGGTCCTGGCTGGCCGGGATTTCCGGCGATTACTGGACGGTCCGGAACCTCACCTTCCAGAAGTCGCCCGCGCACGGCTTCGTCGCCACGTCCTCCACCGGCGGCGTCTTCAGCAACCTGGTCACCGCCGACAACGGCAACTCGGGCTTCACCCTGCGCGGCGAGGGCACCAACGACAACCTCGTACAGAACCTGGACAGTCACGGCAATTTCGACCCCGCCACGCACGGCCAGAACGCCGACGGCATCGCCGTGAAGTTCGGTTCGGGCAAGGGCAACCGGATCACCGGGGCGCGGCTGTTCAACAACGCGGACGACGGGCTGGACCTCTGGAAGTTCGCCGGCCCGGTCACCATCGAGCACACCTGGGCCTACGGCAACGGAAAGAACCGCTGGCACGACCCCGCCTTCGAGGGCAACGGCAACGGCTTCAAGCTGGGCGGCGGCGGCACGGTCGCCGCGCATGTGGTGAACAACAACGCGGCCTGGGACAACACGCTCCACGGCTTCACCGAGAACAGCAATCCGGGCGCCACCACGCTCGGGCGCAACACCGCGTACGCCAACAAGAAGGCGGGCTTCTACTTCGCCACTGGCAAGGCGCGGCTGTCGAAGAACCTGGCCGCCGCCAACGGTGACCGGCCCGCCAAGATCGGCTCCTCGGCCGTGTCGACCGGCAACACCTGGGACCGCGGTGTGGTGACGCCGCCGTTCAAGTCCACCGACGCGCGTACCGCGTACGGGCCCCGCCGGGCGGACGGCTCGCTCCCGGCGACCGCCTTCCTGACCACCGGCGCGCCCATCGGGTCGACGATGAACTGACCGGATCGGTCACGGCCGGGCACCGCGACGATGAACCGGCCGGGCCGGTTCTGACAGGCGCCATACGGGCGGGCGCGCTCCCGAAAGCAGGGGCGCGTCCGCCCGTGCGGCTGCTACGAGGCGGCACCGCGCGCGAGCCGGTCGCGGAGCGTGGCGGCGAACTCCTCGGCCCGCGCCAGCTGCGTCCGCAGGTCCGCCACCCGCTGCTGAGCGGCCTCTTCGAAGCCGCGCACCCGCGTCAGGAGTTCGCGCCGCTCGTCGGCCGGCAGGCCGGTGCCGGAGTCGAGGCGGTCGGTGGCGGCGAGCAGGTCGCGCATCTCGTCCAGGCTGAATCCCAGCGGCTTCATCCGGCGGACGACCATCAGGCGGGCGACATCGGCTTCCGTGTAGAGGCGGAAGCCGCCCTGGGAGCGGGCCGAGGGGATGACGAGGCCGGTCTCCTCGTAGTGGCGGATGGTGCGCAGCGACAGTTCCGTCCGCGTGGCGACCTCGCCGATCTGCATGTGCTCGCCGTTCACGAGACGCCCTTTCCGCCCGTATGCGGGACTCTGCCGCCCGGCACCCGTGCCCCCTGGCCGGGCATCCATGGCCCGTGGTCCGTGGCCCGGCAACTCTACCCTAACGTTAGGGTAGAGTAGGGTCCTTTGCGCCGTTCCCGCACACCCTCGGCACCACCGGGTGTGCCCTAGCACGACAGGGTCCCGCTCTCTTGTCCCCTTCCGTTCCGTCCCCGGCCGCACGGCCGCGTGGCTTCCGCCCGCCGTGGCTGTCCCCGAAGGTGCTGCGTACCGAGGTGCTGGCCGGCCTGGTCGTCGGCCTGGCCCTGATCCCCGAGGCGATCTCGTTCTCGGTGATCGCCGGGGTCGATCCGAAGGTGGGGCTGTTCGCGGCATGCACCATGGCCATGGTGATCGCGTTCGCCGGCGGGCGGCCCGCGATGATCTCCGCGTCGACCGGTGCCGTGGCCCTGGTCGTCGCGCCGGTCACCCGGGAGCACGGCCTCGGGCACCTGATCGCCACCGTCATCCTCGCCGGGGTCTTCCAGATCGTGCTCGGGGCACTGGGGGTGGCCAAGCTGATGCGGTTCGTGCCGCGCCCGGTGATGGTCGGTTTCGTCAACGCGCTGGGCATCCTGCTGTTCACCGCCCAGATGCCCAACCTGTACGACGTGCCGTGGCCGGTGTACCCGCTGTTCGCCGCCGGGCTGCTGCTGATGGTGTTCTTCCCGCGGCTGACCAGGGCGGTGCCCGCGCCGCTGGTGTCCATCGCGGTCCTCACCGCCCTCACCGTCGCGGCCGGGATCGCCGTACCCACGGTCGGCGACAAGGGCACGCTGCCGTCCTCGCTGCCCGTACCCGGTCTGCCGGACGTGCCGTTCGACCTGCACACCCTGACCGTCATCGCCCCGTACGCGCTGGCCATGGCCCTGGTGGGGCTCATGGAGTCGCTGATGACGGCGAAGCTGGTGGACGAGCTGACCGACACCCGCTCCAACAAGACCCGCGAGTGCGTGGGCCAGGGCATCGCCAACATCGTCACCGGATTCTTCGGTGGCATGGGCGGCTGCGCGATGATCGGCCAGACGATGATCAACGTCAAGAACGGGGCCCGCACCCGGCTGTCCACCTTCCTGGCCGGCTTCTTCCTGCTCGTGCTGTGTATCGCCCTCGGGCCGGTCGTCTCCCGCATTCCCATGGCGGTGCTGGTCGCCGTGATGGTCCTGGTCTCGGTCGGCACCTTCGACTGGCACTCCGTCCGGCCCGCGACGCTCAGGCGGCTGCCGCCCGGCGAGACCGCCGTCATGGTGATCACCGTCGCGGTGGTCCTGGCCACCGACAACCTGTTCATCGGTGTCGTCGTGGGCACGGTCGCCGCCATGGCCGTCTTCGCCCGCCGCGTCGCCCACCAGGCCGACGTCACTTCGGTGACCGACCCGGACGGCACACAGGTCGTCTACTCGGTCTCCGGTGCGCTCTTCTTCGCCTCGTCCAGCGAACTGGCCGCGCGGTTCGATTACGCGGGTGACCCGGACCGGGTCGTGGTCGACCTGACCGGCGCCCGCATCTGGGACTCCTCCTCCGTCGCCGCCCTGGACGCCGTGCAGGCCGGGTACGCCCGGCGCGGCAAGAGCGTCGAGATCATCGGCCTCGACGACACCAGCGCGGAGCTCCACAAGTCGCTGAGCGGGGCGCTCGCGGGCGGTCACTGACCGTACGGAGGTGCCGCCGCTCCGGCCGTTGTCCCCGGTACCAGGGCGTTAGCCACGTGTTAGCCGATCATCAGCGTCCGCGCGCAAGGTGGGTGCACGGAATCAAGGATGGCCGTACCGGCCCGCCACCGCACCGGAGCGTGTGTCGCGTTACGCGCATGGGGCAGGCGGGTCGGTGCAGAACCGATCGTGCTCCCCGGGATGCCGGGGAAGAGGGAGTTGATCGACCATGCGTGGTCTGCGTACCGCTGCCGCCGTAGCCGCTGCCGCCGCCCTGGCCGTGGGGGCCGGCGCGGGCGTCGCCTCCGCCGCCGGCACCGGAACGGCCGGTGCCGGAGCGTGCCGGCCGGGGACGCTGAAGGTCACCACGACGGACGCGGGCGGCAGCCAGGCCGGGATGAACCACGCGGGGACCTACCTGCGGATGGAGAACGTCGGCAAGAGCACCTGCTCGATATCCGGCTACCCGGGTCTGGCGCTGGAGGGCGCCGGGCACACCGCGCTCAAGACCCAGGCGCGGCACGGTGACACGTACTTCGCCAAGGACCCGGGCGTGCACACGGTGACGCTCGCGCCGGGCAAGAGCGCCTACGCCGACCTGGTGTGGACGCACACCGGCGCGGACACCGCGCACGCCAAGTACCTCCAGGTTTCGCCGCGGGGCGGCAACGGACACAGCGTGGTCCCGTTCGACCAGGACGTGGACAACGGCACGCTGTCCGTGACGGCCTGGTCGGCGAAGCTGCCCACCTCCTGAGGCAGCGCGCCCGTAGTGGTACGGAGGCCCGGCGTCCGATTGCGGCGCCGGGCCTCCGGCATGCCGTACGACGGTGGCGACCGGCACGCCGGACGGGGTTACGGGGCGCCGGCATCCGCCGGGGGCGCAGCAAGCTGTTCACAAAATCGGTCGTTTGGCGACCACAAATCGCTGACAAACGACCGCATTTCGTCAAACCCCCTGTGAAATCCTTGTTGAAGCCCTGACAAACACGGTCGGGTGATGGCACTCTCCTCTCGATTCACTCCTGCACCACCGGGCGGCCCGACAGGGCCCGCCCTCCCCCTCATCCGGGCCGCACCCATGCGGCCCGCGCAAGGAGACTGAGTTGAGACGCATGACCTCCACCCCCCGCAAGCACACCCTCCGTGCCGCCGCCCTGGTCGCCTCCGCCGCGATGGTCGCGGTCACCGTCCAGACCGGATCGGCGACCGCCCGGCCCGACGCCGCGACCGGCGCCAACGCCGTCGCGCTCTCCGCCCAGCAGCGCGTGAGCGCGATCCAGAGCGCCCAGGCGGACGCCGCCGTCACCGCGCGGAAGATCGGCCTCGGCGGCCAGGAGAAGCTCGTCGCCCGCGACGTCATCAAGGACGCGGACGGCACCGTGCACACGCGCTACGAGCGCACCTACGAGGGCCTGCCGGTTCTCGGCGGGGACCTGGTCGTACACGAGAAGACGAACGGCGCCCGCACCGTCGACAAGGCGACGCAGGCCTCCATAGCCGTGCCCACCACGGACGCCGCCCAGCCGGCCGCCGGCGCCAAGAAGAGCGCCCTGTCCGCGTCGGCCGCCGAGAAGAACACCAAGGCCGAGGCCAAGGACGCGCCGCGCAAGGTGATCTGGGCCGCCTCCGGCAAACCCGTCCTGGCGTACGAGACCGTGGTGACCGGTGTCCAGAAGGACGGCACGCCCAGCGAGCTGCACGTCGTCACCGACGCGAAGACCGGGGCCAAGCTCTTCCAGGACGAGACGATCGAGACCGGTACGGGCACCAGCTCGTACAGCGGCACCGTCCCGCTCACCACCACCAAGAGCGGCAGCACCTACAACCTCACCGACGGCGCCCGCGGCAATCACAAGACGTACGACCTGCGCCAGGGCACGTCCGGCACCGGCACGCTGTTCACCGACGCCGACGACAAGTGGGGCGGCGGCCGGCAGACCGCGGCCGTCGACGCGCACTACGGCGCGGCGGTCACCTGGGACTTCTACAAGAACGTCCTCGGCCGCAACGGCATCCGCAACGACGGCAAGGGCGCCTACTCCCGCGTCCACTACGGCAACAGCTACGTCAACGCGTTCTGGCAGGACTCCTGCTTCTGCATGACGTACGGCGACGGCCAGAACAACAGCAACCCGCTGACCGCGCTGGACGTGGCCGCGCACGAGATGAGCCACGGCGTCACCGCCGCCACCGCCAAGCTGAACTACAGCGGCGAGTCCGGCGGTCTGAACGAGGCCACGTCCGACATCTTCGGCACGGCGACCGAGTTCTACGCCAACAACGCGACCGACAAGGGCGACTACCTCATCGGCGAGAAGATCAACATCAACGGTGACGGCACGCCGCTGCGCTACATGGACAAGCCCTCCAAGGACGGCGCGTCCAAGGACTACTGGTCCTCGTCGCTGGGCGGCGTCGACGTGCACTACTCCTCGGGCCCGGCCAACCACTGGTTCTACCTGCTGTCCGAGGGCAGCGGCACCAAGACCATCAACGGCGTGACCTACAACAGCCCGACCTACGACAACTCCAAGGTCACCGGCATCGGTCGCGACAAGGCCCAGAAGATCTGGTACCGCGCGCTGACCACGTACTTCACCTCCACCACGAAGTACGCGGGCGCCCGCACCGGCACGCTGAAGGCCACCGCCGACCTGTACGGCGCCAACAGCACCGAGTACAAGACGGTCGCGGCCGCGTGGACCGCGATCAACGTGAAGTAAGCGCTGAATGCGCAGTAAGCGGCAGAACGTGAAGTAAGCGTCAGCCGAGGCCGGTTTCCGGCGCGCCCGTCGTCGTCAGCGGTGCGCCGGACCGCCGCACGCACTCCGCCCCGCCGGGACTTCCGGCGGGGCGGAGTGCGTTGGCAGCGGCGCCGGGGCCGCAAAGGCTCAGGTCACCAGACCGGGATCAAGGCCCGGTCCTCCTCGGCTGGCCGCGGGCCGAAGACGCGCCGCTCCGCCTCGGTGATCCGTACGTCGTTGATACTGGCCTCGCGGCGCCGCATCAGTCCCTGGCCGGTGAACTCCCACAGCTCGTTGCCGTAGCTGCGCCACCACTGCCCCGCGGCGTCGTGGAACTCGTACTGGAAGCGCACCGCGATCCGGTCGTCCTGGAAGGACCACAGTTCCTTGCGCAGGGCGTAGTCCAGTTCCCGCGCCCACTTCTCGCGGAGGAAGGCGGTGATTTCGGCGCGGCCGGTGAGGAAGATGTCCCGGTTCCGCCAGACCGTGTCCTCGGTGTAGGCGAGCGCGACCTGCTCGGGGTCGCGGGTGTTCCAGGCGTCCTCGGCGGCCCGGACCTTCTTCAGCGCGGACTCCCGGTCGAACGGCGGGAACGGGGGGCGTGGGGTCATGGCGGACTCCTTGCTGGAGGAACCACACGGAGAACGGGCGTTCTCCGTGTCGTCCGCTACTCTAGAGAACGATCGTTCTCGGCGAAAGCGGGAGGCCCAGTGCACCAGGAAGAAGCCCGGGTACGGCTGCTCGACGCAGCCGAGGAGCTGTTCTACGCCCGCGGCGTCCAGGCCGTGGGCATGGACGAGATCCGCGCCGCGTCCGGTGTGTCACTGAAGCGGCTGTACCAGTGCTTCCCTGCCAAGCACGAGCTGGTGGAGGCGTACCTGCGGCACCGCGACGAGCGCTGGCGCGCGGCCCTGGCCGGCCATGTGAAGGAACACGCCGCCACGCCCGAGGACGCGCCGGCCGCCGTCTTCGACTGGCTGCACACCTGGTTCGGCACGCCGGGCTTCCGGGGCTGCGCCTTCATCAACGCCTTCGGCGAGCTGGGCGCCGTCTCGGAGGGCGTGGCCCGCGCCGCACGCGACCACAAGGACGCCGTGCACACGTACCTCGCCGGCCTCGTACGCGACCTGCCCGCCGTCGATCCGGAGGCGCTGACCGGCCAGCTGGCGCTGCTGGTCGACGGCGCCATCACGACCGCCACGATCAGCGGCGACGCGGCTTCGGCCCTGCGTGCTCGGGACGCCGCCGTGACGCTGGTGACGGCGGCCTGCGCGCAGTCCGCCTGAGAGGGCGCATCCCTCGGTGTGTCGGGGCCGCGGCCCGCACCCCCGTACGGGACGGCCGGCAGTCCTCGCCACGAGGAGTGACAGAATCGTTCTCCCGCTTATGGTCGTTCGTTACGCAGTCGCCGGATTGCCGCAATGGAAGGGAGCCAACATCATGTTCGACGTAGGGTTTCCTTCCGCCCCGCGCCCCCCGTAACCACCGACTGGAAACACTGTGCACCTCCCCCGCTCCCGGCCGCTCCCAGGGCAGAGACGGGTCCGGCCGCCGGCGCTCGCAGGGACACCGCCGGTACCCGCCTCGCCGTCGCCCGCCCACCCGCAGGCCGTACGGTGAGCGCCGGCACGGCGGGGGCACGCGGGCGCCGGTGGCGGCGGCTGCCTTCCTGGACGGCGACACTGCGGTGGAAGGCCGCCCTGTTCATCATGGTCATGTGCTGCTTCCTGGCCGCGGTGCTGGGCGTGCTCGTGCACGTCCTGGTCAGTCGGCAGTCCGAGGAGCAGGCCCGGCACGCGGCCCTGGACCGGCTGAGCTCGGCGGTCGAGACCTACGTCGCCGGAGAGCCGCCCGGCCGCGACGCGCGACTGGATCCGCCGGACCTGCCGCCCGCCCTGCGCGACATGGCGCGACGCGGCGAGCGCGGCACCCAGCTCGGTGAGCGCGGCGGCCGCCCGACGATGTGGGCGGTGACCCCGGCCGACGGGAAGGCCCTGGCCATCAGCCAGGACTACAGCCAGCGGGCGGCCGTCATCAGCGGGCTGGACCAGGCCATCATCGGGTCGGCAGCCGTCGCCATCACCCTGACCCTCATCGTCGGCCTCTACGCCACCAGCAGCGTCACCCGGCGCCTGCACCGCACGGCACAGGTGGCACGCCGCATCAGCGACGGTGACCTCGACGCCCGCGTCGACGACCCGCGCGCGCAGTGCCCCGGATACGCCCGGGACGAGACCGCCGCCGTGGCCGCCGCGCTCGACGCGATGGCCGCCAGCCTGCAGCGCAAGCTGCACAGCGAGCAGCGCTTCACCGCCGACGTCGCCCACGAGCTGCGCACCCCGCTCACCGGCCTGCACGCGGCCGCCGAGCTGCTGCCCGCCGGGCGGCCCACCGAGATGGTCCAGGAGCGCGTGCAGGCCATGCGGCGGCTGACCGAGGACCTGCTGGAGATCTCCCGGCTGGACGCCGAGGTGGAGCGCGCCGACCTCGACGTGCACCGGCTCGGGCCGCTGGCCGAACGCGCGGTACGGGCCACCGGGCTCACGGCCGAGGTCCGGGTGGTGCGGGGCTGCCGGGTGGAGACCGACCAGCGCCGGCTGGAGCGCGTCCTGGGCAACCTCGTCGCCAACGCGCACAAGCACGGCCGCCCGCCGGTGATCCTGACCGTCGACGGGCCGGTCGTCACCGTACGCGACCACGGCGACGGTTACCCCGAGGAATTGCTGACCGAGGGACCGCAGCGCTTCCGCACCCGCTCCCGGAACGGCAGGAAGGGCAGCGGGCACGGCCTGGGGCTGACCATCGCCGTGGGCCAGGCGAAGGTCCTCGGTACGACCCTGCGGTTTGCCAATGCCCCCGACGGCGGCGCCGTCGCGGAACTCACCGTCCGCCGGGCGGACACGGAACGGCGCCCCGCCGGGGACGGCATGCCGGCGGCGGAGGACGGGCAGCGCGGCGCGCCGACGCCTCCGGAGGACGGTACGGCGTAGCTCCGTGGGCGCACGGTGCGACACAGCGCCGCAGGGATCTTTGATCCGGTGCGGCGTAGCGCCACGAGGGCACGGCTGCCCGACGGCACTCCCGCATTGTCCGGAAGAACGGCTCCTTGCGTTCCGCTGAGCTGGCCGGTCAACTCCCGGACAATTCCTGGTCAATCGCCTCCCTTGTCCGTCATGTCACAGGGAACCACCATCGGCACGGACCGCGCGTCCCCGAACGGGTGACGGGCGTCCCGCCACGCATGCCGCGGCCGCTTCTGCCACACCCCGTCGACCTGCTCCGGCCCGTACCCGCCCGTGCCCCGCGACCAGGGAGCCTTCCTCAGCCATGTCCGCGTCCTCAGCCTTCACTCCCCCTTCCGTGACCGCCTCCGCCCAGGCCGGACCGGCCCGGCAGGCTGCAGCCTCCCGGCGCCCGCGCCGTCGCTGGGAGGTGTGGCGCTCCCCCGACAACCAGCCCCCCTGGGCGCGCCCCGCCCTGCTCGCCGTCGCGGCCCTGGCCGGCCTGCTCTACGCATGGAACATCACCACCAGCGGCCTGGCCCCCTA
>NZ_JBVIQN010000064.1:0-24196 GCF_055577005.1 Streptomyces sp. NPDC033221 | reverse complement strand
AACTCCCATTGATAGCAATGCATCAACGACACAGAACGCTCACGGTGACGCTCGTCGCAGACATAGAAGAGAGGGGCTCAGACCCCGTTGATAACCGGCGGTCCGAGCAGGGCGGCGTTGGCCTTGGCCTCGATGAAGGAGAGGGTGGCGAGGTCTTTGACCTTGCGGGGGTCGAGCTCGGGCTGGAACGAGAAGTCGTAATCGTCCAGCGTCTTGTGGTGCGGAAGCTTCGAGATCCGCAGACCGGTGCGGAATCGTCGGTCGTCCCGGACGGCGAGTTCTTCGGAAAGGACCAGGTCGATGAAGTCGAGGTAGCCCATCTTGGCCTCGTCGGCCCGCTGAGCGTACTGAGTCAGGGCCTCGGCCAGGTGAGGCAGGCCCAGCTTGCCGGCCGTGTTGCAAATGCGGGTGGAGACCAGCTCGCTCAAGACGATTCCTTCGGCGTTCGGTGGGTGGTGAAGGGGCGGGTGCCGGTCAGTTCGTCATAGACCGACAAAGGCCTGCGGCCGACCTTGACCTGGGTGACCGCGGTCCGGTTCAGCAGGGCCGCCAGCGGCCCGGCCTCCGCGCCTGGCGCGTTGTGGCGGTGGGGCTGGGGCAGGGCCCCATCACCGGCCGTGACGCGGCGGCCAGCTCCGGTGGGCAGACCATCCCAGTGCTTCTCATCGACGATGCGGGCGCCCCGGCCGACCGCCCTCGGATGGGTGGCCAGCAGGGTTTCGCCGATGTGATCGGGAGCGGTGGCATGCAGCATGATCTGGGACTTCGTGGCCCGGATCTCGACCAGCTGGCGGGGCCGGACCTTGCGGGCCGGCACCGAGTAGAGGTTCGCGTCGAAGGCGACGAGGCAGTCTTTGCCGACATGGCGGAGATGCCGCTGAGAGACCGCATAGGGCGTCTGCGGCAGAGGACGGAGGGCCACGTGGTCGCGGATCGCCCTCAGACCGATGACCTCGCCATGGGTGCCGTGGACCTTCGCCCGCCGCAGCGGCACCCAGGCGGTGAACGCGGAGTTGAGTTCCTCGAGCGAGGAGAAGGCGCGTCCGGCCAGGACGTGGTCGCGGACGATCAGCACCTGCCGCTCGACTCGGCCCTTGCCGGTGGGCCGGTAGGCGGCCAGCACGTCTGGATCGAAGTCGTAGTGCCCGGCGAAGGCGACGGCCTCCGGGTGCAGGGGGACGGCTTCACCTGGTGCGACGTGCCGGCGGACCACCGTCTTGGTGCGGTCGTAGACGATCGACATCGGGACCCCACCGAAGTGGGCGAACGCCTGCCGGTGGCAGTCGAAGAAGGTGGCCAGGTCCTGGCTGGTGGTGAAACAGCAGAACGGATCTCGCGAGTAGGACAAGGTCATGTGGAACGAGTAGACCTTCGGGATCCCGACATGGGCGAGAATCTTTCCCTCGTCACCCCAGTCGACCTGGGCCTGGGCCCCAGGCACCACCTCGAACCTCCGGTGAAGGCCCGCCAACTCACCCGGACTGATACCCAGTTCTTCCGCGACACGGGGCCGGGCCTCCTGCAAGTACATCTTGATCCGCTGGTAGCTGCCGGTGAACCCGTACTCGACCACCAGACGCTCGTGAATCACCGCCCCCTTGAGCAGGATCTCGGCCCGCAGCATCGCATCGATCAACGGCGCGACCTCATCCACCAGCCGCCGGTACGGCTGCCCGTTCGGAGCCCTCCGGGGCGGCGCGACCGGAGTCTCGCCCGACAGGTACTTGGCGACCGTGCGTCGGTTCAGCCCGGTCTCCTTCGCGATCTCCCGCAGGCTCATCGCGCCGGACTCGTACAGCCCGCGAAACCGCCTCAGCTCCAACCAGCGATGCGGATCCAGGACCACCCTCGCCGCCCTCCACCGACTCCGAACAGGACGACAGAAGACTCGCGGGACTCCGACCTCACCGCATCAGGAACGGTGCACATTCGTCCGTACGCGGTGGTGCACGTTCACTTGTACGCCGACACCTGGGGACGTTCTCGACCTGGGTGACGAAGCGGTCTGGGGCATCGACCTGGCCGACGGCGGGGCCGCCCTGGTGATCGCGGTCCTGCTCAACCACGGTCAGCAGCTCCTCTGCATTCCCGGACGGGCGGTCAACCGGGCCTCCGAGGGCTACCGAGGTGACGGCAAGACCGACGCCAAGGACGCGGCGGTCATCGCCGACTAGGCCCGCATCCGGCGTGACCTCAACCCCCTGCGTCCCGGGCACGAGCTGGTGTCCGAGCTGAAGGTCCTCACCCGCCACCGCCGTGACCTCAGCGACGACCGCACCCGGACCATCAACCGGCTCCGCGGCCACCTCACCGAGATTTTCCCCGGCCTGGAGCGCGAACTCGATCTGGGCAACATCGGCCCCTTGGCGCTGCTGACCGGCTACCAGACCCCGGCCGCCATCCGCCGCACAGGCCGGCGACGTCTGGCCATCCGGCTGCGCAACCGCAAGGTCCGCAGCGGCGACGAACTCGCCGCCAAGGCCGTCCAGGCCGCCGAAAGGCAGCACACCGCCGTCCCCGGCGAGGACATGACTGCCCACGTGGTTCATTCCCTGGCCAAGGAGGTGATGACCCTCAACGAGAGGATCGCGAAGACCGACAAACTCATCGAGGGCCGGTTTCGCCGCCACTGCAACGCGGAGGTAATCACGAGCATGCCCGGCATCGGTGTCCTCCTGGGCGCCGAGTTCCTTGCCGCTACCGGTGGAGACATGGGTGCCTTCGCCAGCGCGGACCGGCTGGCCTCCTTCGCCGGCGTCTCCCCAGCACCTCGCGACTCCGGGAAGGTGAGCGGCAACCTCCACCGCCCCACCCGCTACAGCCGACGCCTCCAGCGCGTCTTCTATACCTCCGCGTTGATCAGCATCCGTTGCTGCGACGCATCCCGCCGCTTCTACGACCGCAAGCGCGCTGAAGGCAAACGCCACAGCCAGGCCGTCATGGCACTCGCCCGCCGCAGGGTCAACGTTCTGTGGGCTCTTCTGCGTGACGGACGGTGCTACGAACCCATACCGCCCGTCACGCTGGCCGCTTGACATCTCCATTAGGAATCGGTCTGAACTCGTCTCCATAGAGACACCGGGCGTGCTCCGTCAAGGTGCTGTGCATGTCCTGGAGCCTATGACGCCTTGATCCGCGGGAACGAAGCGATCATCTGGAGGGTGCCCCAGTGGTATTTTGACCCGAATTCACGGGAGGGGTGAGTAGGCGGGTGGACAGAGACCGGCGGCATGCAGCTGTCGTGGTACTCCGCGAGCTCGGGCGAAGCCACGATTACCGTGACCGGGCGGATGCCGGTCACGGCTTGGCAGGCTTCGCCGAGATGCAGGAGGCCCTCGGGCCACTGCTGGAGCTCGTGCTCGACGCAGGTGACACCTTCGTCACCCGGGTGACCGCGGAAGCCGTGCTGCGGCGAAAGGACAGGATCGGGTTGGCAGTAGTCGCCTCCGCACTGGCAGTCGCCGACTCGAATCACAGCGATTGGATTCACACCGCACTTCACGATGTGTTCAGCATCTTCTCCGAGGACCGGGACAACGCAATGCAGTTGTGCGAGGAGATGTTGCGGGACACTGACGACCGCGTTGCCCTGGGGGCTCGTCAGATGCACGACGCCCTGGCCGAGATCGACCCCGTTCTTCGCCCCATTTAGCCCGGGGTGGATACTGCCGTGAGAGCGCAGGTGCTCGAATCTCCATCCGGGCATCCTGCCAGGCCAGCTCCATGAGCGGACCGGCATTCCTCCGGCTGTCGCGTCGGCGCTCAGCGTTCTGGCTCGGCGCTGGTTCGTCCGGCGTCGCGGCGGAATCCGGGCATGCCTAGGTGGACGGTAGATGGCTGGGCTGCACGGTCGCGCATTTCCTCCAGTTTCTGCGTGGCGGCGGCCAGGGTGGTCTCGATGGCGGCGACCTCGCCGAGCCAGCCTTGGTCCTTGGCCTCCTGGAGGCGGTCGATGAGGTTGGCGTGGAACTCCTGGAGGCGTGACATCTGAGCTGGGTCCACGAGGAGTAGGGGGACACCTGGCACGGCGTCAGATGCTCACTCCTCCGGCCGGATCCGGCCCAACAGACACGGCTCGTCGACATAAGTCATCACCAACGACGAAAAGGCAGGCGCTTATTACGACGCGATGCCCGCTGCCAAGGGAGTACCCGGCGAGACTCGTATCGTCAAGTAACCGCAGCCGCCCCGGAAAGGACTTCCCAATCGTGATGTCAAGCCGCTCCCGTGACGGGAGGTGAACCTTGATAGCACTGTCCGTCACGGATCATCGCCCACAGGACGTTCAGGCGTCGGCGAGCGAGGGCCAGCAGGGCCTGCTTGTGTCCCTTCCCCTCGCTCCGCTTCCGCTGGTAGTACGCCTTCGATGCCGGACACGTCGTGATGCTGACCATCGCCGACAGGTACATCGACCGCAGCAGTCCGCGGTGGTACCGCCTGGGCCTGCGCAGATTGCCGCTGACGCGGCCCGAGTCGCGGGGTCTCGGGGCCAGGCCGACAAAGCCGGCCAGGCGGTCGGCACTGCCGAAGGCGTCCATGTCCCCGCCGGTCGCGGCGATGAACTCGGCACCGAGCTTGGGCCCCATGCCGGGCAGGCTGCGGATCACCTCGGCGTGCGGATGCTCGCGAAACTTGGCCTCGATCAGGGCGTCGAGCTCGGCGATCTCCTCATCGAGGGCCATCACCCCCTTCGCGAGGCGGACCACCATGGCGGCCGCCAGCTTCTCGCCGGGCAGCGCCGTCATCTGGGCCTGGGCGGCCTCCACGGCTGTCTTCGCCAGTGCGGCGGCGCCGCGGACCTTGCGGTTCTTCAGCCAGGTCCCGATCCGCTTGGCGCCCGCGCGGCGGATCGCGGCCGGGGTCTGGTAGCCGGTCAGCAACATGACCGGCCCCTTGTTGACCAGGTCCAGCGATCGTTCCAGCGCCGGGAAGATCTCCAGCAGTTGGGCACGGAGCCGGTTGATCTGCCGGGTGCGGTCGAAGACCACATCCAGGCGCCGGGTGGTCAGCGTGCGCAGGTCGATGGTGATCTCGTCGCCGGGCCGCAGCAGGCCGAGATCACGGCGGACGCGGGCCTGGTCAGCGATGACGAAGGCGTCCTTCGCGTCTGTTTTTCCTTCACCCTTGTAGGTGGCCGAGGCACGGTGGACCGCCAGGCCGGTCAGATAGGCCATGGGCTGATCGTGGCTCAGAAGCAGGCCGATCAGCAGGGCGGCGCCGCCGTGGTTGAGGTCGACGGCCCACAGCACGTCCGTGGATATGGCCAAGACGTCGCCGATCAATTGGAGCAGCTCCGTCTCGTCGTTCAACACGCGGCGCGACAACAGCCGTTCACCGTCCGCGTTGATCACCACGCAGTGGTGATGTTCCTTGCCGATGTCCACTCCGGCCCAGATCTCGGGCACGGCCACCTCCGCCAGCTTGCCGTCTCACATGTCACCCGCAGACGACCTCGCTGACGTTGTCCTACAGCAGCGATCGGAGTCGCGTCTCCCAATTGGCGGTCGAGTCGTCGCGGGGCTCCGGGCGGCCAAGTCCTTTGAGCCTTGCCAACGGCGCGCACATGACAGCCATACCCAGAACCCCTGGGCCCTCCGATCTTACGAATGACCAGAGTAACCACCCTTGAAAGGTAGGACACGCACGTGGGATCCAGCTTCTTCGTGAGCGCGGACCAGCACAATGGCGCCACTTGGCCGTTCACCGCCCAACAGCTCACCGAGACCGTCACGCGACTGTGGCCCGGTAGCGAAGTCGGCGGCGATCCGGACGACGTGGTCAGCCTGGATATTCACGTAGAGGGGCAGACGCTGCCCTTCTCCTGGCAAGTCGAATACCAAGTCCTCCTCCTTCCGGACCGGGAACCGCTCGACGTTCCCGCCCGCGTCATTCACCGCCTGCTGCGCGAACTGGCCCCGCAGGTCCCCGCCGTCTGGTGGAGCGAAGCCGACGCCACCCTCGAGCCTGTCGACCTGTCGCCCGATCCCGGGGCCTTCATCCGCGATTTTGCTGGTTAAGCCAGCCTCTGCGACTCTCACATCGAACGGCACAGCGGTGTACAACACAGCACCGGAGGATGGCTCCACTTCTTCGCTGTGCGGGATCCTAAGACGAATCGCCGATAGGGCGAAGGCCGGTAGATGTGTCTGAGCTGTCGGACCGCACCGAAGACTTCAGCACCGCACGAAAGATTTCAGTGAGGGGAACCTAAGTGGCCGTTAGGGCTAGTCAGCAGGCCGGAGGTTCGGCCAAGCCGTCGGCTACTGAAGTCTTCCGTGCGGCAGATGTGGCCCAGGCCACCGCACGGAACACTTCAGTGCGGGCCCCTACCAGCACCTCGCCGAAGAGTTCGAGCGGCACCTTCGTGCTCTGCAGGAGGCCGGAGAGGTCGTCGACCCGCGGATCGCGCAGATCGAAAGACTCAAGGCCCAGGTCGCCGAGTTCAAGGAACGCCTGGCTCAGCGGGACGAGACCATTTCCGAGCTCACCACGTTCAAGGAACTCGCGGTCTCGCGCCTGGCCGCACAGCACGACGAGATCGTGCGTCTACGGGAACAGGCCGTAGCCCTCGGCAACGTCCGCCGTCTGCCCGCCGCCCGCCCCGGGACGGCCCCGTACGGATCGTGCAGCTGAGCCACATCGAGGACGGGTCCGGACACGGCGAGGGAGCCCGTCGGTGTAGCCTGCCGTGTTCCCTCGCCGTCCGCACCAACGGCCCCCTCAAGGGTGACGTTGATCGAAGGCTCGTCGATGGGCAGATCGTGCTGTTCATGCAGGTCACGGCCCCCGCATGCCTTCCCGGGATGTTCGTTGAAGGCGGTCGCGATGCACTGATAGACGGTGGCACGGTGTTGTCGACGCGTATGCGGTTTTTGATACGCGGACGATATGCGCCCGCTCGTAACATCGAGAGCATGCGTGTGCTGATCGTCGAGGACGAACCCTATATGGCGGAAGCCATCCGCGATGGCCTGCGCCTGGAAGCCATCGCGGCCGACCTTGCGGGCGACGGCGGCATCGCCCTGAAAATGCTGAGCATCAACAGATACGACATCGCCGTCCTCGACCGCGACATCCCCGGACCTTCCGGTGACGAGATCGCGAAACGCATCGTCGCCTCGGGCAGCGGCATGCCGATCCTCATGCTGACCGCGGCCGACCGCCTCGATGACAAGGCATCCGGCTTCGAACTCGGCGCCGACGACTACCTCACGAAACCGTTCGAACTGCAGGAACTCGTCCTCAGGCTCCGGGCGCTCGACCGCAGGCGTGCCCACAGCCGGCCTCCGGTCCGTGAGATCGCAGGGCTGCGGCTGGATCCGTTCCGACGCGAGGTCTACCGGGACGGCCGCTACGTTGCGCTGACGCGCAAGCAGTTCGCCGTACTCGAGGTCCTCATCGCCGCCGAGGGCGGTGTCGTCAGCGCCGAGGAACTTCTGGAGCGCGCGTGGGATGAGAACGCCGATCCGTTCACCAATGCTGTCCGAATCACCGTCTCAGCACTGCGCAAGCGTCTCGGTGAGCCGTGGATCATCGCCACGGTCTCCGGCGTCGGCTACCGAATCGATGCATAGCCGCAGGCCGGAGACGGGGGAGAGAACCATGGATAGAGCGCCTGGATTGAGTGTCCGCATCAAGCTCACCCTCAGCTACGCCGGATTCCTCATGCTTGCCGGTGCCTTGGCGCTCGCCGCCGCAGGAGTGTTCCTCCTGCAACAGGGGTGGTTGCAAACCAACGAACAGGGGGCATGGAAAAGAAACCCGGTCATCGACTTCGTGCAGGGTTTCGCGCCAACGGCAGCCGCAGTAATGGCGTTCCTCCTCGTATTCGGCCTCCTGGGAGGATGGATCCTCGCCGGTCGTATGCTCGCCCCCCTGGCTCGCATCACCAACGCCACCCGCACGGCCGCTACGGGATCGCTCTCGCACCGTATCCAGATGCCGGGCCGCCAGGACGAGTTCCGCGAACTTGCCGACGCCTTCGACGCGATGCTCGCACGGCTTGAAGCACACGTCGCTGAGCAGCAGAGATTCGCGGCAAACGCCTCGCACGAACTACGCACCCCGCTGGCCATCTCGAAGTCACTTCTCGACGTGGCCCGCACCGATCCATCACACGACACCGGCGAAGTCCTCGACCGCCTCCAAGCTGTCAATACCCGAGCGATCGACCTCACTGAAGCGTTGCTCTTGCTCAGCCGAGCCGACCAGCGATCCTTCACCCGCGAACAGGTCGACCTGTCCCTCATGGCGGAAGAAGCCACCGAAACGCTGCTCTCCCTCGCGGAAAAGAACGGCGTCACCATCGAGACCCGCGGCGACATCACCCCCGCGAGCGGATCGCCGGCGCTCCTGCTGCAACTGACCATGAACCTCGTGCACAACGCGATCGTCCACAATCTGTCTGAACAGGGCAGGGTGTGGGTCACTACCGGCGTCCACTCCGGCACCGTGATACTCACGGTCGAAAACACCGGCGAGAAACTGCCTCCACACCTGGTCTCGACGCTCACCGAACCATTCCAGAGGGGCACCGAGCGTATCCACGCCAACCAGACGGGCGTCGGCCTCGGCTTGGCCATCGTCACATCCATCACTCGCGCACACGACGGCACCCTCACCCTCACCCCGCGCGACACCGGCGGCCTGCGCATCACGGTGGAACTGCCCGCACGCACGTCCCCGCGGTCGTGATGCGTGCCCCGCCGACTATGCGGGTGGTGCGGCCGTGTCGACGTACGCCAGGATCTGCCGGATGTCCCACGCGTGCTGCGCGGCATCGTGAGCATTCTTGTAGAAGCGGGCCCGGCCCAGCAGATCCTGGTCGAAGCCGGGCAGCGAGCGCGATCCCGAGAGGCGTGCTCTGGCCAGCCGCTCCGCCAGTTGCGCGGGCTGTCCGTGCCGTGGCTGACGTACGCCGTTCCGGCCTTCAGGACGCCGCTCGTCGCCCCGGCGTCCCTGGACCTGGTCCATGGCGTCGTCCGGCGTCAGCGACCAGTCGAAACTGCAGCCGCTGGTCGGTGCCTCGGCGACCTCACGCGGTCCGAGCGGCGATCTCCGACAGGACGCCGTGTCCGACCTCGGCGGAGAGGCCGTGGTAGTGGCGGAAGTTGTCAATCAGCGGGTTCCAGCCCCCGGGGGGCGGCATGGACGCGCGGCGTCTCGCACTCGACACTGAAGCAACCGCCCTCCGCACCCGGCGAGGGCGCAGGCGTACGCCTCCGGCTGTAGGACGTACTCAGTGACGCGTGGCGGGGTCACGAGATCGACCTCGGAGGGGGTGAAGCCTGCGGCGCGAACTTGTCGGGTTCGTGCCGGTACACCACGCGCCTGCTCTCCGGCCCCGGGTCGACCCCGGTGAGCGGGACACGCCGCTCCACCTGTTCCCAGAGGTCCGGCACGGCGACGTTGAGCACCAGCTCGGGCGTACGGCGAGGTTGCGCGGCGTCCGGCTCGCTACGCCGAGGCCAAGGACCACATTCTGGCCCAGGGCCCAAGCAGAGCGAATCGGGGCGACGTTGGCGGTTTCGTCGCCGTTCTCGGTGGCCAACAGGACCACGAGCATGCCGAAGTGCAGGATGCTCTCGGCCGGATCACACGGTGGGTTTCGTCCGTCATAGGCCAGGACGCTGAGGTCAGGGCCCCTCGGCCGGCGTCGAAGCGTCGCCCGCCGACTACGGCCGGGTGACCAGCACCGACACCTTCACGAAGAGCCCGGCCTAGTCTCCTTGGGTGCCCTCCCGACGGACCGCACCAACGCCGCCATGTGTCTAGTGCTGTGACCGCATAGGTTCACCGGGTTGCTCGTTGTGCTGGCTGGAAGCGATATCGCTTTCAACCAGCAGGGGAGGCGGGATGGCACCACCGGTCAGGGTCCGGAGGCTGACGGATCTGGAGGGCAGAAGCTCCAGCAGATCGTTCGGCGGGGCAGTACCAGCTCGGTACGGTTTCGGCGGGCGATGATGCTGCTGGCCTCGGCCGGCGGCAGCACCGTCTCGGTGATCGCGCGTCTGGTCCAGGCCGACGAGGACACCGTCCGTGACCTGATCCACCGCTTCAACGAGATCGGGCTCGCATGCCTCAACCCTCAGTGGGCGGGAGGCCGTCCCCGCCTGCTGAGCAGTGACGACGAGGACTTCGTCATCCAGACGGCCACCACCCGGCCCACCGTGCTGGGCAAGCCCTTCACCCGCTGGTCGGTCCGCAAACTGGTCGATCACCTGCGCCGGAACATCGCCAGGCCCGTCCGGATCGGCCGTGAGGCACTGCGGTGCTTACTGGCCCGCCGGGGGAGCACCTTCCAACGGACGAAGACCTGGAAGGAATCCCCGGACCCGGCCTTCGACACCAAGCTGGAGCGGATCGAGTACGCGGTCAACGAGCGTCCGGACCGCACGTTCGCCTTCGACGAGTTCGGACCGCTGGGCATCCGCCTCACCGCCGGCTCCTGCTGGGCCGAACAGAACCGGCCCGACCGGCTGCCCGCCACCTACCGCCGCACCCACGGCATCACCTACTTCCACGGCTGCTACTCCGTCGGCGATGACACGCTGTGGGGTGTCAACCATCGCCGCAAGGGCATCGACCACACCTGGGCCGCCCTGCGGTCGATCCGAGCAGCCCGTCCGGACGGCGGCCCGATCTACGTGATCCTCGACAACCTCTCCGCCCACCTGAACTGGAAGATCCGCAGGTGGGCGGCGAGGAACAAGGTCGAACTGTGCTGTACACCCACCTACGCGTCCTGGGCCAACCCCTTCGAGGCCCATTTCGGACCGCTGCGGCAGTTCACCCCGGCCAACTCCCACCACCCCAACCACACCGTGCAGACCCGGGCCCTGCACGCTTACCTCCGCTGGCGCAACAACAACGCCCGCCACCCAGACGTCCTGGCCGCCCAACGACGCGGACGCGCCCGCATGCGCAGCGAACGAGGCGTCCGCTGGGGCGGCAGCCCGCTACAAACCGCAGCCTGACCACCCGTCACAGCATCAGATGTCGCCATGGAGCATGGCATGAAGGTGCTCGTCGTGCCACCCGTCTTCGTGCAGCAAGGCGCTGCGCATCGTGCCTTCGAGGGAGAAGCCAGCCTTCTCCGCTACTCGACACGACGCCGGGTTGCCTACTGAGTGGCACAGCCGGAGACGGTGCAGACCAAGTTCATCGAACGCCCACTGGGACACCCGCTTCATGACCTCGACCATGGTGCCGCGACCGCGTCCTGCGGGCAGAATCCAGTACAGGATTTCGGCGCTGCCGCCATTGAGGTCGATGTCACCCCAACCGATCAAGCCCACGGCCTGACCGCCGTCGGGCCGTGCGATGGCCCATATCGCGCTCTGCTCGTTTTGCCAACGCTCGTGCATGCGCTCGATCCGCTTGCGTGCTTCCGTCTGCGACGTTACGACGAGCCGGTTCCACTGGCGAATGGCCGGTTCCTGGGCGGCGGCTACCAAAGCGTCGGCGTCGCTGACGTGCCAGGGACGCAGCTCAAGACCGCTGGGGAGAGCCAACACGGGCTGTTCCATCTGGGCCAGGTGGCCTGCGGGAACGACGGGCGGGATCGGTGAGGTGATCATCGCGGCATCGTGCCACAGCCCGACGTCCAACCCGCAGTAACCGGTGCCCAACCATGGACCCGGCGAACCTATGCGGTCACAGCACTAGCCCTGCTCGACGGCCGCGCCTGGACGGCCGCCGACATGGCCCGGCTTGCCGGGGAGGCACCGTCCATCGCGAACGGCCACCGCGACCGGCTGGTGGCCTGCTCGGCGAACACCGCGCGGGCCGGCAAAGGGGGCTGACAACGTATCGGCACCGTATCGAAAACTGCATACGCGCTGGCAACACTCGGTTTCCTTGAATGGAGGCATGACCTACAGCGAACCATTGGGAATCACCGCTTTCGGATGCGGGCGGGACGAAGCCGCACGGTTCCGTGAGCTGGCGCCCCGATTCGGAGTGACGCTGACGATCACAGAATCCGCGGTGTCGGAGGATGATGTCCACCTGGCATCCGGGAACCGGTGCATCAGTGTCGGACACAAGACCCGGATCACCCCGGGGGGACTTCGTGCGCTGAGTCGAGTCGGCGTCTCCTACATCTCCACAAGAAGCATCGGGTACGACCACATCGACGTGGATTGTGCGGGCCGCGTCGGCATTTCCGTCGGGAACGTCTGCTATTCCCCCGACAGCGTCGCCGACTACGCGGTGATGATGCTGTTGATGGCGGTGCGCCACGCCAAGTCCACCGTCCGCCGCGCGGATGTGCACGACTACCGGCTGCACGACGTACGGGGGAAAGAGCTGCGCGACCTGACCGTCGGCGTGGTCGGAACGGGGCGCATCGGCACGGCTGTCATGGAAAGGCTCCGCGCCTTCGGATGCCGGATATTGGCGTACGGAAATCGTGCTGGCGACCCCGGTGACGAGGTGTCGCTCGATGAATTGCTGAGGTCGAGCGACGTCGTCACGCTCCATGCGCCGCTCAACGCCGAGACGCACCACCTACTCGACCGTGAGCGCATCCAGCGGATGAAACCCGGCGCGTTCGTGGTCAACACCGGGCGCGGTGCCCTCATCGACACGACCGCGCTGGTCGCGGCACTGGAGGACGGACGCCTGGGTGGTGTCGCCCTCGACGTCGTCGAGGGCGAGGAAGGCGTGTTCTACGCCGACCGACGGAACGCGCCCATCGACAGCAAGCCACTGCTGCGGCTGCAGGAAATGCCGAACGCGTTCATCAGTCCGCACACCGCGTATTACACGGACCGTGCCCTGAGCGACATGGTCGAGAACTCGATCGCCAACTGCCTGGAATTCGAAAGCAGGAATCAGCATGTCTAAGGCCAAGCTTCAGGTCGGAATCCTCTTCGGCGGCTGCTCGGAGGAACACCCCATCTCCATCAAGTCCGCGCAGGAGATCGCGCGGAACCTCGACCCGGACACGTACGAGCCGTACTTCATCGGGATCACGCGCAGCGGCGCCTGGAAACTCTGCGAGGGCCCCGCCGCGGACTGGGAGAGCGGCGCATACCGGCCCGCCGTGCTGTCCCCGGACCGCGGCGTGCGCGGATTGCTCGTCCTCGATCAGGGGAAGTACGAGACGATCGGCCTGGATGTCGTGGTGCCCGTCCTGCACGGAAAGCTCGGGGAGGACGGCGCGATCCAGGGTCTGCTCGAGCTGTCCGGAATCCCGTACGTGGGGTGCGACGTCCAGAGTTCCGCGCTGGGCATGGACAAGTCCCTCGCCTATGTCGTCGCCGCCGGCGCCGGAATCGCCACGCCGAATTTTTGGACGGTCGCGGCGGGCGAGGACATCGACGCCGGCCGGCTCACCTATCCCGTCTTCGTGAAGCCGGCCCGCTCGGGATCGTCCTTCGGGGTCAGCAAGGTGGCGAATGCGGAAGAACTGCCGGTCGCGCTGGACGTCGCCCGGCGGTATGACACGAAAGTGCTGGTCGAGGAGGCGGTCGTCGGCAGCGAGGTCGGCTGCGCCATCCTGGGCGGCGGAACGGACCTGACCGCGGGGGAAGTTGACCGCATCGCCCTGTCCCATGGATTCTTCCGGATCCACCAGGAGGACGAACCCGAGACCGGCTCCGACAATTCGACGCCGATCGTCCCTGCCGACATTCCGGCTGAATCCCGGGCACGCGTCCAGGAAGTGGCGAAGGCCGTCTACCGCGCCCTGGGCTGCAGCGGACTCGCCCGCGTGGACCTGTTCCTCAAGGACGACGGACAGGTCGTCCTCAACGAGGTCAACACCTTCCCCGGAATGACCTCCTACAGCCGTTATCCGAGGATGATGGCCGCCGCCGGGGTTCCGCTGTCTGAAGTGATCGACCGCCTGGTGACCGGGACACTGCACCGGCCCCTGACTCCGACGGAGCAGGCCGATGCGTAACGACTTCGTCTTCATAGACGAGTACATGTCCGGGGTCCGCTGGGACGCCAAGTACGCCACCTGGGACAACTTCACCGGAAAACCGGTCAACGGATACCTGGCCAATCGCATCGTCGGCACCAGGGCTCTGTGTGCGGGATTGCAGGGCGCGCGAGAGGAGGCGGCCTCGTACGGATTCGGCCTGCTGCTCTGGGACGGCTACCGTCCGCAACGCGCCGTGGATTCTTTCCTGCGCTGGTCCAAGCAGCCGGAGGACGGCCGCACCAAGCACCGCCACTACCCCAATATCGACCGGCCCGAGATGTTCGAGAACGGATATGTGGCCGCCAAGTCGGGCCACAGCCGCGGCAGTACCGTCGACCTGACGCTGTACCACCTGGAAAGCGGCGACCTCGCCGCCATGGGTGGCGACCACGATCTGATGGACTCGGTCTCGCACCACGGAGCGGAAGGAATCTCGCGGGCCGCGGCGGACAACCGCAGGCGCCTTCGCTCCATCATGGAGACCAGCGGATTCAGCTCCTACGCCTGCGAATGGTGGCATTACACGCTCAAGGACGAGCCCTACCCGGACACCTACTTCGACTTTCCCATCACACAGGTGAGTCTGGGATGAACACGGCGAGGCTCCGGCGGTCCGGCCGGAGCCCCGGGCCGTCCCCGGACGCCGAGCGGCGAGGGCGAGCACCCCACCAGAGCCCACCACCTATCGCCGGCGTATCGAGAACCACATACGCGCCGGCAACACCCCGCCGCCTTCACTGGAGCCATGACTCAGAGCCAGCTATCCCTCGCCCCGCACCCCCTCGCCCTCGCCGAGATCGCCGCGCTTGTCGGCGGCCGGGTCACGGGTGACGCGACCGTCACAGTGAGTGCGCCGGCCGTACTCGACAGCCGGCACGGCGAACCGGGCGGGCTCTTCGTCGCCATGGTCGGTGAGCGCGTCGACGGCCACGACTACGCCGGCCACACCCGGGCGACCGCCGTGCTCGGTTCACGGCCGACACCGCTCCCCACAGTCGTCGTCGACGACGTACCGGCCGCACTGCAGACACTCGCCGCCCACGCCATGGCCCGGCTGCGCGAGCGGCTGACCGTCGTCGCGGTGACGGGCTCGCAGGGCAAGACCAGCACCAAGGACCTGCTGTCCGTGGTCCTTTCGGGCGCCGGGCCAACCGTCGCCACCCACGGTTCGTACAACAACGAACTCGGCGTGCCCCTGACCATGCTGCGCGCCGATGCGCACACCCGCTTCCTCGCCCTCGAAATGGGCGCCCGCCACCTCGGCGACATAGCCCACCTCACCGGCCTGGTCGCACCCGACATCGCGGTCGTGCTCAATGTCGGCCAGGCCCACATCGGGGAGTTCGGCTCGCGTGCGGCCATCGCACAGACCAAGGGCGAACTCGTACGCGGCCTCGCACCCGGCGGCACCGCCATCCTCAACGCCGACGACCCCCGCGTCGTCGCGATGCGTGCGCTGACCGACGGGCCGGTCCTGACTTTCGGCCGCGCCGAACACGCCGACATGCGTGTCCAGGACCTGGTCCTCGACCGCCTGGGCCGGGCGACCTTCACGCTACGCACCTCCGGCGCCTCGGCCCGTGTCGCGCTGCCGCTCGTGGGCGCCCACCAGGCACTCAACGCGGCGGCCGCCGCCGCGGCGGGACTCGCAGCCGGCATCCCCCTGGTCACCTCGGCGGTGGCCCTCAGCACCGCCTCACTGTCCAAATGGCGCATGGAGTTGCGCCCCCTGGCCTGCGGCGCGACCCTGCTCAACGACTCCTACAACGCCAACCCCGACTCCACCCGAGCCGCCCTGGACACACTCGCAGCCATCACAGGCCGCCGCCGTATCGCCGTACTCGGCGCGATGCTCGAACTCGGCGCCGACAGCGAGGCCGAACACCGAGCAGTGGGCGAATACGCAGCCGCGCGCGCCGACCTGGTGGCCGTCGTCGGCGAAACCGCCCGCCCCATCACCGCCGCCGCGGGAATGCGGGCGATCGCACTCACCGACAACCGAGCGGCCGTCGACTGGCTGCGCGAGCACCTCACCGACGGCGACATCGTCCTGGTGAAGGCGTCGCGCGGCGCCCGCCTCGACGAGGTGGCCGCCGCACTCGGGTAACCGTGCGGCGCGGGCTCAGCGCCCGCGCCGACCCATGTACAGGTCGAAGGCGCGGTAGACCAGCGGTCGCAGCGGCAGATCCCACTCCCCGACGTACCGCACCGCCCGCCCCCCGGTGCCGACCTTGAACCGGATCAGGCCCACCTGCGGATCGGCGGCGTCGAGCGTCGGCGTGATGCCGCGCAGGTCGTACACGTCGCAGTCCGCCGCCAGGGCGTCACGGATCATCGCCCACTGGCACGCGTTGGAACCCCGCACCTCACGTTTGGCCGTCGAGGAGGCGCCGTACGCGTACCAGGCGTGTCCGCCGACCCGCACCAGGATCGTGGCGGCCACCAACTCGCCCTCGTGGCGCGCAAGATAGAGCGCGATCCGCCCGGGATCCTCGGCGCTCAACTCCGCGAACATTGTCTCGAAGTACGCTGGCGGCCGCGGCGTGAATCCGTCGCGCGCGGCGGTGTGCGCGTAGAGCTCGTGGAACGCCGCGAGGTCCGACGCGGCACCGACCGTGACCTCGACCCCCGCCTTCGCGGCCTTCTTGATGTTGCGGCGCCACTGCTGGTTCATAGCCTTCAGAACGTCGTCCTCCGACCTTCCTACCAGCGGCACCTCGTACGTGAACTGCGGCTGCCCGGTCCCGAACCCGTCCTCAGGGCTCTGCGGCAGCCAGCCGGCCGCCCGGAGCCGTCGGCTCACCTCGGCACCGGTCGGATCGACGTGCCCGTCGGGGAGTCTGGTGAGCCGCCCCACCCCCGGATCGGCCACGCCGTCCTTGATCTGCGCCGCATCCCAGGTGTGCGTCCGCACCGGCGGGCACAGGCGGATCGCGAACGCGCCACGGACCTTGAGATATGCCGCCAGCGGGTCGAGCCACGCACCGATGTCCCCGGACCAGTCGATGTCAGGACCCCACGGCACATACGCAAGCGTGAACCGCGACAGCCCCGGCACCGGCCGGTGAAGGACAAGCCCCGCCCCCACAAGCCGCCCGCCGTCGAACCATCCGAGCGACTCACTGCGCCACTCCGTCTTCACCCGCCCCCACGCCGGAGTCTGCACAAAGTTCACCGACCGACGCGCCCGCACGAAGGCCAGGTGCTCGGCGTCGCTGATCGGCGCGACGGTCAGCGTCACAGGGAGGGACAGGGGTGCTGGTTCGCGGTAGGACATGACACCAGTCAAGTCGGCCCTGTGTTGCCGGCGCGTATCCGCTTTTCGATACGCCGAAGATATGCGCCGCTCAGGCGCTCCGCGCCTGTCCCAGATCGTGCTGCTCACCGTCAGCGGCAATCGTGAACGTTCCCTGGCCACCCGCACCACTGATCGCCCCAACGCCCGCTACACGGAAGGCCCCTGTGCCAGAACCCACACCTTCACCTATCGTTCCAGCTGACGTAGCACCCCCACGCAGACGTGATCTCAGTCACGCAGTCGTGCAGGACAAAGAGACAACATGCTTCGCTGCAACGCGACCCAACAGGGACTCTCGACCCTCGCGTAAAGCGACCTGACCTGTGTGGGACACAGCGCCTGCCGTCACAACGGGCCCAGCGGCCGCCCGCTCGCCGTGCGCCACTCTGGCGGCTACCAGCTGCGGCTGATCGCCGACGAACACGGCCACCTCAGCGAAGTCCACCTGGCCGCGGCGTCCGAGGAGGAAACCGACCTGCTGCTGGTCTCCTACGGCCACGACCAGGACGGCAACCTCACCTCGGTAACCGGCACCAACGGCACCGCGACGATCTTCGAGTACGACGACGCACACCGCATGACCGCTTGGACCGACACCAACGGCAGCCACTACGAGTACACCCGCGACGCGGCCAGCCGGTGTACCGCCCAGGGCGGCACCGAAGGCCACCTGCGCTACACCTATACCGCCCCCGACGTGGACGGCCACCGCAGCACCACCGCCACCAACTCCCTGGGCCACACCACCCACTACCGGATCAACGAGCGGCTCCAGCTCATCGCCGAGACCGACCCGGCCGGCGCCACCCGCCGCACCAGCTACACCCCCGACGGCCACATCGCCGCGACCACCGACCCGCTGGGCCGCACCACCACCTACACCTACGACGCGCACGGCCGCCTGCTGACCTCCACCCAGCCCGACGGCACCGTCTCCCGCATCACCTACGACGACTTGGGCCTGCCCTGCATCCTGGCCGACGCCGCCGACCGCACCTGGCGCCAGCACCACGACGCCCGCGGCAACCGCGTGGCCTTCACCGACCCGACCGGCGCCACCACCCACTACACCCGCAACGAACGCGGCCACCTGACCACCATCACCGACCCGCTCGGCCACACCATCCACACCACGTGCAACGCCGCCGGCCTGCCCTTGACCGTCACCGACGCCGCCGGCCACACCACCATCCGCCGCTACGACGCCTTCGGCCACCTCACGCACCTGACCGAACCCACCGGGCAGACCACCCACTACACCTGGACACCCCAAAACCTGCTCACCCACTGCCGCCACCCGGACGGCACGGAAGAAAGCTGGACCTACGACGGCGAAGGCAACTGCCTCAGCCACACCGACACCGCCGGCCGCACCACCCGCTTCGAGTACAGCCACTTCGACCAGCTCACCGCGCGCACCGACCCGGACGGTGCCCGCTACGAGTTCACCCACGACATTGAGCTGCGCCTGCACAAGCCCTCTCCTGCTCTCCGCCGCCCAGGGCCAGGACGAATACCTCTCCCTGCTGGCATCCCTCAGCCCCGACGGCCTGTCCCTGACGCCCTGCGGTACCTTCGACGCCCCTTTCACCGGCAGTTCTGATCAGCCCGCAAGCCTGCTCAAGCTTGCGCTGGGCGGGAGTGCGCTCGCCCGCTGGGAGGCCGATTCCACCGGGGGCTACCGGCAGGCGGCCGAAGTCACGGCCACGGTCCTGCCCCGCACCGGCCGCCAGTTCGTCCTGAGGCCCGGCTACGTCGACGACCACACTGTGCTCGCCCCCGTCGCTGAACAGGACGACTGGGTCCCCGAACGCTCCACCCACTACCTGCTCGACGGCCAGAGCCTGCGGCTGCACAGCGAAGTCATCTACCCCTTCCCGGTATCTCCGGACCCCATCGCCCTCGGCGACGGCACCTGGCTGACCACCGCCGGCGACGACGTCTTCCGGTGGCGGGCCACGCCCTGACCCGGACCCACCCCCTGCCATAGGAGCCGCTGGCTGGTGCGCTGAGTGACCAGCCCGGCCGGTCCATCGAGAGCTGCCGTCGAACCACGGCTGCCGCCTGCTCACGGGATGGCGAAGATGTCGTGCCCGCCGATGCGGCGCCAGATCACATGAGGAGTGCCGGGACGGTGCTCTGGCCCGTACTCCCAGGTTGCGCGTCCTGCGGGGCCAGTGCCCATGGACCAGGTGAGTTCGTAGATGCCGGATGCGCGCCGGACGCGCTTGACGCGAAGGCCAGCGCGGAAGCGCCCGCCGGTGCGCAGGTCGTCGACGAAGGCCGCCACGGTCTGGCGGAAGCGGCGGCGCTGTTCGGGAGTGAGGCGGTCCAGATCGGTGGTGAAGCGGGGCAGGGTCTCGTAGGTCGGCACGTCGGTCCTCCAGGAAGCACGAAGCCCCCGGGGTTGCCGGGGGCGGTGGGTGTCTCTCTTGGGGTGAAGGGAGTCGGTGCCGTGGTGCTGGGTGGTGTGTCTTCGGCCGGTCGGTGGGGGAGCGGTACGTAGGTCTGCGCTTCTCGACGGTGGAGTCGTCTGCTGGTGGTTTTCGGGGCGTGTGAGGTGCGTGTGGCTGGGTGCCGCGCAGCATTTGCCTGGCCCGAAGGGGTGTTCGCCTGACGGGCGCGACGGCGCCGCAGACGCCCGCCAGGCGGGATCGGCCGTGAAGTTTCGGCAAACCCGCCCGCCTCACGGGATCGGGCTTTTTTCGCAGGTCAGAGCCGGTGTTCGCTGCCGGGATGCTGAGTGTTGCGAAGGCCCAGAGACGAAATGCGTGGCGCTACTACGTGCGCGGGGTTGCCTTCGGTGACGGCCAATCGTCCGGTCGGGCAGTCCCTGAAGGGCGCCCTGGAGAAGGCCGGGCTTCCGCCCGGGGTGTGGATGGGGCGCGGTCTGGCCGCGCTCGGACTCACCGCCGGGCAGACGGTGACCGAGCGGCAGATGGAGCTGGTCTTCGGGCAGCTCCGGCACCCGGACGCCGACCGGATCGAGCGCGAGCTCCTGGACGACGGCGCCGCCCCGGAGACGGCCCGGCTGGCGACCGTCCTGGGCCAGCCGGTCGAGGAGATCGAGCGACGCGGGGCGACCCCCTTGATCGCCCTCGACTTCACCTTCCGGGCGCAGGCGTCCCTGATCGTTCTGTGGGCGCTGGGCGACGACCACACCCGGCGGGTCATCGAGCGTGCGCACGAGCGGGCCATCGCCACCGCGCTGCGCTGGCTCGAGGATGAGGTCGCAGAGACCCGGTGGTCCTCGGGCCGTCAGCGCGCGAAGGCACTGGGCCTGGTGGTCGCGAAGTGGCGGCACTTCGACAACCGCGACGGCTTTCCCCTGCTCCATGACCACTGTCTGGTCCTCAACCGGGCGCAGCGCCCGGACGGTACCTGGGGCGCTCTTGACACCCGGCGCCTCTACCAACACATCCCGGCGGCCGGGACGCTCTATTCGCTCACGATGACGACCGAGGTGTGCGAGGAGCTCGGGCTGGCGACCGTGCCCCGGGAGGTGACGCCGGGCCTGCGCCCCGTCATGGAGATAGCCGGCGTCGACCAAAAGCTCATCGACTGGTCGGCCACGCGCCGCGAGCAGATGGCGCCGGTGCTGGAGCGCCTCACCGACGAGTACGTCCAGGAGCACAAGCGGCTGCCCGGGGAGCGCGGCCGCCACGGCCTGGGCTGGTGGGCGGCGCAGGAAACCCGCCGGGCGAAGAAGACCCCCAAGCCCGTGGAACAGCTGCGCGCGTGGTGGCGTGCGTCCGCGATCCTGCGCTTCGGCAAGGCGATGGTCGACGGGTTGCTGGAGCGGTGCCGTGCGGCCGGGAAGTTGATCCGGGCCCGGGTGGGCCCGGTGGTGGACACTGCGCTCGCCGCCGTCGACGTCGTCGCCATCGTCTTCACGGTGCGCGCGTGCTTTGCTCGCCGCCACGTCCTGGCCGAAGCGCGCCGGCACCTGTTGGAGACTCTGCGCGGCTGTGCGTTCACGCGCGGCCTGGACGACTACATCGCCGACGCGGCCCTGTCCCTGCACTGCCGTCAGGTCACCGTGTCGCAGAAGGGCCGCCGGGCCCCGGCGCCGGACCAGCTCACCTACACCGCCGACTTCGCTGCGCCTCGCCGGTGGTGGATCGCTGGCACCGACGGCGCCCCGCCCCGGGAGTCGAGCCGGTACGAGCGGGCCCGGGTCGCCAGCTTCGCCCTGCAGAACGCGATCCGTACCGCCTGCACCGCACCCGCCGCGCGGGACGGCGCCCCGCCCGCGAGCACATCGGCCACCGCGCGTACCGGCGACCACAACCACGACCAGGCGGCGGCCGCGCCGCACGCCGTCGACCACCCGGACCGGGACGCCGGGCTCACCCCGGCGCAGCGGGCCGCCGCTGTGCACGTCCATCAGCAGGCCGCGTTGCCCGAGGAGTACCTGGAGGGCCGTACGACCGATCCCGCGACGTGGCTGTACACACCCAAGAACCTCGCCCGGCTGGCCGCCTTCACTCAGGCCGTCGAAGCCCTCAGCCGCACCATCGCCGACGGACCGCAGCCGCAGCAGCCGGCCGCAGATGCGGCCGACCCTGCCAGCCAGCAGCACCACACGCCCCGGCCTGATCAGGGCAGGGGAGCGGGCCGCAATCACTGATGAGGACGCCAATCGGCCAGCGCGTGGCCGATTGGCGACTTCACTCGCGAGCCCCGGCGGACCGGACTGAGAATCGGGGCATTGGCACCCGGTACGGGGGGACCCTTGACCGAATTGGAGCGCCACGTTGACCTTCGAGCCACGAGACCTGAACTTGAGCGACCCGGAGAAGGGCTACCTGCACTTCGTCCTCTATACCGAGGCCCGCCTCGGTATCGCCTCGTCGTCACTGAACGCCGAGCTGGACATCGAGGCGTCCCAGACCGTGACTCCTCACTTCCAGGAGTGGCTGAGCAGGCTGAAGCGCTGCGAGCCGAACGCGATGCACTGCACACTCGTGGAGCCGACGAACATTCCGTCGCTGTTCCACCCGTGCGTCTCGGAGGACAAGAACAGGCCGGCGGCCATCTCCGGATCGGGCTGCGTGTGCCGCCGGGCCTTCTACGACCCCGAGTTCGGGCTGCCCGTCGTAGCCGAGCACGTCGGCAAGGGAGGCACGGACCGGTGGGTCTACCAGACGTACGCCCCGCTTGAACTGCGCCCTGACGACATTTTCAGCAGCTTCATCACCGGCCGCGGCCTGTTTTGGGCTCGGACCGACAAGGGTCTCCTGTCGATCCTGCCGCAGAAGCACGCCGTCGGTTACAACCTCGGCTACAGCGGCGGCGGCCCGCACGCCCTGGCTGCCTACCTCACCCAGATCGCCCGCAACGACGGAGGGACCACGCCCGCCGGCACCCGCTACGAGGAGGCGCATCCGGCGATCGTCGCTTGGACGCAGAGCAGCGCGGCCGATCGCGGCACGAACGAGCTGACGTTGCGCGACCTCCAGGCCATGTTGGAGAGCTGACCCCTGTGTGCGCCGACGCCCACGGGCCAGCTGTCCGTGGGCGTCGGCGTGTGCCCAGGCGATCGGCGCGGCCGGACCGGTCGGCGGGTAGACGGAGAAGTCACCGGGCCAGATGTCGGGACGCAGTCCGTGCGCCTGTGCGTGAGGACGACCAACGTACGCGCCGCCCCCCCCCAGCAGCTGGACCCGCACCGAGAGCGAGAAATCGGACCCGGCCACTGGGCCCACCACGCGCACTCGGATGCGATGCCGTCTCGAACCGGGCGCAGAGAGCAGCGCTGTTGGCACGTCCTCCAGACGAATGAATGAGCTGTCGCAGCGGCCAGTCAGCCCCGTACCCGCGGGCTGCCCTGACGGCACACTGCTAGACGGCCCCATCGGTGGGCCAGCATCCGCAGGGCGCTCTCCGGCCAGAAGCCCCGATGTCTTACGGCGGATGCGAAGGAGCCAGGCCCCGACCTCATGCTGCACAACCCAACCTAGTTCGCACCTACCTGAGCGGACCGGGCCGGACGGTCGGCAGTTCAGGAACACTGATGAGTCACGGAGACCTCCTTACGCAGAAGGCCCGCTACCGCTCCCGGTGCACTGGCATCGGGCACCAGGCCGGCCTCCAGCACCTCCAAACCCTTCAGGGGCAAGACCCGGTACCGGCCGCCAGCCGGGACCAGGCCCGCCTGGAGGCCGCTATGTTCGAGCGGCTGGGCGGAACGATCGACTACTGCGCCCACCCCGCACCCAGTACACCGGGCCTGACGAAAAAGAAGAGCGGGTGCCGGGAGGCATCGCCGGGGTCAGGCTCCTCGGGATCGATGCGGCCGGCGTCCACCTCGGATTGGCAGGCACCGACGCGCGCGTCACCATCCCCGGGCCGGCTCCCAAACAGTGGTGGGCTGCGGTAAGCGATCACCGGGCCTCATGCCCTGACCGCGATCTCCTCCCCCTGTGGGACACACCCGCGTTGACCCCCTTCGAATCTGCCTACCTGGCAGAAGACCCCACCTGGTAGGAGGAGCAAACAGATCACGCGTGGATCGCCAGCGGCCTGCTGCGCCGTATCGGCCTCTTCCACACGGTGACCAAGCCGTACTCCCTTAACTGATCATTTCAGAATGAGTTCGGTTCGGGGCCTTGGCGGTTGGGCTGATGGGCGGCACAGTTTTGGGCGTGTCGGATGATCTTGTGCCTGATGATCTGTGGGATCGTATCGCTCCGCTGCTCCCTGCTCGCCCGCCGCGGCGTCGGCGGTATCCGGGCCGGCTGCCCGCGGATGACCGTGCGGCTCTGCGCGGGATCGTCTACGTCTTGCGCACGGGGGTGACCTGGGCGGACGTGCCAGCCGAGACGATCGGCTGCAGTGGGGTGACGTGCTGGCGGCGTCTGCGGGACTGGACCGAGGCCGGCGTCTGGCCCCGCCTGCACGAGATCCTCCTCGCGGAACTCCGCAGAGCCGGCCTGCTGGAGTCGGACGACGCCGCGGTCGAC
>NZ_JBVIQN010000063.1:0-25891 GCF_055577005.1 Streptomyces sp. NPDC033221 | reverse complement strand
ACGGAAGGGCAGCCACTTCCTCGCCTTCCTCGGGCTCGCCGCAGTCATGATCTGCTACAAGAAACTCGCCAAGACCGCCACGTGAGACACCGTCTTAAGTTGAGAGATCATGACTGCGAACAAGAAGACCCTCGGCTCCCTGTCCGTCTCGCCGCTCTCCCTCGGAGGCAACGTCTTCGGCTGGACCGCGGACGAGTCCCAGTCCTTCGCCGTCCTGGACGCGTACGTCGCCGGCGGCGGCAACTTCATCGACACCGCCGACGTGTACTCGGCCTGGGTGCCGGGCAACAAGGGCGGCGAATCCGAAACCGTCCTGGGCAACTGGCTCGCCTCCCGCGGCAACCGCGACGAGGTCGTCATCGCCACGAAGGTCGGCGCCCACCCGGATCTCAAGGGCCTGGCCCCGGCCACCATCAAGGCCGCCGTCGACGCCTCCCTCACCCGCCTGCGTACCGATCACATCGACCTCTACTACACCCACTACGACGACGAGTCCCTCGAGGTCTCCGACTTCCTCCCGGCCCTCGACGAACTGGTCAAGGCCGGCAAGGTCCGCGAGATCGCCGCCTCCAACATCTCGGCCCGGCGCCTGGAGGCGGCCCTGACCTTCTCCGCCAGCGAGAACCTGGCCCGCTACGTCGCCATCCAGCCCCACTACAACCTGGTCTCCCGCGACACCTACGAAGGCGACCTCGCCGACACCGCCGCCCGCCACGGCGTCTCCGCCGTCCCGTACTACGCCCTCGCGTCGGGCTTCCTCACCGGTAAGTACCGCCCGGACAGCGACGTGAGCAGCGCCCGTTCCGACAAGGCCGCCCAGTACCTGGCCACCGACCGCGGCCGCAAGGTCCTCGCCGCCCTCGACACGATCGCCGCAGCCCACCAGGCCGAACACGCGACCGTCGCCCTCGCCTGGCTCGCCGCCCAGCCCACGGTCGCGGCCCCCATCGCCAGCGCCCGCACGGTCGACCAACTGCCGGCCCTCATGGCCGCCGCCGACCTCCACCTCACCAAGGACGACCTCACCCTCCTCAACGAGGCCTCGGCCTGACCACACCCAAGCAAAAGGGTGGGCGCGTACCCGTGTACGCGCCCACCCTTTCTGCTTCTGCCTTCTGTCGGCCTACTTACAGCGCCGATCAGCAACCACCCAAGAAGCGATCCCCACAACCCCCGCCACCGCGAACACCGACGGCCAGGCCCCCACCTTCTTGGCCAACGGATGCGACCCGGCAAACGCCGCCACATAAGCCCCACTCAACGCCACAGCAGCCTTCTTCCCCGCCTTCCGCTCCCACTCCCGAGCCGCCACAGCCCCCGCAGCCGCCAACGCCACCCCACCAAGCGGCCGCTTCTTGGCCCACCGGGCCACGCCGTAACCACCTACGAGCCCACCAACAGCAACCAACGAACTCGGCACCCGAGCCATGAGCAGTACCTCCACATCAGAGACAACCCGATCAGTTCTTCGACTTTACGCTGGGCTTTGCTTGCTTCCGCCCGGGGCTGCGGGCCTCCAGGAGCATAGCTACACAAGGCCGCCAGCCAGTCATGGATCTCCAACGGAGTGTTTGAGTCCCATTTCGCGGCAGGACGCGCAGGGGAGAGGTGCGGGCGAGATTCTCTCGACAAGCTCGAAGTAAGTAGTTTCCTGCCGGGTCTCCTGGGCGTGAGGCGGGAGTGCGGAGATCACCCAGCATGCAGCACGGCCCGGAGTTGGCGAAGGTGAATGCTGTTCGTGAGCAACTTATTCCCTTCGAACGGTAGGCGCGGGCAGGGATCCAGGCGTTTCCCAGTTTGATGTGACCGGAGTGGCTGATTCCGAGGCGGGGGCAATCGGTACTTGGCCGTAGCGTTAGCGTCATGTCAAACGAAGACGTACTGTTCGGTGTCCCGGAGGCTCTTCTCCCCAGCGAGGGGACGTTGCCGGGGAACTGTGAGGTCGATGACGAACTCGAGCGAGTCGTCGAGTGGTTCGAAGCCGCCGGCAGCGACTTGGAGAATCGTTTCTCTAGTGTCATGCGGCAGTCGCTCGACGAAGTCCTTGACGGTCAACGCACCGGGCGCTACGACGTCCGGGAACTGGAGAAGACCGAGAAGACCTATCTGGGCACGAAGGTGGAGATCGTCTGTCGGGCGCAGTTCGGGTTTCCGCGCGGCGTGAAAATGGACTACTGCATAGCCGGTATAGAGGTGGATGCGAAGTTCTCCCTGTCAGGTGAATGGATGATTCCAGGGGAGGCCATGGGGTATCTGTGTTTGCTTATGTCCGCGAACGACAAACGATCCACTTTTGACGTCGGCATGGTGCGCATAAGTGAAAATGTTCTGCGTGCCGGCAAAAATAAGGACGACAAGCGAAGTCTCTCCAGCGCGGGGCGGCGGAGTATCAGGTGGCTGTGCAAGGATCGCGTGCTGCAAGAGAACCTCTTGCTCGGGTTGGACGCGGAAACAATTTCACTTGTGTTGTCGGTACCGTCGGGCCAGAGCCGTGTGGATCAACTGTTTCGATGCGTACAAGGGCGCGTAATAGATCGAAATGCAGTTGTGACCACGGGGAAGCAGTTGGATGCCCCCAAGCGTGTTCGTGACAGTCGCCGGCGTCTCGCTGCGGAAGGCGTGGTGATTCTGGGGCACCAGAACGATAGCCCCCGTGTAGCGCACGCATTGGGACTACCCGTTCCCGAGAAGGGGACTTGGGTGGCGGCGAGATTGGTTCCTGCGCCGAGAATGGATGGTCGGCGCCGGCTGTCCGTCGAGGGAATCGACTATGTCGTTGCCCAGCCGGATGAGCCCCTGGTGCCGGCTCCCGGGATCCGCTACTGAACCTTCTGGGACATACGGCTCCCTGGGTTCGGCGATCGCGTCGGCCAGAACCGACGGAGTCGCATTGCCGATCTGCTTGGCAAACCGGCCCCTTGGTAGGGGGAAAAGAGCGGTTTCTGGAGCGGATTCGGCGCGCTGCCCGGAGTGGCCGCGTTGTCGGTTTCCGGCGGGACGGTCGAGCTGCGCGAGACCACGTGCCGGACCGGCACCAACGCCCTGTACGCGGTGGGAAGCAGCGGTGCGCGGGTCACCCACGGCACAGACGGGACCACCACGAAGGCGATGAAGGCCGCCGCCATTGACTTCACCCGCGCCGGGGCCTGGGAGGGCGCTGCGGAGAAGCCGGCGGCCAAGGTGCGGCAAAACTGACGCGGGAGCTTCGTCGACTGATCTCCGTCACTGATCGAGGTCCCGGAATGGAGGTCCGGGGCCTCAACCCTGTTTGCACCAGCCCACGCTTTGCTCCTGTCGCCCTGGGAGAACACAGAGCGCTCCGACCGCCACTACGGTGAGCACCGCAGCGGTCTTCAGCTGTCGAGGCCAGTGGACAGCGGGCTCGAAAGGTGTGGGTGCCGCTAAGCTCCCACCAGTACCTCGTCGTCGACGGGAGACGCGGCTTGGACCGGCAGGCGGTGCCATCGGTCAAGCTTCGCCAAGAGCTCCTCACTCGGCGGGTTCCAGCCGAAGGCGGCACTCAGAACATGGACCGCCAGCCGCGGAGGCACTGCATTGCCGATTTGCTGCCCGATATCGCGACCGGACCAGGGGTAGTCGGCGGGAAACGTCTGAAGGCGTCCGGCCTCGGAGGGGCTGAACCGATCGAGTTCCGCTCCTCCTTCGAGCGAAACGACACGGTTGCGGAAAATCTTGCCCGTCACAGTGGCAGAGGGCTGAGACGAGGACCGACGCCCTCGGAGCTTCGGGTCACCGCCGGTGCCATAGTTCGAGATGACCTCGAAGGGCGTTGCCCGCTCGATCACTTCCCCCATGGTCCTCCAGGGCTCCAACGCAGCGTCGCCGGCGTCACGCGGAATCGCCTTGCGGTAGGTCCGATGCGTGGCATCGGGCAGCTTCACATCATGTTTGCCCAAGCGTGCAATCAGCACCGCCCGCTTCCGCGTTTGTGGAACGCCGTACGCCTCCGTGAGCAGAAGGCCGTGGTCGACCGAATAACCCTCGTCCTGCAGGGCTCGGGCGTACGCCTCCCAAACGGGCATCACTGCGGGAACCTGCTCCAGAATGATTGCCTCGTACGGATTTTTGCGCACGTCGATGGCTTCCAAGATCCATCGGAGGGGTTCCAGCACCAGGCCGGTTCGCTCGTCATTCAGCTTGGCGAGATCACTGAGGATCTCCTCGCGATCATCGCGTGCAATCATTCGCTCGACGAACTCCAGGACGTCGTCGAGAGCCTTCCGGCCCACCCCGGTACCCGCGACCGTGAAGGTCTGGCACGGCGGGCCCCCGGCAAGCACGTCTGCGTCCGGAAAGTCGGCGGGGCCGTACCGCCGCACGTCGCCCTGGACTGTGCCCAGGCCTGCAGCACGGCGGGTCTCACAAGCGTCGGCATCCCACTCGATGCCGACCGTGGGTACTCCGAGTCCCTCCGCAGCCACGTCCACGCCCCCAGGGCCGGCGAACAAGTCGACGATCTTGACTGGCTGCACGTGATCTCCAGAGCGTCAGGGTGGCGGTCCAAGCAGCCGCACTTGATAGTGCAGCACCCTGGGAGCGTACCCGTGGCCACTGACAAACCAGTGCTCCTCTGCTCCCACAGGCCTCGACGGGGCCGCGTGAACTCCTATGCGCCCCACACGTCCGCCCTGCTGCTCCGGGGCGAGTCACTCGTTCTTCGGGGTGCTGCCCGCGAGGGCAAGCCGCCCTCTCCCCGTGACACCGGATGCAGAGCGTGATCAGGTTCTCTCCGTCGGCCTTACTGCCTCATTCACCGGGTGAATGTGATCAACCTGTGGTGAGGGGGCCTGAGCTGAAGTTCGTCCACAGTCCCGGCAGATGCGCTCGCTCATGGCGAAAATCTTATAGCGAAGCTTGTCTGCTTCTCGGACGCGTGGCGTCCGCTCCGCCTTACGAGGGCTTCGGACAGTGCTTGCAGGCAAAGACCTTCCTCGCACAGCAGGTCACCGACGGTGTCGGCGCAGCCGGTCGGAGCCCGGAACGCACGTCGGTGGCCTTCTTCTCCGCCCACCGGGACACCGCACCCACCCGAGCGGCGCTCCACCGGCTTCCGGTTCACACGCGCCTCTGCGGACTGTGGCCTCGCTCACTTCAGCCGTCGACAGATCAGCTCGGGTCCCGCCGCGTCCCGGCCACCGGGTCGCTGCCCCCGCCGGCAGACGTCGCTGCCGCTCGTCCAGGTGCGGGAACGATGTAGGGAATGTCGCCACTGGTTGTCTCTTGAACTCACTCGACAGGGCCCATCTCGGATCGATGAGCCGCAGGGCCGGAAGCCACACGTTGATTCCCTGCGATCCATCAGCCATGTGTGCAAGATTGAATGGAGGAGCCGACGGTCGTCCCTGGTGGCTTCGAGCCGGGCGAGCGTCGAGCCATCACGGCAGCGTGGATGTGTTCGGCTGCTTGAGAGGCATCCTCGTGCTCCCAGACGCGAATGGGTAGCCAACCGGCTTCCGTGAGGCGGTGGTCGGTGTCCCGGTCCCGTCGTCGGTTCCCCTCGATCTTCTCGCGCCAGAACTGATCGTTGCTCTTCGGCCACGTCATGTGCTCGGGGCAACCATGCCAGAAGCAGCCATCTACGAAGATCGCCACTTTGGTGGGCCCGAAGACGACGTCCGCTTCGCGGCGTACGCCGCGAAGCGGACGTCGGTGAACCCTGAAACGCAGGCCCATGGCGTGCAGCTCGCGGCGAATGGCCACTTCGATGGCAGTGTCCCGTGAACGTTGCTTGCTCATGCGCTCTCGCGTGGTGGCGTCGGTCGCCGGACGAGTTTTGGCCACGGGAGGTCACCACTTCCGAAGGAGGCAGGCCGGGTATTCAGAGTGTCGCAAGGTAGCTGCGCAGCTCGTCGTAATCGCGCAGGCGACGCTGATCGCGAAGGCGTCGGAACTTGTCGCGGATCTCGAGGCGAGCCTTGTGTCGGCTGCCCGAACAGTACTCGTCGACAGCATCGGCGAGGGCCGGGAGGTTCAAGTGGTATACACAGTCGATGTCCCCGGAGCCGCGTCCCAGCAGAGCCAGCATGGCGGGGCGGGGCTCCATGGTGACCGCTGCGAAGTGCGGCATACGTCCTCGGCGGAGTGCCGCCATCTTCGCTCCCTGGCTGCGGCAGTCCTGAGCGCGGTCCGTGCGAAGCGACCACTTGAGCGACAGGCCGGCGACAAGGTGCTGTAGGTGGGCGCCGGTCAAGGGGTTGTGGACGCTTCGCGCCACGGTGACGTCCAGCTTCAGGAGAGACTCTTCGCCCAGAAGATCCAGCAGCTCTCGACGTCGTTCTTCGGTCGTACGTATTTCTTGATTCACATTGAGCAAATGCCTGTTCAGTTGCTCGCGGGCTTCTTCTTCTATTTCAAAGTTCGCGGTGATGTTGCGAAGGGCATTGGTGGCGCGTATTACCTCTTGGGTCATGTCGCCGCGCAGCTCGCGCGTGGCGTTGAGATGAGAGAACTGTTCGAAGGTCGTGAAGGGGTGTTCGGGTACGACTTCCAAATGCGCTGCTTCGATTCGCAGGAACTCCTGCAAGTCTCTTGTCATCTCTTGTGCCATCAGGTTGCCGACGGGTTGTGTGGGGATGTCTGTTTCCGGTGAAATCCCCATCGCGTCGAAGAAGACCTTGCCGAGTTCGATGGACCCCTTGTCGTTTTTGTCGGAAGTATTCGGGCGGCCTTCGCGATAGCCGCACAAAGAAGCGATAAACGAAGCGGGCATGGCACCCCCTGGAGCATGGCTGGTCTCAACCATTGGTTGGTTGTTCGACCCAGAGGCTAGCCGTTCGGTTCGTCAAGTGATGGCGCCTGCGAGCCTGAACCGGCTCCACACAGGCACTTCACGACGTGTGTGGAGCCCATGCTTCGGGTCGGTTCGGATGGGCCGTCGGATTTCCCGCGTCCGAGACATGGCCAACCACGTGGGCTCAGGTGCGGTGGTGGGTCCGAGGTTGAGCGGGGCGCACGGGAGGCACTGGCCGGTGCGTCGTATGCAGAGCCTGGAGGAGGGCCGGGTGGGCCACGGGCCTGTGGTGCCACAGATGCTGGAGGAGGGCGCGTTCCTGGGTGGGGAAGTCTGGGGTGGGGCCGGTGCGGTGGGCTCGGCGGCGGAGGAAGGCGAGGGAGGTGGCTACGGCGGCGTACTCCGTTACGGCGCGGGCGGCGGCGGGGCCGTATGTGTGGCGGGCGATGGTGCGGGCCACCGAGCGGGTCTTGAGGGAGGACAGGGAGATCGGTTCGGTGGGGGAGAGCCAGCCGGTGCTGACGTACGGGGGGAGGTAGGTGCGCAGGGCCAGGAGTTCGCGGTGGCGGGCCCAGACGGCGAGCCAGGTCACGGCCGCGAAGACGGGCAGCATGAAGAGGCCGTAGACGGTGAGGAAGCCGAGGTCGCCGAGGTTGGTGGCGGCGTTCCAGATGGAGTGCAGGAGGACGGCGGTGGCCAGGCCGACGAAGGGCAGGGCCAGGCGTAGCGGCCGGCGGTGGGGGTAGCTGGTGGCGGCTATGCCGAAGGCCAGGCCGGTGAGCATGGTGAAGAGCGGGTGGGCGAACGGCGACAGGATGATGCGGACGAAGAAGGTCGCGGCGGTCAGGGAGTCGAGGCCGGTGTGGCCGAGGGATTGGTCCTGGCCGAAGGCGTTGCCCAGGTAGAGCACGTTCTCGGTGAAGGCGAAGCCGGTGGCCGTGATGCCGGCCAGGACGATGCCGTCCGTGACGCCGTCGAAGTTCTGGCGGCGGAAGAGGAAGAGCAGGACGACCGCGGCGGCCTTGACGGTCTCCTCGATGATCGGGGCGAAGACGGTCGCGCCCCAGGTCTGGGCGTCGTCCGGGGAGAGGGTGGAGAGGTTGTTCTCCAGCCAGTTCGTGGCGAAACCGTTGGCCAGGATCGCCACGAGGGTGGCGGCGCAGGCGCCCCAGGCGAAGGCGAAGATCAGGTTGCGGCGTGGTTCGGGGTCTATGCGGTCCAGCCAGCAGAAGCCGGCTATCAGGACGGGTACGGGGAAGACGGCCAGGCCGAGGCCGACGAGGAACCCTTGCGTACCCGTCTGCTGGCGGACCATCGCCAGGATGATCACGCCGGAGAGGGCGAGGAGGGAGAAGAGGGCGATGGCGCGCGCGGTCCTGCTGTGCCAGGGCGCCGGGCGGCGGCGCGGTGCGTAATGCCACTGCGCGGCCGCGGGCGACGCGGCGGGGGCGGCGTAGCGCGGGTCGGGCGCGTACGCCGGCTTCGGCGGAAGCGGAGGCGGCTGCGGTGGATTCACCCATCGACCCTAACCACCGCGGCGCGGACTATGCCGGGAGCCGCCGGAAGAGGAGGTCGTGCACGACGTGCCCCTTGTCCAGGCCCTGCCCCTCGAACTTGGTGAAGGGGCGGAAGTCCGGGCGGGGGGCATAGCCGGAATGCTCATTCGCGAGGGTGGGCTCGGCGGAGAGGACTTCCAGCATTTGTTCCGCGTACGGCTCCCAGTCGGTCGCGCAGTGGACCAGGGCGCCCGGGGCGAGCCGGGTCGTGACCAGGGAGAGGAACTCGGGCTGGATCAGGCGCCGCTTGTGGTGCCGCTTCTTGGGCCACGGGTCCGGGAAGTAGACGCGCAGACCGGCGAGGGACGCGGGGGCGAGCATCTCGCGGAGCAGGATGATCGCGTCACCGTTGGCCACGCGGATGTTGGACAGGCCGTTGCGCTCCGCGAGACCGAGCAGATTGCCCTGGCCCGGAGTATGGACGTCGCAGGCCAGGATGCCGGTGTCCGGGTCGGCGGCGGCCATCTGTGCGGTGGCTTCCCCCATGCCGAAGCCGATTTCGAGGACGACCGGGCGGCCTTCGAACAGCTCGTTCAGGTCGATCCGGGAGAGGCCGTCGATGTCCAGACCCCACTTGGGCCACAGGCGCCGCAGAGCGTCGGCCTGCCCCGGGGAGACCCGGCTGCGACGCGGCTGGAAGGAACGGATCCGCCGCTCGTGATGCGAACCGGCCGGGTCGGCCGCCGGGCCCGAGCCGTCAGGGAACATCGCCTTGGGGGTGGGGGAAACATGGGGGGTTATGGGGGTGCTGGGGGTGCAGAGGGCGCGGGTGGTGCCCTCAGCGGGCTCCGGGCGCGCTTCGGTCTGCGCGCCGGGCTCTGCGGCGGGCCCTGCGGCGGCGCCGGTTCCGGCGGCCTGGCCGGATTCGGGAGCGGGACCGGATTCGGGGGTGGCGGGGTTCTCGGACACAGTGGGTCGATTCTACGGGCGGGGTGGAGATGGGGGTGGGCGGTGGGATGGCGGTGGGGACTGCAACGAAGGGTGCCGAGGTCGCCGTGTCAGGGCAGCTGGGGCGCCTCGGGTGGGTGGGGTCGGGCTGAGCCCGCCGTCGGCCCCGGTCTCGGCTCGCCGTTCACGGCCTCGGTCTCAGCCCGCCGCCCCGGCCACCGGTCTCAGCCCGCCGCTCACACCCCCGGGCCTCAGCCACTCGCCAGCCCCGGCCCCGGCCGTTCTCCCTCGGAAGGCCTCACCCCGCCGCCTCCAGCATCCGTAGCGCCCGCTCGGCTATCTCCCTGCCGATCGGCAGGGAGGCCGTGGCCGCGGGGGACGGGGCGTTGAGGACGTGGACGGCGGAGGGGGATTCGGTGATGAGGAAGTCGTCGACGAGGGTGCCGTCGGGCAGGACGGCCTGGGCGCGTACCCCGGCGGGGGACGGCCGGAGGTCTTCCTCACGGATCGCCGGCAGCAGGCGGCGCACGGCTTCGGTGAAGGCGCGGCGGGAGAGGGAACGGTGCAGCTCGCCGGTGCCGTAGCGCCAGTGGCGGCGGGCTATGTGCCAGGAGCCCCGGTACGTCAGGGTGCCGGCCAGTTCGCCGGGGCGGACCGTGCGCCAGGTGTACCCCTCGCGGGCGAGGGCGGGGACGGCGTTGGGACCTATGTGGACGGAGCCGTCGATCCCGCGGGTGAGGTGGACGCCGAGGAACGGGAAGGCGGGGTCGGGGACCGGGTAGACGAGGCCGCGTACCAGGGAGGCGCGGGCCGGGTCGAGGGTGTAGTACTCGCCGCGGAAGGGGACGATGCGCATGGGCGGCGCGTCGCCCGCCAGGCGCGCGATGCGGTCGCAGTGCAGGCCGGCGCAGTTCACCAGGGTGCGGGCGCGGTAGACCGTACCGGCGGAGGTGCGTACCGCGACGCGGCCGGGGCGGCGGCCGATGGTGGTGACCTCGCTGCCGTACGCGATGTGGGCACCGGCGTCCGTGGCCAGGGCCGCGAAGCGCCGGGCGACCGCTCCGAAGTCGGCGATGCCCGTGGTGCCGACATGGATGGCGGCCAGGCCGCTGACCTCCGGCTCGTACCTCGCGAGCTGCGCCGGGCCCAGTTCGCGGACCGGGATGCCGTGCTCCCTGCCGCGCTGGATGAGGCTGTGCAGGCGGGGCAGCTCGGAGCGGTCGGTGGCGACGATCAGTTTGCCCGTGACCTCGTGCGGGATGTCGTGGTCGAGGCAGAACTTGACCATCTCCGCCGAGCCCTGGAGCGCGAAGCGGGCCTTCAGTGAGCCGGGCGGGTAGTAGATGCCGCTGTGGATCACGCCGCTGTTCCGGCCGGTCTGGTGCCGGGCGGGGCCTGGTTCCTTCTCCAGGACCACCACGCGGGTGCCGGGAGCGGCGCGCGTGATCGCGTAAGCCGTCGAGAGTCCGACGATGCCGGCACCGATCACCAGCACGTCGCAGTCGTACGCCGTCACAGCACCTCCCCTGGAACCCCTGGAATCAGACGTATCCCATCATGACCCGGGGGTCTGACAATGGGCCGGGAGCGCGGGGAGAGGGGTGAGAGCGCGGCCGTGCGCCGGGTCGTGGCCTCCCATGTCACGTGCGCCCGCACCCGTAGCGAAGCTCGCCCCGTATCCAAGCTCGCCCCCGTAGCGAAGTCCGTACCCGTATCGATGCCCGGCCCCACAGACGCACCCGCCCCCGCACCCACCCCCGCACCCCGTGCCCGCCCTACGCCGGCGCGACCAGCAGCGGACGCGCCCGTTCGCGAAGCTCCACGACGCGGGGCTCGTCCCCGTACGGCTCCAGGCGGTGCAGGAGATCGCGTACGTACTCGGTCGTACGGGCCGACGAGATGCGTCCGGCCACCTCGACCGCCCGGGTGCCGGCCGCGCAGGCCGCGTCCAGGTTGCCGGACTCCAGCTCGGCCACCGCCGAGACGACCAGCCGCAGCCCGTGCGAGCGGACGTACTCCTCCGTGGGGCGGGACAGCGCCTGCTCCGTGAAGCGGCGTACCTGGCGGGGCAGCCGCAGGTCCCGGTAGCACTCGGCCGCGTCGGCGGCGAAGCGTTCGTAGGAGTAGAAGTCCAGCCAGGACGGGTCCGGGTCGCCCTCGCGGGAGCGCTCCAGCCAGCCTTCGGCGGCCTTCAGGGCCACCTCGCAGGCGCGCGACTCGTTGGCCTTGGCCTGTGCCCGGGCCTCCACCAGGCGGAAGAAGCTCATCGTGCGGGCCGTGGCCAGGCCGCGGTTGCGTTCCAGCGCGGCCTGCGCCAGGTCGACGCCCTCGTCGGCGAAACCGCGGTAGGTCGCCTGGAGTGACATCGAGGCCAGGACGTATCCGCCCAGCGGCACGTCGGCGGCGGCCCGCGCCAGGCGCAGCGCCTGGATGTAGTAGCGCTGGGCCGCCTCCTGCTGCCCGGTGTCGAAGGCCATCCAGCCGGCGAGTCTGGTCAGTTCGGAGGTCGCCCCGAACAGCGCCCGGCCCACCTCGTCGCTGTACGAGGCGAGGAGCAGCGGTGCCGCGTCCACCCGGAGGCACTCGGGCACCATCGAGGAGCGCCAGTCGCCGCCTCCGTACTTGGAGTCCCAGCGGCGGGCGTCCTCGGCGGCCTCCCGCAGTTTGGTGACGTCGCTGTGGCCGACGTGCAGGGGCGCGGCCTCCGTCCCGGGGGCACCGTCTCTTCCCACCCCGCCGTTGCCGTCCCGTACCTCCCGCAGGTCAGGTGCTTCGCGTGCGACGGAACTGTCGGCCGGGGATATCAGCCACCGCGAGGCGGGCGTCGCGTACGCGCTCACCGAGAAGGATCCGGCCAGGCTCTGCCAGATACCCCCGCCGCCGCGGCGTCCGGCCAGGTCGAGGCGGTACAGCTCGGTCGCGGACCGGACCGCGGCGCCTACGTCGCGCGGGAAGGCCAGGCCCACCTCCGGGGCCGGGTCGGCGTCGGCCAGCCCGATCTCGTGGAGCGGCACCGGACGGCCGAGCTTCCCGGCTATCGCGGCCGCGATCAAGTGGGGCGCGGCGCCCTGCGGCACCATGCCCTTGGACACCCACCGGGCCACCGACGTCTTGTCGTAGCGAAGTGTCAGCCCGCGCTGCGCCCCCAGGTCGTTGACCCGGCGGGCGAGCCCGGCATTGCTGATCCCCGCGAGGGCGAGAACGGTGCCGAGCTTTTCGTTCGGCCCGCGTATATCCCTTGACATGCGCACCCCTCGACACAGCGACGGCAGCCCCGGTACCCCGGGGCACGCGTCCACCCAGAGTAGTTCGCCGAATCCCTACCGTTAAGGCCCGATGTCCCGGATGGCGGGTTTCAAGTCCAAGCGGCCGCAGGGGGTTTGGCATGTGCTCCGGGTACGTGTTGTCGTGCGCCCGTGTGTGCGCGCTGGCCGGGTTGGTACGGGAGCGCTTCCATGGGATCTGCGTGGGTCGGCCCGCTGCACTGGATCCAGTGGGCTGGGGGACACCGCCGCCTCATTCCCCGCGGGTGGCGGTCCGGTCCGGGGGGCGAGTCCCGCCTCCCGGACTGTCGCATGTGCGGGAGAGGCCCGCCGGGGCGGCCTGGCGGGCGTTCGCTTGATCCCGGCGGTGTCCGGGCGGGCGCCCGGCCGTTCGGTGCGGCGTCCCGGGGGCGGTGTCCGGGCGTTCGAGGGGGCGAGCCCGGAAGGTGATCGGCCGCCTCCCGGAGGGCCTGGCCGGTTATGGGGCCAACGGCGGTGTCCGGCGCAGATTTTGGCTGAAAATCGACGTACGGGAGTTTGCCTTCGGGATCCGGATCGGGGTCGAAACGGGGCCAGGCCGGGGGCGGGCTGGGGGCAGGTCGGGGCGAACCGGGGTCGGGCCGGGGTCGGAGCAGGGCCGGGAACCGGACCGCGAGTGGGTGACGAGTGGGTGGAGGCTCGGGCGGAGCGGGCCGGAAGCGCCCTTCCTACACCACCGAGGCCCCCACCGTGCACCACCGGGCCCGAACTCGTCCCCGGGCCCCCGACCCGCCCGCACTCGGTAACGTCTTCCGAACACCCCTGTACACAGGCGCTCCTTGACGCCTCCCAGAAGCCGCTGTCGTGGCAGCATGGTCCGCAAAACAGCTTGGCAACGGCATGGAGATCCGCTGTGCGGGGCGGCGGTCCGGTCCACCCTGCCGACCATCAGGGGCGTCCCTGGAGGTGGGCGGGCCTCCGTTTCGGCGGACGGACGGGGGCCGCCCGGCGGCGGCGAACAGGGTGGAGGCGGCGATGCGCTGGTTGGTGGGGTGGAGCAGTACCGCCACGGGACCGGCCCCCACCGGGGAGGCCCGTACGGTCCTCCCCGTAGGCGCCCAGCTCCTGTGGGGCGATCCCGACCCGCTGTGGGCGGTCGGCGACTGGCGCCCCGACGAGGTGCGCGTCGTCCAGGCCGGCACGGAGACCCGGCTCGCCGTCTTCGGCGTCTGCGGCGCCACCGACGACCAGCTGCGGGTCGGCCTGTTCGCGGCCCGCGGGGGCGCACTGCGCCACCTCACCGCCTGGCCCGGCAGCTATACGGCCGTCGTCCAGGTCGGCAGGCGCGTGACCGTCACCGGAGACCTGGCGGGCGCGCGGCCGGTCTTCCACACCCCGTGGGCGGGCGGTACGGCGTACGCGACCGCCGCCCTCCCGCTCGCCGACCTGATCGAGGCGAACCTGGATGTCGGGCATCTCGCCGCGCTGCTGGCCTGCCCGGACGCGCCCGAAGCGCTCGGCGACGGCACGCCGTACGAGGGCGTGCACCGGGTGCCGCCCGGCCACGCGCTCGTCCTACGGGGCGGCAGCTGCGACATCACCTCCTACGAGCCGACGGCCTCGCTCGCCGTCGCCGCACCCCAACTGCTCCCGGAGCAAGCCGTCGACGGCGTCCGTGACGCGCTGATCGAAGCCGTACGGGCGCGGCTGTCCGGGCCCCGGCACGTCCCGGACCCTGACGGGTCCAACGGGCTGGATCCGGGGCCCGTACCGGGCATGGGCCCGGCCGAACGCCGGGCCGCGCGCGGCGCACCCGCCCCGGGCGTCGGCGCCGACCTTTCAGGCGGAAGCGCCTCCGCCACCCTGGCCCTGCTCGCGGCGGGGCTGCCCGGAGTGCCGGGCACGGTCAACGGACGCGGCGAACGCCTCCTGGCCGTCACCTTCAACGACCGCGCCACCCACGGGGGCCGGCCCTACCGCGAGGCCGAACTGGAACGGGCCCGCAGCATCGCCGCCAACCCGCGCCTGCACCACGTCGTCGTCGCGGCGGGGGAAGAGGCCCTCCCGTATGCGGACCTGGAAGGCGGGCCGCTCACGGACGAGCCGGGGCCGTCGCTCATCACGGCCGGACGTCACCGCCGGCGGCTGCTCGCGGGCAGCGCGGACCACTTGGTCGGAGCCGGCGCGCGGCAGGTCCTTGACGCGCACCCGGCTCGCCTGGCCGACCTGCTCCTGGACCGCCGCAGACGGCACCTGCTGCGGCCCGTCACGGCGCTGGCCAAGGCCGACGGCCCGCTTTCGCAGTCCGCGCTGGTCCCGTTCACCGTGTACCGCGCCGCGCGCAAGCTGGCCCGTACCACCTACGGGGCGGGCATCTCCGACACGGCGACGCGCCTGAGAGAGCGGCAGTTCACCGAGGAGCCGGTGGCGGGCGGCGGAGCGGTGGACGCGTCCCTGGCGGCGCTGTCCTGGTGCCGTCCCGGGCCCGCGGCGCGTTGGCTCACGGGGGAGGCACTGGCCGAAGTATCGGTTCGTCTCAACGCCGCCGCGGCGCGGACACCGACCGTGGGACGGCCGGGGGAGCGACGGGCACGCGCCGCGCTGGCCCGGCACGCGGCCGACCACCGGGTCTTCGAACAGGCCGTGGAGGTACGCAACCAACGGCTGCACGCTCCCTTCCTCGACAACCAGGTCGTACTGGCCTGCCGCGCCCTGCCGGACACACTGCGCGTGCAACCGGGAGCACGGGCAGCCGTACTGCGCGCCGTCCTGTCCGGCGCGGGCATCCGCGACCTGCCGCCCGGCTGGGGCGCCACCTCCCACCTCACCCACGCGGCGGCCGTACGGGCCGGGCTGCGCACCTCCATCGGCGACGTGGTGGGCCTCTTCGACGCCCCCCTGCTCGCCGATGCGGGCCTGGTCGAGGCCCGGGTCGTACGGAAGGCGCTGCGGGCGGCCGCCGAGGGCGCCCCGCTCCCGCTGGACGGACTCGCCGAACTCGTCTCCACCGAACTCTGGCTGCGCCGCCTGCTGGCCCGCCGCGGCACCTGCTGGACCGGCACGGCCGCACCCCGCCAGCGGGCGGTGGCGGGAGGGGTTACGCCGCGGCCGAGTCTTTAGGGGTGGGGAGGGGCGGAGGGGAGGTAGGGGGTTGGTACGTCGGGACGGGGGCGGCGCGTCGGTACGGGCCTGGAGCGACGTACGGGCGCGTCACGTCGTTACGACCCCGGCTCGTCGTTACGGCCCCGGCCCGTCGATACGACCGCTCAGCGGCAGGTGATCTGGGACTGGGCCCAGTCGCCCAGGAACATCACGGTGTGGGACGAACCGGGCTCGACGACCAGGCGCAGTGTCTTGCGCCCGCGCAACGGCACATGCACCGGGACGGCGGACTGACCGCCGCGCACCACTCCCGAGCGCCAGAGCCGCTGCCCGTCCGCGTACACGGAGAAGCGCAGCGCACCGAGGCCGAGCCCCATGTCGTCGACGCCCACGAAGGCGTCGTACGCCGTGCACTGCCGGTTCAGGTCGATGGTCACGGACGACGGCGCGTGCACGGTCACCCCGTGCCGGTACTTGGTGCCGCCGATACGCAGCCCCTGCCGCTGCCACAGCCAGCTGCTGTCCGCCATGCGCACTTCGGGCTTCGTGCCGTCGCCCATGAGGTCCCAGGTCAACTTGTTGATCTGGTACGGCGACGGAGCGGGTGCCGGCGCGGTCGGCGTCGGCGTCGGCGTCGGCCTCGGGGTGGGCCGGGGCGGCTCGGACGGTGCGGGGGAGCGTGTCGGCTCGGGCGCGGGGGAGGGGGGTGTCTCCGCCGGTGTCGGGGTGGGCGTGGGCGTCGGTTCCGGCTGGGGGGACGCGGTGGGGCCGGGTGTCGGCTTCGAGGGAGTGGGGGCGGGCGTCGGGGGCGGCTGCTCCGGCGTGCGCTCCGGCGGTTGTGACGCGGGAGGTGGTGGTGCGACCGAGGACGCGCCGGGTGGCTTGGCCTGCGCCCGGGGCTCGGGCTGTGAATCGCCGATGAGCGCCAGCGCGAGCGCGGCGCCCGCCACGATCACCACGCCCGCGCCGATGGCCACCTTCGCGGGCGCGCCGAGCCCCTCACTCGCCGCTGCACCCGCCCCGCCGGCCCCGCCCGCCCCGCCGGCCCCGCCAGCGCCTGCTCCCCCAGCCCCCACCGCACCACCGGCCCCCGCAGCGGCACCGGCCCCACCAGCCCCAGTCCCAGCAGCCGCCCCAGCCCCCGCCCCAGCCCCCGCCCCCGTACCGCCGGCCGCCGCTGCCGCGCCGGCTCCCGCCGCGGCGCCCGCACCGCCGAGCCCCACCACGGCCGCGGCCCCCTTGACCGCGTAACCGGCGGCGAACCAGCCGATGACCGCCACCGGCAGGATGACGCGGATGTGCTCGTTGACGTCCGCGACCTCCGAGGCCGCCGTACGGCACCGGGCGCAGTCCTCCAGGTGCTTGCGCAGTCCGCGCTCGGCCCGCAGCCGCAGCCCGCCGCGGGCGTATGCGCCGAGCCGGTCCGCGTACCGGGCGCAGTCGCCCTCGGCGGTCAGCGAACGGCTCACATGCGCCTGCAGATACGCCTGCTTGAGGCCCTCGCGGGCGCGGTGGGCCAGTACGGCGGCGGCGTTGGCCGACAGCCCGAGCAGCGGCGCGACCTCGCTCGGCGACTCCTCCTCGATCGTGGTGTGCCAGAGCACGGTCTGATAGCGCTCCGGCAGGCTCCGGAACGCCCGTACGGCCATGGACTGCTCGGCTTCGTGCATGGCGCGGACGTCCGCGCCGAGGTCGAGCGTGTCGTCGTCCAGCGTCGAACCGGCCGCCGACACCGCGAACACGGCGAAGTCCTCGACCAGTTGCTCGCGCTTCGCGGTCCGGCCCCAGGCGGCGGCCACCCGGCGGACGGTGGTCAGCAGGTAGGCGCGTACGGACGAGTCGGGGCCGGCGCCGCCGCGTACCGCCTGGAGGGTGCGGGCGAAGACCTCGCCGGTCAGGTCGTCGGCGGTGTGCGCGTCCCGGCAGCAGCCGCGTGCGTAGCGCCGTACGGCGTCGGCGTGCCGTCGGTACAGCTCCTCGTACGCGCTGTCGTCACCGCCCCGCATACGGTCGATCAACTCGCCGTCCGCGGGCGGGGGACCGGGCATCGCTGCCGGGCCTTCCGCCGTCGCCGGTCCGTCCGTCCCGGCCGGCTTCAGGCGGCTCGGCTTGCGGTGGGCGCCCCGGCCCTTCCGACCCCGCGCGCCCCTCGGCTCCCGGACTTCACTTCGCTCCCACGCGTCCGCCGGTTCCGCTGCCGTCGCCCGCTCGCGTTGCTGGGGAACGCTTCGTTCGGGCGGTCCGGGCCGGTAATCGTCCTCGGTCCGATCGTGCCGCTCCATGGAACGGCCCGCCGCACCCGCGTCCGACGATCCCGCACCCGAGACGTCCGTATCGAAGGCATCCGCACCGTAGGCATCTGCACCCGAGGCATCCGCACCCGAGGTTTCCGTGTCACCCTCGACCTCAGTCCCGTCGGCCCCTCCGGCCCCGGCCGCCTCAGCTGCCCGCCCCACCCCGTACGGACGTTTCTGTACCGGTACTTGAGGGTCACGTCCCCCACCACGCCGCTCGTCCCGCCCGTCCACACCCATCGCCGAGGCCCCCGAACACGCCGTCACTGCGGTAACACGGCGCAAGCGTGCCACAGGCAGGGCCCCGGCCAGTCCGGCAAGCACACCAACCACTCGTCCGGGGCGAGTTCACGAGCGTGAGCACTAGAGGTCACTCGTACGGGGAATACTCGTCCGGCGCTCGCCCAAGACCCGCCCGCACCCGCCCGTACCCGTGCTCGGAGCACGGCAGGAGCCCGCTCAGGCCCGTAGACCGCTCAGGCCTCACAGCCACTCAAGTCCAACCGCACCGCATGAAGAACGGGGCGCAACGCCGACCCACAGCCGACCCTGCGCCCCGCCCCTTAACGCTTCCGACCTCCGGGCCGGACATCACTCAGCCTCGGTCAACCACCCGCATCCTCACTCAGCAGGCCGCGACCGCAGCCCCTCCAGCAGGATCTCCAGCAACCGGGCCGAGGCGGCCTGCTGCTGGGCCGGGTCCGGCAAGGACGGTGCGCCCGTGGCGATGACGAGGAGGACGTCGGCGACCGTGACGTCCGCCCGCAGTTCGCCCGCCTCGCGCGCCCGCTCGACGAGCTGCCCGACGACCTCCAGCAGCGCCTGGGCGCCACCGTCCGCCGTGCCTTCGCCGCTGCCGGCCGTGCCGCGTGCGGGCACGCCGTTCGGAGCGCCCGTGGGCACGCCGTTCGGGACCGTGGCCGGTACGTCCGAGGACTCCGCCTCGGGCGCGCCGCGCTGGGCGACCACCCGGAACTCCGGCGGTACGCCCGGCACGTCGGCCGTCAGCGCGCCCGGTATGCCTCCCGGAAGGTCCGCCGGCAGGGTGCCGGCCGGTCCGGCGCCCGGGCCACCGGCCGTCGCGCCGTCCGGCCCGTACGCCTGGCGCTGCTGCGGTACCCGCGCCTCGGCGGTACCGGGGCCGGTCACGCCGCCCGGTGCCGAGGCGCTGGCGCTCACCCGCAATATGCTCGGCGGCAGCAGCCGTCCCGCGCCCGAGGCGACCGACGTCCGCAGGAAGCGCGAGAGCGCCGACCACGGGTCGTCCTCCTGGCCGAGCGCCGTACGCGCCTGGTCGGTGAGCCTTGCGGTCTCCTCCTCGGCTATTCGCCTGACCAGCACGTCCTTGCTCGGGAAGCGCCGGTAGACCGTTCCCACCCCGACGCGGGCACGCCGCGCCACGTCTTCCATGGGCGCGCCGTATCCCAGCTCGCCGAAGACCTCACGAGCCGCCCGCAGGACGTGTTCGAGGTTGCGCTGCGCGTCGACCCGCAACGGTGTGCTCCGGCCGCCGGCAGGGGCGGGCGCGGAGTGTGCGGTGTGCGTGGTGCCGTTTCCCCTGCCGTCGGTTCCGTGTGCTGCGGCAGTTACGGCAGTCGGCCATTGAGAGCCCTGAATGTGCATAGATGATCCCCCGGTAATGACGTCTCCCCCCGGAGACTCCCCGCCCTGACTGCTGGGGTGTAACGACGTGACGACGAGAGGCTGCACCCCAACGAGGTACGAACATAGTTGAGCCCAGGTCAAGAATGAAGGGGGCAGTTCCGCACAGTCCGTGCACCGATCGGAGTACGGACCCGATCCGCCCCGATTCCATACCCTCCCGACGCCGTAGTCCTACCACCTGACCTGCGCTCCTGCGGCCGGTGGCGCGGAATCCGGCCGTCCGGGCCAATACGTCCGGCCGGTCATACATTTCGTTGGGCCTGTGGACAAAGACGTGTCGCCGGTGCGTCATGGAACAGTGCTGTGTCCTTCCGGGGGCACAGTGCCTGGTGGTGGCAAGCCGGCCGGCCGGCGGTGGCAACCGCGCGCGGGCCGGCCTTTCGATGTCGCGAGGAGAACCTCTGTGAAGGAACCGGCGCGCATTCTCGTTGTCGGCGGGGGCTACGTGGGGATGTACACCGCCCTGCGTCTGCAGCGGAAACTGAAACAGGAACTGCGGCGGGCCGCCGTCGAGGTGGTCGTGGTGGATCCGGACCCGTACATGACGTATCAGCCATTTCTCCCGGAGGCCGCGGCAGGCTCCATCTCGCCGCGGCACGTCGTCGTACCGCTGCGCCGGGTGCTGCCGCACTGCAAGATCATCGTCGGTGAGGTCACGGCGCTGGACCACGCGGCGCGGACCGCCACGGTCAGCACGCCGGCCACCCGGGAGGACGGCACCGGCGGCCTGCGACTTTCGTACGACGAACTGGTGCTGGCCCCCGGCTCGGTCTCCCGCACGCTGCCGGTCCCCGGCCTCGCCGAGGGCGGCATCGGCTTCAAGACCGTCGAGGAGGCCATCGGCCTGCGCAACCACGTCCTGGAGCAGCTCGACATCGCCTCCTCGACCCGTGACCCCGCGATCCGCGACGCCGCCCTGACCTTCGTCTTCGTCGGCGGTGGGTACGCGGGGGTGGAGGCCCTCGCCGAATTGGAGGACATGGCGCGTTATGCGGCGCGTTACTACCACAACGTCGAGCCCGCTGACATGAAGTGGATCCTGGTCGAGGCGACCGGACGCATCCTGCCGGAGGTGGGTTCGACGATGGGCCGGTACGCGGTACGGGAGCTGCGCGCCCGCAACATCGACGTACGGCTGGAGACACGGCTGGAGTCGTACGAGGGGCGGGTCGCCGTCCTGAGTGACGGGGCGCGCTTCCCGGCTCGCACTCTCGTGTGGACCGCGGGCGTCAAACCGCACCCGATCATCGCCGCGTCCGGCCTCCCCCGTACCGGGCGCGGCCGTCTCCGGTGCACCGCCGCCCTCCGGGTCGACGGGGTCGAACACGCCTGGTCGGCGGGTGACGCGGCTGCGGTGCCGGATCTGACGGCGGAGCGGCCGGCCGGGCCGGGCGAGCCGCGCAAGGAGTGCGCGCCCAACGCCCAGCACGCGGTCCGCCAGGCACGGGTGCTGGCCGAGAACGTCGCGGCGACGGTGCGCGGTGGGCCGGTCGTGGACTACGCGCACCGGTACGCCGGGTCGGTCGCCTCGCTCGGCCTGCACAAGGGGGTCGCGCACGTCTACGGGCGCCGCCTGGCCGGTTACCCGGCGTGGCTCATGCACCGCGTGTACCACTTGAGCCGGGTGCCCACGTTCAACCGGAAGGCGCGGGTGCTGGCCGAATGGGCGCTCGCCGGGCTGTTCAAGCGGGAAATCGTTTCTCTCGGTTCGCTGGAACACCCACGCGCCGAGTTCGAACTGGCCGCGGGCACCGGCCGCCGCGACGACCCGAACTGACGGCCCGTCGCACGCCACCGGCCGCCTCGCCGTGGGGTCGACCGGAGCGCCGCCCGGCCGCCTCGCCGTACGGCCAGCCGGCCCGCCGCCCGGCCCGTACCCGGAGTCAGGAACTCCACCTCGTGCCTCCGGCGTCTGACGGATGTCAGTCCGGTCGGCCACACTGGACGTGTGACCATGGGTGGGCTCGTATCTGCGAAGAGTGACAATCACGAGGATTCTGGACGTTTGCTGCAATCCGCCAGAGGGCGCCGAGCGCGCCCCCAGCCGACACCGCTCCCCGCGTCCGCCGGGTGGGGGTCCCTCCGGCGTGCACGCGGGGAGTCCCGCCCGGCCGACGGCCCGATCCCGCGCGACAACGCGAAGTAAGAGGTACCCCTCCGTGAACTTCACGCGCTGGAGCGCCCGTCTCCCCGGCACGCAGCGGCGCGGCGCCGCCCGGCCCGACCGTGCCGCGCCGACGTCCGCCGCCACCGTGCCCGCCGCTTCCGCCGCCCCGGCCCCGAGCGGCCCGCCGGGCGCCGGGCCCGGCGCGGTCCCGTCGGCCCGCGCCGAACACCCCGACTCGGACGCGGTCGCTGACGGGCTGTCCGCCGCCCCGGACCACACCCCCAGCGTCGACGCGCTGTCCGTACACGACATCCTCGGCAAGGTCCCGGCGCTGGTGGCGGTCGTGTACGGCCCCGAGCACCGCATCGCGTACGTCAACGGCGCGTACGCCACCGTCTTCGGCACCCGCCCGCCCGGCGCCACCGCACGCGAGGCGCTGCCCGAACTGGACGCGCTCGGCCTGCTCCCGCTGATGGACCAGGTACTGCGCAGCGGCCGCCCCCGTACGGTCAAGGCCCGCCGGGTGCCCGGCGGCGCCGGAGCCGACCAGTCCCGCGACGGGTACTACACCTTCACCTGCACCCCCATCGAGGTCGCCGCCAGCGGCCCGGCGCCCGACCCCGAGGTCGCCTGTGTCGCGCCGCACAAGGGCGTGCTCGTCTTCGGCGCGGACGTCACCGACCAGGTGGAGTCCACCGAACGGCTGCGCGTCAGCGAGGCACGCCAGCGCGCCGCGGCCGTGACGCTCCAGCGTTCCCTGCTGCCGCAGGAACTGGAACAGCCCGACGACCTGCGGGTCGCCGCGACGTACCAGCCGGGCGGCACGGACGCCGCGGTCGGCGGCGACTGGTACGACGTCATCACCCTCGGGGCCGGCCGTACGGCCCTGGTCATCGGTGACGTCATGGGCCGGGGCGTGCGCGCCGCGGCCGTCATGGGCCAGCTGCGTACGGCGGTCCGCGCCTACGCCCGGCTCGACCTGCCGCCCCACGAGGTGCTCCAGCTGCTGGACGGGCTGGCCGCCGAGATCGACGCCAGCCAGATCGCGACCTGCGTGTACGCCGTTCACGACCCCAACGAGGGCCGCCTGGTCTACGCCTCCGCCGGCCACCTGCCCATCCTGGTGCGCGACGCCGAGGGGACGGTGCACCGCGCCGCCGAGCCGACCGGGCCGCCGCTGGGCACCGGCGGCTGGCTGCACACCTCCGGCAGCGTCCCACTGGGGCCCGGTTCGAGCGCTGTCCTCTATACGGACGGTCTGGTCGAGCGCCGCGACAAGGACATCGACCACGGCGTGGAGGCCCTGGAGCGCGCCTTCGCGGGCGCGACGGGAGCGCCGGACATCGTCTGCGACCGCCTGCTGCGCGCCCTCGGGATCTCCACCGACCACGACGACGACGTCGCCGTACTGGTCCTCCAGCACCCAGCCCGTACGGGCCACGACGCCGAGCTGTTCCACAACGCCGCCCTCGAACTGCACGGCGGTACGGAAGCGGCCCCGCGTGCCCGTGCCTTCGCCTCCGGGGTGCTCGCCTCCTGGCGCTTCTCCCCGGAGCTGCACGACCTCGGGGTCCTGGCCGCCAGCGAACTGGTCGCCAACTCGCTCCAGCACGGCACCCCGCCGATGCGGCTGCGGCTGCGCCGTACGGACCGCCGTCTGATCGTCGAGGTGACCGACGGCGACGACCACCTGCCGCGGCGGCGCCGGGCCGAGCCCGCCGACGAGGCGGGCCGCGGCATCTCGATCATCGCGACGATCGCCTCGGCGTGGGGATCGCGACGGACGCCCGGCGGCGGGAAGGCCGTGTGGTGCGAATTCGCACTGCCGCGGGAGTAGCGGCGGGGCGGCACGCACGCGGGTGCACGTAGACGGGCGGCACGCACGCCGGGGCGCGTACCCGCAGCACAAACGGGCCGGACCCTGCTCGGTGCAGCAGGGGCCGGCCCGTATGCGATCGGTTGTTCCGTGCGGCTTACGCCACCGCCGTGACGGACTCCCGCCGCGGCGCGCCCGCGTCGGCCGCCGTATCGGCCCCCGTGTCGGTGACCGTGCCCGCCGGCGCGTCCGGGGTGAAGGCCCGGATGTGCGGGTTGTCCTGCGCGGGGGTCAGCATCCGTCCGAGCCGCAGCGCCAGCACGCTGATGCCGACGGCGCACAGGATCAGCATCCCGATGTACGGGGCGGACATCCCGTGGCCCACCATGAGGGCGCCCACCGCCGGGCCGATCGCCAGCGCCAGCTGCTTCACCAGGGCGAAGACCGAGTTGTACTGACCGACCATGGACGCCGGCGCCAGGTCGGCCACCAGCGGGGCCACGGTCGGCGAGAGCAGCGACTCCCCTATACCGAACAGGGCGTAGGTCGAGATCAGCAGAGTGGTGGCCACCGCGTGCGCACCGTGCACCAGGCCCGACAGTCCGGCCGCCAGCCACGCCACGGTCCAGATCAGCCCGACCACGGCCATGACCCGGCTGCGCCGCCGCCGCTCGACCAGTTTCAGGACCACGAACTGGGCCGCCACGATCGCCGCCGTGTTGGCGGCCAGCGCGATACCGAGGGTGGACGGCGAGATCCGGGTGACCTCGGTGGCGTACGCCGCGAGCCCCGACTCGAACTGGCCGTAGCAGGCGAAGAACAGCACGAAGCCCAGCAGGCACAGCCACATCATGCGGCGGTCGGCGAACAGCGCACGCCAGGCGCCCTTGGCCCGTGCCTCGCTCGGCACCGGGTCCTCGACCCGCGGCGTCCGCGGCAGCCGTACGGTCGCGATGGCCGCGCCCAGCACCAGGAACATCACGGCCTCGATCGCGAAGAGCCGGACGAAGCTGCCGGCCGCCGACTCGTCGACCAGCAGGCCGCCTATCAGGCCACCGATGCCCAGACCCAGGTTGTTCAGGAAGAACTGGGTGGCGAACGCCCGCGAACGGGTCACCGTGGTCGAGCACCACACGATCATCGTCGCCAGGGCCGGCTGGATCACCGCGATACCGGCGCCCAGCGCGATGGCGGAGGCGATGACCAGGGGCTCGGTGGTGGACAGGCCCAGCCCGAGCGACCCGACGGCGGCGGTGACGGCACCCACGATGGCCACCGGCAGCGGACCCCGCCGGTCGATCGCCCGACCGGTCAAGGGCAGCACGACGAGCGCGGCGACGGCCAGCATCGCGAGGACGACACCGGCCGTACTCGCGCCGAGGTCCCGTACCTTCGCCACATAGACGTAGAGATACGGAACCGTGAAGCCGTTGCCGAACGCGCTCAGCGCGTTGCCCAGCTGGATCCGGCGCAGCGCGGCGCCCATCGCGGTGGTCACACTCACCTACCTAGGTCAGATCGAGGGGGACTGGACAGTCACACCCTGAAGACTTCAACACTAAAGTTCGAAGCTAAAGAGTACATGCCGAAGGACTTCAACGCCAATGAGGTACGTGCCATACTTCCCGGCATGTCAGAGCCCTCAGATGCGGCCCACAGCCCCGCGGAGCCGAGCCTCGAGGAACAGATCGCGGCCTACCAGCGCGAGTTCCAAGGCCTCGACCCCCAGGTGGAGCAGGTCGTCTCCGCACTGCAGCGCCTCAACCGCCGGATGAACGTCGCCTACGGGCGGCAGACCGCCACCCTCAACATGAGCAACGCTGAGTGGGAGGTGCTCAAGGCCCTCGTCGTCGCGGGAGCGCCCTATCAAATGGGACCCGGCGAACTGGCGAAGCGCCTCGGCCTCACGCCGGCCGCCATGACCCATCGCATCGACCGGATGGCGAGCGAGGGCCTGGTGACGCGGGAGCGTGACGAGGCCAACCGCGTACGGGTGATCGTGGAGCTGACCCAGGAAGGCCGCGAGAAGTGGGTCGAGGCCATGCGGATGGCCTCGGTCTTCGAGGAGGACCTCCTCCAGGACCTCTCCACCGAGGAGCGCGGCCAGCTCGGGGAGATGCTGACCCGGCTGCTGTGCCGCGTCGAGGACGCCCAGCCGGACGCGGACGGACGGCTGAACGACCTCGACTGAGGCGGCGCAAAACCGGTTGACCAGAGGTGGTTGACATGGGCTGCCGCCGTACGTAAAGTTCTTCGAGTTGCCATGGAGCTGTAACGGTTCTGCGGTAGCCCCTCGCGCCGCACCGGCGGCACAACCACTACTGCACGGCTCCCGAACGGGACGGATTTCGGCATGCCGGAATTCAGACCAGCGACTCGATTATGAGCCACCGGGAAAAGGCACTAAAGTAGTGATCACGCCGGAAGGCGCGAACAACCCCCTCCGACGGGGAATCGGATTCACATTCGA
>NZ_JBVIQN010000062.1:0-27091 GCF_055577005.1 Streptomyces sp. NPDC033221 | reverse complement strand
CCCGCGGAGCGGGTACCACATCGCTGCGCGATGTGCAAGCGAAAGCACCCGCTCCGCGGGTGCCGAGCGGTCGCTGCGCTCCCGCTGCCCATGCTGCGCATGGGCAGATCCCCTGCGCTGCGCTTCGGGGATCGGTGGGGCCGGCCGCTGCGCGCCCGGCGGCCGCGCGGTGCGCGGCCTGGCCGATCGAGCGTGCCTGGTGCGGGTTGTGGGGCCTCCTGTGCGAATGTTGCGGAGCGCTGAGCGCTCCGGGCCGGGTCCGCTGCGCTCCCCCGGCCTGACGGTCCGTTACGGCTGCGCCTTCACTTCCCGAAGACCCGCTCCGCGGGTCCGGCTGGCTACGAGAGTGGGGGTCGCTCGTTCGGGCCGGGTTTCAGTGTAGCGCGTGCATCAGGATGATGCAGCATGTACCGTTGGCGAAAACGCGGGACACCCCCGGAGTGGCCGGGGTGAGGCAGGAAGGAAGGGTGGTATGGCGCGTGCACACTTTCCGTTTTTGGAAGCGTTATGCGGAAGCGGTCGAGAAGGAATTTCGTGTGAGCGAGTTCTCCGGAGGATCATTTTCGGTACAGCGCGGCCCGGACAACGATGAGGCCTGTGCCGCTTCCTGGTCCTGGGTGAAGCCGGTGCATTTCCTTTCTGGCTCGACGGAGGATCAGCCGGGTGTCACCTTGTCGTGGTCGTCGCGCCAGGGGCCTTCGGGAGGCTGGTCGTACACGGTGATCAGCGAGTCCGGGCGCGCGGACTCCGGCCATCTGCCCGTTCCCTCCCTGGCAGCTCCCGCTGCGATCGTGGGGCTGATGCCCGCGCTCTGGCGTGGTCGGCACCAGCTGCTGCGCGCCACGGAATACCTGTGGGAGCGGGCCCGGGTGACCGAGTCAGCCGTCGAAACCGCCCGTCTGCTGAGCGAGGACAAGTACGACCTCGACTACCAGCTGGACGAGGAAGAAGGCGCGAGCTTCGACCAGTGGCAGGCCGAGCTGAAGGACGCCGGCGCCTTGGAAGGGCGCGCGCCCGTGGCACGGACCGAGACCGAGCCCGACAGCAACCTCACGCAGGACGGTGGGGAGCCCACTGACCTGACCCGTTACCGGATCGTGGCGCAGCGCACCGATCCGGAGCACCCCGGCGCCGCCGTGGTGACGAACTACGCCTACGGGCGATCGGTCGAGGAAGCCGTCACCAAGGCCCGCCGGGCGCTGGAAAAGCCGGACGGGCTGTACGGGGACCAGGGCCTGTACCGCGTGGTGGAGGTAGTCGAGGAGAGTCCGTCCAGCGAGCTGCGGCAGCAGGAGGAGGCGCGTCGGCGGTACCTCACCACCATCCTGGAGGCCGCAAAGACCACCGTGCGCGGCCGCGAGCCTAACGACCCGGATGCGGACCTGCTCAGCCGCCTGGACGACTTCTTCACCCGCGCCGTCGTCTTCCCCGACCCACACACCGGCGGCGTGCGGCCGCGGCCCCACCAGGCCACCTTCGGGTGGACCAGCGAGCCGCCCGGGATTCAGCACGCCAGTGACCCCGGCCGGGCCCTGGCCCTGTTCCTCCTGGCCTACCTCGACCACCACGGCCTGGCCGTCACGGACCCGGGGAGCGAACAGTGACCGGACACCAGGACACCCCCGCGCCTGCCGGTGACCTGAGCGAGGATCCCGTGCGGCGGGTGACGCAGTACCAGACGGCGGGCGTGAATGCCCGATTGAAGGTGTTCGCGCTCCTTAAGGCGCAAGGCGTGCCCGCGAGCGAGGCGGACGACCTGGTCGCCGCGCTGGAAGCCGGAGCAGTCGCCGGGGCGCAGTGCGAAGTGGAGGAACTGGGCGGCATGGCGCCGGCCTCTCGGGGCGCGGTGTTCGCGGACGGCTGGGACGACGGCGTGACGGCGGTGAACGAGGCCCTGGTGGGCATCGCGGACCGGGAGTGGTCCCGGCGCGGTGGCCGGTCGGCCGGGTCGGCTGAACTGGCCGTACACATCGCAGACGTGAGGAAGCGTGAGCAGGCCGACCTGGTGCGGCTGGAGAAGTTTGTCCGGGAGACCGTCCTGCCGCGTACGCACCCGCACACCACGGCACGGCGCCAGGTGCTGGAGGCCCTGGGTGAGGCCGACGGTCTGTGCACCGCACGGACCCGGAACGCGGACGGGGATGTCGTGATCTGCACGCTCGATGCCGGGCACTACGACCCGGCCGACAAACCGACCTTCAAGGACGGAAAGCCCGGCGGCTGGCACAAGGCGGACGGGGCGATCTGGAACGACCTGGGCGCGGCCTGCATTCCGCACGCAGCCCTCTGAAAGACCACCGTAATTAAGGCATCGGGGAGGCAAAGGAATGTCAGCGATTCCGCTCAAGGAACACCAGGTAGACCAGCGGTCGGCGGTTAGGAAATGGGTGGGTTTCCCTGCAAGATCATCTGTGCCCCCTCAGGGCGAGCGGGGCACGATCGTGTCCGCGACCGGCTCCGGAAAGACGATCATGGCGGCCGCGAGCGCCCTGGACTGCTTCCCGAACGGCCGGATCCTCGTCATGGTGCCGACCCTGGACCTGCTCGTGCAGACCGCCCAGGCATGGCGGGCCGTGGGCCACACCGCGCCGATGGTCGGCGTGTGCGGGCTGGAGAACGACCCGGTGCTGGGCGCACTGGGGGTGCGCACCACCACCAACCCGATCCAACTCGCCCTGTGGGCCCGGAGCGGGCCGGTCGTCGTGTTCGCCACGTACGCCTCCCTGGTGGACCGGGACGACCCGGAGGACCCGTCCGGCCAGCGCAAGGTGCGCGGGCCGCTGGAGGCCGCACTGGCGGGCGGCGAGCGGCTGTACGGGCAGCGGATGGACGGCTTTGACCTGACCATCGTGGACGAGGCCCACGGAACCGCCGGGGACCTCGGACGGCCGTGGGCGGCGATCCACGACAACCAGCGCATCCCGTCCCTCTTCCGTCTCTACCTCACCGCCACCCCGCGGATCCTGGCCGCGCCACGGCCCCAGAGGGGCAAGGACGGCAAGGAGCTGGAGATCGCCAGCATGGCCGACGACCCGGACGGGACCTACGGGCGGTGGCTGGCCGAGCTCGGACTCTCGGAAGCGATCGAGCGGGGCATCCTCGCGGGATTCGAGATCGACGTCCTGGAGATCCGCGACCCCTCCCCTGCCCTCGGGGAATCGGAGGAGGCGCAGCGCGGCCGGCGCCTGGCGCTGCTGCAGACGGCGCTCCTGGAGCACGCCGCGCGGTGGAACCTGCGCACCGTGATGACGTTCCACCAGAGCGTCGAGGAAGCCGCCGCGTTCGCGGAGAAGATGCCTCACACGGCCGCGGAGCTGTACGTCAGCGACGCCTCCGACGACGACCTGGCGGCCGCGGACCGGCTGCCGAAATCGTCGATCGACGCGGAGTTCTACGAGCTGGAGGCGGGCCGCCATGTTCCGCCGGACCGGGTGTGGTCAGCATGGCTGTGCGGTGACCACCTCGTGTCCGAGCGGCGTGAGGTCATCAGGCAATTCGCCAACGGCATCGACGCGGCCGGCCGCCGGGTGCACCGCGCCTTCCTCGCCTCCGTACGGGTCCTCGGGGAAGGCGTCGACATCACCGGCGAACGCGGCGTCGAAGCGATCTGCTTCGCCGACACCCGCGGCTCCCAGGTCGAGATCATGCAGAACATCGGCCGGGCACTGCGCCCCAACCGCGACGGCCGCACGAAAACCGCCCGCGTCATCGTCCCCGTCTTCCTGAAGCCCGGCGAAAACCCCACCGACATGGTCGCCTCCGCCAGCTTCCGCCCCCTGGTAGCCGTCCTCCAGGGCCTGCGCTCCCACGACGAGCGCATGGTCGAACAGCTCGCCTCCCGCGCCCTGACCCGCAGCAAGCACCAGCGCAAGATCCACGTCAAACGCGACGAGCAGGGCCGGATCATCGGCGCCGAAAGCGACGGTGAGGGCCAGGAGCAGGAGCAGGACGACACGGACGCGGCGGCCGAGTCCGCGCTGCTGCACTTCTCCTCTCCCCGGGACGCGGCGACGATCGCGGCGTTCCTGCGCACACGGGTGTACCGGCCGGAGTCACTGGTGTGGCTGGAGGGCTACCAGGCCCTCATCCGCTGGCGCGCCGAGAACAAGATCACCGGCCTGTACGCCGTCCCCTACGACGTCGAGGTCGAGGTCGGCGTCACGAAGGACTTCCCCCTCGGGCGGTGGGTCCACCAGCAGCGCAAGGCCCTGCGGGCCGGGGAGCTGGAGGAGCGGCGCAAGACGCTGCTGGACGCGCCGGAGGCCGGAATGGTGTGGGAGCCGGGCGAGGAGGCGTGGGAGAACAAGCTCGCCGCGCTCCGGTCCTACCGGCGGGCCACCGGGCACCTCGCTCCGCGTCAAGACGCGGTGTGGGGCGAGGGCGAGGCGATGGTGCCCATCGGGCAGTACATGGCCAACTTGCGCCGCAAGGGCGGTCTCGGGAAGGACCCGAAGCGGGCGGAGGAGCGCGCGAAGCAGCTGACCGCGATCGACCCGGACTGGAACTGCCCCTGGCCGCTCAACTGGCAGCGCCACTACCGCGTCCTCGCCGACCTCGTCGACGCCGACGGCGTTCTGCCCTACATCGCGCCGGGCGTCACCTTCGAGGGCGATGACATCGGAACGTGGCGGTGGCGGCAGCAGGAGCCGGGCACCTGGGCGCAGCTCCTGCCCAAGCAGCGGGAGCGGCTGACCGCGTTGGGCGTACAGGGCGCCACCCTCCCCGTGACGGCCGCCGCCCCGGCGGAGCTCCCTGCGGCGCCAGCCGTCGCGGCCAAGGGTCCGAGGAAGGCCGGGAACAAGGCTGAGGCGGCGTTCCAGCGCGGCCTGGCAGCCCTCACGAAGTGGGTGGAGCGTGAGGGACAGCGGCCCGTCCCGCGTGGCGCCGCCGTGGAGATCACGGTCGACGGCGAGGCGGAACCGGTGAGCGTGAAACTGGGCGTATGGATCTCCAACACCAAGTCGAGGCGCGACAAGCTCACCGCGGAGCAACTCGCCGCCCTCGCCGCGCTGGGCATGGAGTGGGCGGGCGCGGTGCCGGCCGCCGAGACTGTCCCGGAGTTGCCCGTTCCGGAGCCGCCAGCGCCACGGCCCGCGCCGCTGGCAGCCCCGAAGAAGCGGCGGGTGCGGGAGCACCACGAGGAGTGCGACAAGGAGCTGTACGAGGGCGGGAACTGCACCTGCTGGTCCATCAAGAGGTTCGGGCCGCCCTCCGAGCGCGAAAGCTACTGGGACAACCTCTGACCGCTCCCCCGCCGCCGTGAGACTCCGGCCCCGCCGACAGGGCCCGGGGTCTCGTACGTCATCGCTCGGGGGTGCGGCCGCTACCAGCGGCGCGGGATGGTGGCTGGGGCGGGCGCAGCCTGGCTGTCTCCGCCACGCGCAGCAGGTGCGCACAGTCGCCTGGCGCGGCGAGCAGCTCCTGGTCTTCGCCGGATACGAGCCGGGGGGGGGAGCAGGCCGCGGCCCGCAGGAAGACGCCCGCCCAGGGTGGTATCGGGTAGGTGGCGCAGCCGTCGGTGTAGCGGGCGGGTCGTGCAGGGCGAGCGTGGCCGCGGTGGTGTCGTAGTCGCGGGGTCGGGCGGTGGCGAGTTGCTGGAGGGAGGTGCCGGTGAACAGCGCGGCGGCGACGGCCGCGGCGAGGCGGAGATGTGCGGTCGCCGCGTGCAGCCAGTGGGCGACCTGCTGGGCGGTGCGGACGGTGAGGGAAGCGGGCGGTGGGCGGTGCCGCCAGACGATCGGGGGCGGCGTGCATGGGGCAGCGCAGGGCGGGGGCTGTCGTAGGAGACGAGGCGGTCGAGTGTGGGCAGGGTGAGCCACCGGCCGGTCGGCCCGGCGGGCTCGTCTGCCGGCGGGGGCTCGATGTTAGGTGTGCCGTAGTAGTGGCGGCGGGCTGCGTCGAGGTCGGTGGTGAGGGAGTAGTCGGCCGTCTGCAGGGCCTGGTGCAGGGCGGCGGGAAAGCGGCAGCGGCCTTCCAACGCGGCATTGCGGCCCTCGCCCAGTACATCGCCCGCGAAGGCCACCACCGCGTCCCCAGAAACCACACAGAGGAACTCACGGTCGAAGGCGAGGAGGCACCGGCGGTCGTGAAGCTGGGCGTATGGGTCTCCAACACCAAGAGCCGGCGGGACAAGCTCACCCAGGAGCAGCGGGCAACACTCGCCGAACTGGGGGTGGAGTGGGCGTAGCGCGGGACGCTGAGGAGCCAGCCGCAACCTTCTCCCGTGCTGTGTTCTGCCGCCCGGAGCGAAGTCGCTGTCTGCCTCGGCGAACACCGGCAGGCATCACGTGAGCCTCCAGCGCCGGGGCAACCGCGCTGGAGGGACGGCAGGGCGTCTTGGTACCCCACCTGTTCTCACAGCCCCCGGCCGCCCTCCCCTGACGCGGCGCGTTGGCCTGCAGCTGCGCTGCGACGAGATGCCAGTCGGCAGTCATGGGGCATGAGCGCCTGCAGGTTCACAGCCGGCAGCTCAAAGGCGTCCGATCCGGCACTCATATGTCCTGGTCACACGGGGGTTGCGCGGCTAACCCTCCGCTCCTTCATCGTTCGGCACGACACCGCGGCCGACGGGGCCGCAGCTTAACGATGGAGGAATCCGGTGCATGCCGACCGTGGCGTCATCGCCGCCCTGGGCGCAGCTCTCGCCGCGCTGACCGCCGTGTCCCACCCAGAGCTCATCCCCGCCCTGACGCTTGCTGTCACCGTATGGGCCGCGCTCGCCATGTACTTCAAGCTGTGACAGCTCCGGCCTACCACCGAAGGGACATGCCCCTATGAACCACTCGCAAAGCCCTGACCGGACGCCAGCACCAGCATGGGGGGACGAAGACGTACCGTCCGCTCTCGACGTCCCTCCGATCGGCTACGGATGGGCAGCCAGCGATGACATCCCTTCTGTCTTCGACGCTCTGGAGGAAGAGGAAGAGGCGGATCAGTGATTCGGCTTCAGGAAGCCTGATGACGAGGCCTCGTAGGTGCCTTGTCGCCTCAGTTGAGGTAAGAGCTCTGCTCCGAGTCCGTCAGGCGCTGGCCGGCAGGCTGGCTCCGGACCGCCGGAATGAGCGGGCTGGGGCTGGCTGGGTTGGGGTTTGCCCCATCGTTTGACGGGCCGGGCATGGCGACGGCCGCCCCAGGTTCTGGGGCGGCCGTCGCCTCAACGAGTCGTTGTGCCTCTGCTTGAGGCACTCATGTGGGTATGTCTAAAGGGCGACTCCCGCTTTCTGACATGACGAAAGAGTTCGGGACATCAGCGTCGCCTTCCGTCTGTCATGCGATCAGGATGCTGCAAGTATTCCTCGATTTCTCTCACTAGCCGCTTTGCGCCATCGCTTGTTTCTGGGTTTCCTGCAGCACTCAAAGCAAGTTGCATCGCTGCAAACGAGCTTGAACCGGCGGCCACGCCGTTGACTTTCCACACGTAGAGCGCTGCGTTTTCGTCATCGAGTGTTGGAGGTTCTGGCAGACCAGTAGCGGAGCGCTCCGCTTCCCGCGTCTCGGCATATAGGAGGTCGAGGTAGTCCCGCGCATCCTCATCACCTCTTGCCGCCGCCTTTTGCCACCAGATGAGAGCGTCTTCGTCCCTGTCCAGGTATTCCAGCAGCTCCGCGATCCGCCGTGTTTCTTGTGCGGTTACTTTTTGCTCGCACTCGCATGCAAGCAAGAGCAACAGTTCGCGTTTGGCCTCGATGCGCTCTGAGTCGTCCGGGCAGGGGGCGGGGGCCGGGGGCCAGCCGGCAAGCTGGCCCCCCTCCGCCTGTTCCGAGTCCGCGGGCATCCACGGCCTCTTCGAAAGTGCCTGCTCAGAGCGTTCGAGCAGGACCCACACGGCGAGGAGCCGGATGGCACTGTGCTTGTCGTTCTCGTCCCAGGCGCTCATGCGGTTGCCTCCTCGCCGGTCTCGTTGACGGACTTCTTCAGGTTCATGATGGCCATGCGGATGTACTTCTTCACCGACTCCTCCTTAAGGCGCAGTCGTTTCCCCGCCTCTTCAGAGCTCATGTCCTGAAGAATGCACAGGGTGATGACCTGCCGCTGCCGGTCGGGAAGTTTGGCAACTAGCTCATCGATTCCCTCTTTAATCATTTCGTAGGCGGCATCGGGAATGCCGATCTGAGATTCCTGTTCGGGCAGCTCCTGCAACGGGGCAGGAATCATGCGCTGGTTCCGCCGGAACTGGTCGATGACCGCGTTCTTGACCGCGAGGCGGCCGTAGGCGGCCCGGTTACCGGGCCGTGTGACGATCTTCTCCCACGACCTGAACATGCGCATGTAGGCGATCTGCACAGCGTCTTCGGCACTGTGCAGATCACCCGCTTCGGCCTGGGCCACGCGGGAGAAGGCCGCGCTGGTTTCGAGGACGAACGCCTCGAAGTCCGTGCCCTTTTCGGCCTCGCTCACGCAGCCTCCCGCGTGACGATCACCCGCTGTTCCGGTTCGGTGTGCTTGTGGAACAGCCAGGCCGGCTGCCCGTCCTCGAACCGGGCCGCGGCCCCGCCTTCGGGCAGCGAAGCGGCCATCGCGATCATCGTGGCCCGCTGCTCGCGTTCCGCGTGGGCTTCGAGGCGTGCCCTCAGGTACATCTCGACGATGCCCTTCGTGCGGCGCAGCGCGTAAAAGAGCAGGAGCAGCACGGGGACCGATGCCCCGCCCGCTCCTGCCCAGTCCAGCCAAGTCACAGACCGGCCTCCCATCATGACGACTCGTTGGGTGAAGACTTGCGCCTTCACCTCATACACGCGCCACAGGGCCCGGATCCGGATGTCTGCCGCCAACTTTTTTCCCGCCAGCCCCCGTCTTCCGTCTGCGCAGGTCTCTGAGCTGCAGAAACGTCCGTCACTCGTACCCGAAATCGTCACAGAAGATCCGGCAGGAAGCAGGTCCGGCGGTCCTCCTGGACCTGCCGCAGCGCCTGGGCAGGGTGCTGTGGGCCGGTTGCGGAAGCTGCTGGACGCGCCCGGGGTTCGGGCCGGCGCAGCGCAGGGGTACCGGCGGCCGTCCTGTGGGAGGCTGCTGCGGCCGGAGCATGAATGAATTAACTGAGCTTACTAATCAAACCGGCCCCGGCTTCAGGTCTGCAGCGGACGACTGCTCGTGCCGGCCGGCTGACGCCTCGCCCTGCCATGGCAGCGGCAGGCCGCGACGCACGCGGCCGGAAAACTGCAGTTCTGGTGGGCAACGGACGGTGGCCGACGGCTTCGTGAGAAGGGGGACACATCGGTGGGAGCCAGTGCCAGAGTGGTCCACGAGAGTAGGCCGCGGGGAGCCGGGGTCTTGCGCATCGGGGCCCTGCCCGGGGAGACGACAGCCTCGCTGATCGCTCGTGTCGCAGCCAGCTACGGACTGGAGAGCCGAGCGCTGCTGTCCGCCTGGCGGTGGCTCAACCACCGGCCGCAGCATGACGGCGGGGCGCTGCGGGCGGATGCGGAGGTGCTGCTGGATGCGCCGGGGCGGCGGGTGCTGGCCGGCATGTGCGGGGTGGATCCGCAGGTGCTGGCGCGGGCGCTGCCGTCGTGGGGGCGGAAGGATGCCAAGCTCGCCGCAGGCGGGGGCGGGGAGCCGCGGGCGGTGTGGCGGGTGGGGGGTGCGGCGGTAGGGCCGGTGGCGTTCGGATGCCGGTTGTGCGCGGCACGGCGGACCGGTGCCGCGGTGACGGTGGTGCGCTACGCGCCGCGGTGGGAGCGGGTGTGTGTGCGGCACGGGCGGTGGGCTCTGGATGCGGATGCTGATCAGCGGCTGGAGTATCTGGATGTGCGTGGTGTGCCGGAGGCGGCCGCGGCGCAGCGGCGGTGGGCCGGTGTGGCGCGGCGGGCGGTGCGGGCCGGGGCCGGGCCGGAGCGGGTGTTCGCGCTGGCGCAGGCGGTGGTGGCCCGGTGGTGGGAGCAGGCCCTGGGGTGGGAGCGGGAGACGATCTGGCCGCGGCGCCTGCACCAGGTCGCGGGCGGGGATGCAGGTGGTGATCTGGATCGGTGGCGGATCGTGGGGCGGGACGCGGTCGTCTTCCCCGAGGTGGTAGTAGTCGCCGATGCGCTGCTGGATCCCGGCATGGCGGAGCTGGTGTGGGCCGACAGCGGTGCTGGGCGGCCGCGGGCGTTGCCCGCGGACGGGTTGTTCTGTCGCAGGCTCGGTGAGCGGCTGGGGCGTACGTGGCTGGGGCCGCTGGCCGCGACGGACCACGGCGGGCCGCTTCTTGCATGGATGGGTAGCATCATTCGTCTTCGCCGCGGTGCCGGCGGGCCGCCCGGGTACGACAACGACCCGTGGTGGCTGCGGCAGGAGCACCGGGCGGCGGCCATGGCCGGGCAGCTGCGGGTGCTGGGCAAGGAGAAGAAGGCGCCCGGTTCGGGGACGATGTGGCGGGCTGCGGTGCCCGCCGAGCAGCGCATGCTGATCAGTAGTCTTGTCGACGGCGCCCAGGAACAGCTCATCCAGTTGCGCGGGGCGCAGATCGGGCCCCCCGCCGACGTCGCCCGGCAGTTCCTGCGCACCCTCCGCCATAGCGCCGATCTGATCGACAGTGCCTGGCAGCGCACCGCCATCGCGGCGGTGAACGCCGGAATGCCCCTGGAGGAGGTCGCCCAGTGGGCGGACATGCCCGCCGAGGAGCTGTCCCGGGTGCTCACCGCGGGCCGCAGGGAAGACTGACGCATCCGACGGCGGCTGGCGTGTCGGCTGTTAGCTGATAAGGCGCTCGTCTGTGGCAGAAATCCTGAAAGCAGCGGCACCTGTCTGCGGGAGCGGCTTGGCTGACGCAGGTGATCAGCACAGGAGCGGCCCGGCCCAGGAGCCGGGCAGGGCGAGCGGCCGCGGACCAGGGCAGCGGGTTCGAGGCGGTGTTCCTTGACCCGGTGGGACAGGCGGTCCAGCAGCGGTGGGCGGATGCCGCCATGACCGTGGCGTTCGAGGATCTGCCGCCAGTGTCGGCGTTCCCGGTGGTCCCGGGGCGGCGCTGGGGTCCTGGCCTGTGGTGGTCGGCGACCACCGGGCGGCACGTAGCCGCCGGGTCCAACGCGATGCGCGCCCAGCTGATGGTCCTGGACCGCGCCCCGGACGTGACGGGGCTGGCGGGGCGGCCGGTGCGGCTGCTGTGGCGTAACCCCCGCGGCCAGGTGCGCTCCTGGGTGCCGCAGCTTTTCGCCCGTTGTGCCGACGGCACCGCGCTGCTCGCCGACTGCCCCAGCCACGCAGGCGCCGGCGGCGAACGCGCCCGGGGCGCCGCCAAGGCCGTCGCGGAAGCGTGCGCGCACATCGGCTGGAGCTACCGGCGCCTCCCACCGCTCGACGACGTACTGGCCGCCAACCTGAAATGGCTAGCCGGTTACCGCCACCCCCGCAACGCCGGCCAGCCCGGCCTGATGCCCGCTGTCTTGGAGGCGTTCATGCGGCCGCGGCCGCTGATCGAAGGCGCCAGCGCGGCCGGCGACCCCATCGAGGTCCTGCCCGCCGTCTTTCACGCCCTGTGGCACGGACAGCTGACGGTCGGCCTGGACACGCCGCTGCACGAACGCGTCCCCGTCGGCCCGCGGAGCTGGGGCGGCCCCCAGACGGGAGATGCCGGGTGACCGCGCGGCGCAATGCCCGGCCGGCCGTGAAGGTCGGTGCTCACATCCGCTTCCGTGGCATGAAGTGGCAAGTGGTCGCCCTGTCCGGGCAGGACATCCACCTCGTCGGTCCGGAGGGCGGCGGTGAGGCCGTGCTCGCCGGGCACCTGTTCGCCGACCCCGGCTTCACCGTCGTCGGGGCCGATGCGCCTCAGGCGGCCCCGCAGTGGGGGCTGTTCGAGACCGCCCCTGCCGCGGCGCGTGAGAAGGCGCTGGCGTGGCAACGACACGTCAGGGAAGTCGAATGCGGCCTGCCTGGCGGGCCCGGCAGCGAAGGAGCGGTGCGCGAGCAGTACGACCCCGAGCAGTACACGCTGGCCGAACGGGAGCAGGCCAAGGCCCAGGAGCTGACCGCGCTCGGATTCGGCCGGGTCTCGCGCACCACGGTGCAGCGCATGCGGCTCGCCTACCGCAAGCAAGGCCTGTGGGGGCTGCTCGATCACCGCACCACCCGCGCCTCCAGCCCCACCGGCCGGGCCGACGAGCGGGTCGTCGCCGCCGTCCGCGAGGCGCTGCGCCGCCGCCGCGGCCGCTCCAAGGGCACCATCAACGGCCTGTTCCCGCTGATCAACCAGATCCTTCAGGACCGGCACGGGCCCGGCACGGTGCCCGCACCGTCCCAGGCCACGCTGTACCGGCTCGTCACCAACCTCGCCCGGCCCGGCGAACTGCCCTCCGGACCCGTCCGGCAAGTACCGGCGAGCGTCGACGGGCGGGCGTTCAGCCCAGCTACGGCGCTGCGGCCCGGCGAGCAGGTTCAGGTCGACACCACCCGCCTGGACGTTCTGGCCCTCTTCGACGACGGGCGTCTGGCCCGGCCCGAACTGACCATCGCCGTCGACGTCGCCACCCGTGCCATCCTCGCCGCCGTGCTGTGCCTGAGTGCGACCAAGGCCGTGGACGCGGCGCTGCTGCTGGCGGAGATGGCCGTCCCGCACCCCGCCCGCCCCACTTGGCCGGACATCCTGCGCATGGACCACGCCCCCGCCCTCCCCCACCAGCGGCTGGCCGCGCTGGACGAGCGACTGGCCGGGGCTGCAGCCCGGCCCTTCGTCCTGCCCGAGACGATCGTCGTCGACCGCGGCAAAGTCTTCGTCTCCGCCGCGTTCACCGCCGCCTGCGAACACCTCGGCATCAGCGTCCAGCCCGCCCCGCCCCGCGCCCCTACCGCCAAAGGCATCGTCGAGCGGACCTTCGGCACCATCAACGCCCTGTTCTGCCAGTACCTGCCCGGCTACACCGGATCCGACGTCACCCGCCGCGGCCCCGACATCGAGCAAGACACCTGCTACAGCGTCCCCGAGCTCCAGGACCTGCTCGACGAATGGCTGGTGCACTACCACCACCGCCCCCACGAAGGCCTGCGCCACCCGATGATGCCGAAAAAGGCCCTCACCCCCAACCAGATGTGGGCCGCGCTGGTCGCCGTCGCCGGGTACGTGCCCGTCCCGCTGACCGGCAGCGACTACCTCGAGCTGCTGCCCGTGCGCTGGCAGGCCATCACCCCCGCCGGCATCACCATCCACCACCGCACCTACGATCACGATCTCCTCGCCCCGTACCGCGGCCAGGCCTCCCCCGTCGCCGGCCGGGGCGGAAAATGGGAGATCCACTACAACCCCCACGACGTCCGCCAGATCTGGATCCGCCTGCCCGACGGCGAGCTCACCGAAATCCCCTGGATCCACCGCGACCACGTCCACCAGCCATTCAACGACCACACCTGGCAGCACATCCGCACCCACGCCCACCACAACAACCACGACGACAGCCAGCAGCATGAGGCCGGCCTGGCCGACGCCCTCGACCAGCTCATGCGCCGCGTCCACAGCGGCCACGCCACCACCACCGAACAAGCTCTCCTCGCCCGCGCCACCACGCTGCCGGTTCCCGCCGCACGGCACCCGCAATACGCCACCGGCCCCATAACCGGCGAGCCGACGCGGCACGGAGAGGACGACAGCATCGACGACCTCGACGAGGACGACACCCGCCCCGCCGCGGCCGCCGGATTCGGGCTCTACGACGCATACGAGGAAGCCGACAAGTGGTGAACACCCGCCCCCACCCCGCAGCGCACCAACCACCCAGCGCACCCGCCGAGCCGGGCAGCGGCACCACGGCCGAACCTTCCTGGCCCCTGACCACCTGGCAGGGCTGGCACCGCTTCGCCACCACCAACCCGCCCACACCACCCCAGCCCGACGACCCGCCCCGCAGCCGCGACGAACGCCTCGCCTACCACTCCGCGTTCGTCACCATCCGCACCCCCGCCATCAGCAAGCTCGCCACCCAGGTCCGCACCCTGATGATCCTCGGCCGCCACCAGCACACCACCGCACGGCCCTCCCTGATCGTCACCGGACCCGCCGCAGCCGGCAAAACCACCGCCCTCCTCCATGTCGGCCGCGCCTGCCACCTCGCCCACACCCGCAAGAACCCCGCATCTCCCGGGTCAGCCCACGCCACGACACCCGTGGCGTACGTCCTGGTCCCGCCCGGCGCCACCGCGAAAACCCTCATCACCGAATTCGCCCGCTACCTCGGCATCCCCGTCACCACCCGCATGACCCAGACCCAGATCACCGACGCCGTCTGCCACACCTACACCGCCGCGGGCGTCCAACTCGTCCTCATCGACGAAATCCACCGCCTCAACCCCCGCACCACCACCGGCGCCCAAACCGCCGACCTGATCAAAGACCTCACCGAACGCCTCCCCGCCACCTTCGTCTACGCCGGCATCAACGTCACCGACACCCCCCTGTTCACCGGAGTCCGCGGCGCCCAGCTCGCCGGCCGCGCCACCCTCATCGACTGCGGCCCCCTCCCCGCCCGCCACGGCACCCGCCAGCCGTTCCGCGACGTCATCACCGACATCGAAAACGCCCTCGACCTCCACCACCACAAACCCGGAACCCTCCCCCGGCACGCCCCCTACCTCCACCAGCGCACCGCCGGCCGCATCGGATCCCTCACCCGCCTCATCCGCCAAGCCGCCATCACCGCCATCACCGACGGCACCGAACGCATCACCAAAACCGCCCTCGACGCCGTACAACTCGACCACCTCGCCGAACAACACGCCCGCCCCACCCGCAGCCGCTAACCCCACCCGCCGAACAGGCAAAAAGCGCTGACCAGCAAAAACACCAACCGACTCTTTACGCGCTAGGACTACCTACAACCCACCCGGGCCACAGTCCGCACACAACACATACACCCAGCTCACACACCCCGCCCACCCCGACCCAACCGCCCACCCCGCCTCTCAGTACAACCGCAACACCCCAGACCAGCAGACACGCCACGCACCAACCCCCCCCGCCGAGCGTTAGTCGTGGCCAGCGGTCAGGTGGGTGCGCAGCAGGTGGTATTTACGGTGCCAGTCCGGGCCGTGGGGCAGTTGCCAGTCGGGGTCGAGGGCCGTCAGGTCGGCGGCGCGGGACGGAGCGAGCTCGCCGCGGGTGGCCAGGGAGCGCTGTTCGGCGAGGAAGGCACCCAGGGGTGTGGTGGCGGGGGCGGCGAGGTGACCGTGCGTGGCGTGGTAGTGGGTGGCTTGGGTGAGGCGGGCGCGCCAGGCGGCGTCGTGCTTGTCCCAGATCATGCCCAGCGCGTCGAGTTCGGCCCTCCAGTCCTCCTCCAAGCGGCCTGCGTGGTGGGCTTCGCGCATGGAGGTGATGAAGCGGCCCAGTTCGTAGCCTGTGATCGGGTCGGTGTGGTCGGGGGGTACGTCGAGGTGGAAGTGGGTGTCGAAGAAGGCCTGGGCGACGGCAAGGCCTTGGCGGCGGGTGCGGGAGGCCGGGCCGCGGGGGTTGAAGGCGATCAGATCCATCGCGCGGGCGATGCGTTCGGGGTGGACGGTGAAGTCGAAGTGCCAGCGCTTGGTGATGATGCTGCTGGTCTCCGTGGACAGGCGGTTGGTCTTGTTGGGGAGGCGCTCGAGGATGCGGTGGTCGTGACTGGCCAGCGCTGTGGCGATCGCCCAGACCGGTTCGTACGCGGTATCCAGGAGGTCGGCGGGGTCGGCCTGGGGCGGGACGTAGACAGGGACGATCAGGCTCGCCGTCTTGCCGTGGCCCGCAGGTTGGCGCAGGGCGCGGCCCAGGGCCTGGACGCAGCGCACCACACTGCGGGTCGGGTCGGCGAACACCACGGCGTCGACGCTGGGGATGTCGATCCCCTCGGCGATGAGTTTGGCGTTGGTCATGATCGCGCAGTCGGCTGCGGTGAAGTCGGTGAAGATGCCGGCGCGCTCGTCGGGGGTGTGCTCGCCGTGGACGAAGAACAGGCGCGGGACGGTCTCGGGGCACAGTTCGGGGGCCGTTTGGCGCAGCAGGCGCAGGGTGTGGCCGAGTTCGCGGGTGAAGCGGCGGGCGTCGTCGACGAGGTGGAAGTAGACCAGGACACGGCGCAGCCGGTGCTCGGTCATGGCTTTGAGGACGGCCAGGTGCAGGGCGGTGGTGCGCAGCGCATCGGCGGGGGTGGGGGTGTCCTGGTCGTTGGTGTGGGTGGGTAGGTTGAGGCGGGCGCGCAGATCGCTGCTGGTGATGGTGGGGACCAGGACGCGGTAGTCGGCGAGTACGCCGTCGGCGACTGCCTGGGCCAGGGGGTATTCGAAGACGGTGGGGCCGTAGACGGCCTCGTTGTCCATGCTGTTCGCGACGGTGCCCGCCTCGGGCAGGGTGGGGGCGGGCCGGCTGCCCAGGCGGGTGGGCGCGGCGGACTCGGCCAGCTCCGGGGCGGCGAAACTGCGCGGGGTGGCGGTCATGTAGAGGCGGCGGTCGGTGCGGATGCGGGCGGCGTCGTGGACGGCGGCCCATTTCTTGTCCGCGCGGCCGGCGATGCGGTGGGCCTCGTCCATGATGGCCAGGTCGAACGGGGGGACCTCGAAGCGGGAGTGCCGCATGTCCTCGATCTTGTCGAGGGAGTCGTACGTACACATCACCGTCAGAGCCGGGATCTGGTCATGCCCCTCCCCCACCACTGCGGTGAGTGCGGCCACCACGGACGGGAGGTTCGTCGAGGCCACGTTGGCCGCGGCCAGGGCCTCATGGCCGCTGGCGTCCAGGGACGACACCAGGACCATGTGCTCGCTGCGGCCGTCCGAACGCCACGCCAGCGCCGTCTGCGCGAGCAGGTCCAGGGTCGGCACTACTACCAGAATCCGACGAGCGTCCAGGGCCTCCGCGATCCGGATGGAGGTCAGCGTTTTACCTGTCCCACACGCCGACACCAATGTGGCCCGCCTGTGCGGACGCCGCAGATGCTTCACCACCGCATCCCGGGCGCACTCCTGATCAGGGCGCAGCGAAAGACGGGAGGCGGTCCGGGCGGTGAGCGGCATGGGGGTCGGGTTCCTCAGCGACGGGCGGAGCGCAGCGGCTCTGCTGTGCAGGAACGATCCTGACACAGGCCGACGTGGTGCAGGGCGCGATCTCCGGTGACGGAACCGCCATGGCAGGGAAGGGGATGGGCGTGCCGATGACATCTCGTCCAGCGCACGACGGCCGCGTGCTCAGCGCGGAGGCCGCAGGTCTCGGTGTCCGAGGTCGGGCGGCAGCCACCCCTTCTTCCGTGCGGCGATGGTCCTTTGGGTGTGGGGAGGCGGCCACGGGCAGCCGTACATCTCCTCCTTCATGGCCCAGGGTGAGTGGTAGTGGGTGGTGCACAGCGGCCAGAACGTTTCCGGCGGCGGCTTCGGACGGGCATTCTTTCGGCGCCCGCGGCGACGGCGCTTGGGGTGCGGTGGCTGGGGCGGGCGGAGCTTGCAGCTCTCAGCAACGTCGGTGAGATAGGGCAGGCCCTTGCTGCCCGACGGGTCGGTGAACAGCGGTCCATCGGTTCCGGCGGCGATGCGCCACAGGTGAGCAGCGGCTTGTAGCAGTGAACGGGCCCAGGGCGGGACGGGGTGCGTCACACAGCCGTAGCGGAGCCCGTCGTCGTGCACGGTGACGGTAGAGGCGTCGGGGGCCAGGTCATGGACGTGGACCGTGTCGAGCTGCGTGACGGAGGCCGCAGTGAAAACGGCCGTGGCCAGTTCGGCGGCAAGGTGTGGGTGGGCCGTGGCACCGTGCAGCCGGTGAGCGACTTCGGCGGCGGTGGCCGGCGGCATCACCGGCGGGAAGAAATCCCGCTCGCTCGCCAAGGGCGCGGAGCAGCGGCAGTCGCGGCCGACCCCGTCGTAGGCCATGAGAGTGTTCAGAGCGGGGAGGTTGAGCCACCGGCCGACCAGCGGGCGGGCAGGGCCGGTGTATTGCAGTGCGGCAGCATCCGAGTCGGCGGCGGGCAGGAGAGCCGTGGCATCGGCGATGCGGTACCGGATGCCCGTCAGGGCCTGATCCAGGGCCACAGGGATGTCGGGGCGGTGGCAGACCAGGGCCAGCCGGAGCCCGGTGTGCTCGCGCAGCGAGAACAGGGCATGCAGGCGACGCGGGCACAGCAGGTGCGCGCGCAGCAGCGTCAGATGGGTAACGGGAGTTGCCAGGATCCAGGCGGCGGCGATGGCCCAGGCCGGTGCGGTGTCGAGCTGGCGGTATCCGGTCAGCGGCACCGGCTTGCCCAACGCGGCGAGGACGTCATAGGCCAGGGCCAGCGTGGAGTCGGTACCCGGAGCAGGGTGGACCGTGATCCGGCCGTCCTGAAAAGCATGGGCACTCAGCGCGGCGCGGGTGTGGACCACATCGTCGCCCGGGTCCAGGATGAGGGTGACCGACGGCGGGTCGGGGCAGGTCAGCACTGTGCGGCCGGACGTTTGCTGAGCTTGCTGTAGGCCCAGTGCAGGAGGTCCTCGTCCACGCCGGTGCGGCCGGTTTCCTCCATACCGGTGACGAGTTGGTGGGTGACTTTCGCCCAGGCACGGAAGTTTCCGTGGGCGGCTTCCAGGTCGCAGGTGGCGATCAGTTCGGGGTCGGTGCCCATCCAGATGGGGTGGAAGGCCGGGATGACGGTGAGGTCTTCGTCCAGCGGCATGCGGATGAGCTCCTGCCAGATGTAGACCCGGGATTCGAGCATCGGCTCGTTCTGCAGCGTCTCGAAGCACCCGTTGCCGCCGGTGAAGGTGATCGTCAGCCTGGTGTCGGTGTCGTCCCATAGATAACGCAGGTATTCAAAACACAGCTTGGACAGCCACTGTGCCTCGTCGCACACCAGCACTCTCGGTTCTTCCAGGACGGCGCGCAGCATCCGGTCGAACTCGATGGGGTGGGAGGGCGGGCGGCCCGGCAGCCCCAGGCAGTAGAACAGTTCGTGGCGCAGGTCCCGGGTAGTGGGGCGGGCCCGGAACTGGATGCGGCACGTCTGCTGCGGAGCTAGGTCGCGCAGCGAGGCATTGACGGCGAGGGACTTGCCGTGGCCGGTGGCTCCGTAGATGCAGATCATCGCTTTCGCCGCGATCGCCATGCGGATGTTCTCCTGCACGTCCACCAGCGCCTTGGTGGCGACGATCTGGGCGCCTTTCATGCGCATGTAGTGGTCGTCACGCGCGTGCGGCAGACGGCCCCTGCGCCGCTGAGCGGTCATCAGTCACTCCTTGTCCTTGGGGCCGGTGCGCTCCGGACGGGCATCAGCGGGGGGGCTGCACGGGGCGTGTCCATGACGCTGGGGGCTCGCGCGGCGGGATCAAGTCCGGCAGCGCCCGCGTGGCCAGGACCGCCTGTCGCTCCCGGGCCAGCTCTGCCTCCGCCTCAAGGGCCGTCACCGTGCCCAGCCGTTTCGGCTGGACGGCGCCGGTCACCGCCGCGAACCGCCGGCGAGTGTGGCGGGAAGCAGCGGCCAGTGCCCTGGCCAGGCGCCGCTTCTCCGCGTCCTTGGTCCGGCGCAGCGCACGCCTCTGTTCAGCACTGGCTGCATCGGCAAGGTACGCGCTGCCCAGGTGTGTTCCGCAGGCGGCGTCGAAAACCTCGATCTCGTGGTCGTGGTGCGGGAGGTAGCGGATGCGCACCTTCACGCCGGCGTCCGCGCGGCCGTGCATCCACTCCCCCACGTAGTACCGGCTCCGCCAGCGCACGCCGCTGGTGGTGAGCGTACGCACCCGACCGTCGTCCTCGAGCGTGAACGCTCACAACTGCCCGCGGTCCATATCCTCAACCGGTGTCGGATCAGCCTGCCATGCCTGAAGCGGCGTACGCCCCGCCAGCGCCTGACAGGTGTGCTCGGTGTTCCACCATGTGGTCCACTCCAGCAGCAGGCGGACGAACACGGTGAACTCAAGCGGCGCAGTCTCGTCGATGAAGGAGTTACGGGCGCCGGGGCGCAGCTCGGCGGAGAGGGGGCGCGGGTGTAGCGGGGCAGCGAAGCGAAGAACATCTTCTCCGCGCACAGGTTCAGGTTTTCCACCGTGCCCTTCAGGTCCGGACGGTTCGGCGGGAGCGGCTGCACCGGCACCGCGAAATGCCCCAGCGCGTCGGCGACCGTGGCGGAAAGGAAGTCGGCGCCACGGTCGATCCGTACCAGCGATGGCGGCCGCCGACCGGCCCGTGGGGCCCGTCCGGCCCCTCATCGCGGGACAGCGCGATCCGCAAAGCGGCCAGGATCGCGTCCCTGGAGGGCTGGTGCGGCGTGATCGCCGCACCGGGCACCGCGTTCGTCGCCGTGTCGATGAACCACGTCACCCACGGGAACACCAACTCGCCGTCCAGCAGCACCTCGACCGGGCATGCTTGTGATCCGCCTCCCAGCAGGCATTACGCCACTGTTTGGGGCGCCGCAGGTGGACATCGTGACGCCGCCTCGCGCGCTCCCCACCCGCGAGAGCCGCGCGCTGCCCTGCATTCAGATCAAGGCGGATCGCCCGGTGCAGCGTCGCCAACGACGGCGCCGGATCCACCTCGCGTCCCTCGGAGGTGGCTGCGGCGTACTCGCCCAGCAGCTCCCGGTGCAGCGCGGCAAGCGATCACGCACCACGCCGCCAGGCGAGCATGCAGTTCGTCAGTGATCCGAAACCGCCCCCGCGGCACAGGGCCCATACGCCCATGACGGGCGGCGTCCAGCCACCGCCACACCGCCCGCACCGACACCCCCGCCGACGACGCGGCCAGCCGCACATGCTCCGTGGTCAGCTCCCCGCGCCCATCCAACGCCAGCAGACGCGACACAGCCTGCTCGCGCCCCAGCAACCGGGGCACCACCGCAGGCGGAGACGAGCCATGGGGTCCACTGGAATCGGTCCAGTCTGTGCGCTCCATACCGCACCCCCGGGATGTGGCCGCAACTCACCACGTCCCATGCTCCGCCGCCCAGCAGACAGAACAGAGCAGTTTACGGAATCAGACAAGAAGGATCAGCACCCGGCGTACACTCCCCGCCCGCTCAGGAACCTGAACCACACCGACCACCAGCCCTCATACCGATGACACCCGGCCGCATCAACTCCATGACACCCCGGCCACATACCCCCAGACCAGCCCACAAGCCTGCCAGATGCCATCCGCACAGACCGATGCCACCCCCACTCAGATCCGCAGCAAGGGTGGCTTGATCCTGGGTGTGGAGAAGATCAAGGGGCGTGAGTTTGCCGCGAGTGCGGAGTGCAGCGGTTATGTGCTGGACGCCCGGCTGCTGATGGACGTGCTCGGCAGCCTCAAGATGCCGGGCTCCTGGTTCCAGGTCTGGTGCAAGCTCGTGGCGCTACAGAACGCCAATCGTGCCGACGATCAGGTCCGGGTTGCCGCCCGCGGTTTCGTGAAGACCAATCAGCGTGACCTTCAGGCCCGGTGCAACCTGTCGGCGGCCTCCGTGAACGAAGCCAGTCAGTTCTTTGCGCACATCGGCTGGATGCGCAGCCCGAAGCGCGGCATCCTCCAGCTGAACCCCTGGTTGACGGTGGCTGGTACGTCTGGCGAGCAGGAGAAGTGGCAGAAGCTCTGGAACGACGCCAAGGGCCCAGCCTGCATCATCCCGCACCCCGACTACCCCACCGAGTGGCGTCAGGCGCGGGCAGAGGAGAAGAAGGCCAATGAGGCTGCCCGCCGTAAGGAGAAGGTCGTCACGCTCCGGCAGCGGCGGCCCGTTCGTAAGGCGAGCGCGTGATCATGACGCCGCGCGGCATATCCTCCATACAGCGTCGACCTGATCGGAAGCGGTGAGGCTCCGTGAGCAGCTCTTACGTCCCCGGCCCTCCGACCGAGGCCCCTGTGGTGATTCCCCGTGACGTCCTGCGTCTCCTGGCCCTGGTCGACATCACCACCGCCGGCCGCCGTGTCTTGGACGAGCTGATGTACCTCAGTGACCAGGACACCGGCACCGCCGCGATCAGCCAGAACGAGATGTGCGCCGAGCTGGGCGCGAGTAAGCTGACCGTAAACCGCGGCTTCAAGGAGCTCCGCGAGTGCGGACTCGCCTGGAGTCTGGAAGACGGCCTCTACCAACTCCATCCACTGCTGACCGGCGGCAAGGTGGCCTACCCCATGCCGATTCCGGAGATCAAGGCCGCCGATCCCGGGCGCTTCACCGAGCAACGCCGGGCCCGATACGCCGCCCAGATGGCCAACCTGGCCGCCACCGGCTGAACCGCCCCACCGAAGGCCCGAGGCGCCGCACTCCTGGTGCGGCGCCTTTTTCATGCCCTCCGTCTTGGTCGGTAGCACTAGCTAAACCGGCTTGTTCTGGAGGAACAGAACAATCGCGAGCCACCGCGCGGTCCGCGCCGGACGGTCCACGGCGCGCAGGTGGTAGCACCAGGTAAACCGGGTTGTTCTGGAGCGGCAGAACAACCGCCGACGGCTCGGGGCGGGTTGGGCTCCATGCAGCAGCTGTGCATGGAGCCCGTCCGGGGCATTGCAGAACTGCGAACGTATGCAGCGGCTGGAGCAGGTTCGTCGCTCTGCTGCTGCTCCGGTCAGGCCAGGCCTTGCTGCACGTGCAGCACCCGTGTGCCGCCTCGGTCGTGCGAATGCTGCGCTGCACTCCACCGCGGACGTGCAGCAGCTGCCTTGCGACCATGACCATCAGGAGCGGCAGGATGTCGCGAGCAGGGCAGCGGGACGTGCTGCACCGGATGGTCACGACACCCAGCCGACCGCGGCAGCGCGACCACCTGAAGCGCTGTGCGCCGCTGTGAGCGTCTGCGAGTCTCTGGACGCGGTCGTGAGTCCGGAGAGCGTCAGAACGTCGCAGGCGACCGCGCAGAGCCGGGAAGGATCACGTCCTTGGGTCGCGGATCGCCGGGTCGACACGAGAGTTTCCAGGACGGCGCTCCGGCGCGTCCGCGCGCCGGCTGGACAGCCGGATCTACTGGCGGTCTGCCAAGGCATCCGACAGAGGTAGTGTCGGTGTCGAGGCCCGACGGCTGCCAGATATCGGGCGCTACCGGCAGTCGGCCTGATGAGGGCGGTGCACGACGTCGGTGCTCCGCGATCTCGGCTCGTACTCGACGACGGTGACGGACTCCCCCTTCGAAACCTTGTGCAAGGCATTAGGGAAGCGGTCCGAGAAGTCGAGACCGATGGACAGAAGGTCGCCGCGGAGGCAGACCATGTGGTTCCTCACACGCTGGAGTCGCTGTTTCTCCGGGTATCGGCACCGGGCCGGGGGCGCGGACGGGCCAGGGACGGTGGAGCTCGGGGAAATGCTGAGCACAGCATCCTCGAGGCCGACGGTTAGGCGGAAGCCTCGCTCGTGGATGGACTCACTCCAGGAGGTGGCCTCCAAAGCGTTGACCACGTGACGAAGCGCGGCGTGGGCGCGGAGGTGTTTGGTACTGGCCATAGCCACCGTCCTACAGGACTGTGGCGGTCAATACGGGAACCTGAGTCCGTGCGGCGTGCGCGTGCTGGGTTGCAAGGGTGCGAGGCCGCTGATTAGACCTCGATGTACGCGACGACGACCACGGTGCGAAGCGCCGTGACCCAGTACAGCAGGCGTACGCGCTCGACTTCGTCGGCGTACTCGCGCAGCTGGGGGCTGGCCGTGTCGCCAGGGATCGGCTCGCCGATGTCGGGCTCGACGGAGACGACGACCAGAGCCCGGTCCAAGGCGTGAATCTCCGTCTCGCTGGTGATGTTCTCCAGCTGCTTGGCGGCGGAGTCGGAGAAGGCGATCCGGGCGCGGCGTGGGCCGTACTGTGGGGCCATCAGGCGACGGCCGGGCGCTGGCGAGCGAGGCGGGCCAGATGGGCCTCGCGCAGCTCCTCCCACGGGGTGCACTGCTCTGGGTCGGGCAGGCCATGGGCGGCGATGTCTTCCAGGACGGCGGCGAACCGGTCGGCGTCGGCGCGGGTCTTGGCCGCGTACGCGCGCACCGCGTCGGCGGCCGCGGGCTCCAGCTGCTGCCGGGCGGTGTCGGCGGGGGCCGGCTGTTCGCTCATCGAGGCCTCCAGGGCGCGAACGGGCGTGTGCCACCACGGTATCGGCCGGACGGCGGCCGTGGGGCCGCTCCGCCTCACTCAGTCTCGGGACGGGCGACCGCGGCTCCTTCCACTTCCACCGCGAGGCACCAGGGTTCGCCGGCACACCGCCCTCCGAGCCCGGGAGTGGCACAGGTGCACTCCGGGTCGCGCTCCGTCACCTGCGTGATGCGGTAGAGCCCCGGAGTCATCTTGGCCAGGCGTAGCGCCTGTACCTTCGCCGCAGCTGCTTCGATTGAGGTGGCGTGGGTGGTGTAGACCAGGGTGGCGGCGCCCGGGTGTGACGGGTCGGTGCACCGGGCCACGACCTGGTACTCGTGCTTCGTCATCGCTCCTGCCGGGATCTCAGGCGGGCAGGCCGGGAAGGACCTGGCCGTCGGTGATTTGGGTGCGGGCGGTCAGGGCGTGGCCGTCGCAGACCACGTAGCGGTCGCCGTTGTCGGCCTGGACGGTGTGGGTGGCCGCCTCGGTGCAGGCCGCGTCCAGCCGGTCGTACGGCCAGACGTTGAAGCAGACGGGGTCGGTGCACCAGGAGTCGAAGCCCTCAGTGCTTCGCGCGCGGGACTTGAGGGTGCCGCCGTGCTCGGGGCACACGCCCCACGGCACGGTGCAGCGGCTCGGGTCGGCGGCGGTGCTCTGCAGAGCGTGGGTGTCGTAGACCGTGCCCGGGACGGCGGCGGCGAGCAGCTGGTCGACGCGTGCCCACTCCGCCAGCTCCGCGCGGCCGCGGACGTCGTCGGCCAGGTCCTCGTGCCGCGAGTCCTGCCGGGCGTCGAACAGGGCGTCCTCGAGGGCCGCCGCGACGGCGCCGGCGTCCATGCCCTTCGCCCGGCGCCGTACGACACGGCGGCCGATGCGGGCGGGGTCGACCGGCTCCCGGGGCGCGGCGACGTGCGGAGCGTACGGACGCCGTGCGGTGCGCCGGGGCGGCCAGGACGTGGTCATCTCGGCCTCGTATCCGTGATGCGGATTCGGGAGCGGGCCACCGCCAGAGCGCTGGACGGCGGCCCGCTGAATTGAGCCGAAGCTCAGGAGTTGTCACCGGTAGAGCCGGGTGAGCTGGCGGATGGAAAAAGCCGAAGCAGTCTGGTTGTCACCGATGAGGCACCCGACTTGTCACAGGTACTCGTTCCGCACGCCTTCTGTCACCAGAACGGAGCCCGAGTTTGCCTGGCCAACAGCAAACGTCTGGCGCGTTACAGAAGACGCGCCAGGGCCATCTCAGACGGGCTCCCGGCCGTCGCCTGGTACACGATGATCACTTGCTGCTCGGCGCCACCGACGGTGAGCGCCTGCCTGCGCAGGGCGAGACTGCCGGCAACTGGGTGCGCGAAGTGCTTGAGTTCGTCACGGGCGGGCCGCGTCTCGTGCCGCACCCACATACGGCGGAACTCCTCGTCCGTCTCCAGCTCGGCGACCAGGCGGACGGTCCTGGGGTCGCGCGGGTCGGCTTCGGCGCGCAGGGCCGCTGCGGTCTGTGCGGCTACCTCCGCCCAGTCGGGGAAGAGCCGGCGGGACGCCGGGTCGAGGAACATCGCTCGGACCAGGTTGCTCCCGGGCTCGTACATCGGGGCGAGCGCACGGGCCTGCTTGTTCGCCGCCAGCACGTCGAAGCACCGGTCGCGGACGTAGGCAGGGCGGTCCGCCCACGCGTCGAGCAGCCGGTGCACGTCCGCGGAGACCTCGGTCCGCGACGGCGGCGCAGGAGCGGGGCCGGCGAGGGCGTGCAGGTGGGCGGAGGCGTCGGCGTCCAGCTCCAGCGCCCGGGCGAGGGAGCGCAGCACCTGAGGCGAGGGATGCCGGTCGACGCCCTGTTCGAGGCGGACCAGGTACGGCTCGCTGATTCCGGCGAGCCGGGCCAGTTCCTCCCGGCGCAGTCCTGCCACCCGGCGGCGTCCGACGGCGGGCACCGCCACGTCTGCCGGAGCGACCCGTCCGCGCCGGGCCTTGAGGAAATCTCCCAGAAGATTGTCGGCCGCCATGGTGCGAGGGTAACCCCGTGGGGGTGCTGGCTGCCGGGGTGCGAACGGCGCAGGCTCGATGCCATGAAGACCTGGTTCATCACCGGCGCGTCCCGCGGTTTCGGCCGTATCTGGGCCGAGGCCGCTCTCGAACGCGGCGACCGCGTCGCCGCCACCGCACGCGATCTTGAGACACTGCGTCCCCTCGTGGACGCCCACGGGGACGATGTGCTGCCGCTCCGTCTCGGCGTGACCGACCGCACCGCCGCGACTGCCGCGGTGCAGCGGGCCGCCGAGACCTTCGGCCGCCTCGACGTGGTCGTCAACAACGCGGGCTACGGCCTGTTCGGCATGGTCGAGGAAACCACCGAGGAACAGGCTCGCGCCCAGCTCGACACCAACCTGTTCGGCCCGCTGTGGGTGACGCAGGCGGCCCTGCCGTACCTGCGGGCCCAGGGCAGCGGTCACATCCTGCAGGTCTCCAGCCTCGGTGGCCTCGCCGCCTTCCCCACGCTCGGGCTGTACAACGCCTCCAAGTGGGCCCTGGAGGGGATGAGCGAGGCCCTGGCCCAGGAGATCGCCCCATTCGGACTCCACCTGACCCTGGTCGAACCCGGCCCCTACGGCACCGACTGGTCGGGCGCCTCCGCGGTGCACACCGAGCCGCTCCCCGCCTACGAACCCGTCCGCGCCGCACGCCGGGCCGGTGCGTCCGCCCGCACGCCCCAGGACGCGCGAGGCACCGCCGCCGTTGTCCTCGAACTCGTGGACACCGACGCACCACCCCTGCGGCTCTTCCTCGGCACCTACCCCTATCCGGTTGTCGAGGCGGCCTATCAGCAGCGGCTCGACACGTGGAACGACTGGCGGCCCCTCGCCTCCCGTGCGTGACCGGCACGGAGCACCCCGCGGCGCCCAGGCTCTCCGCGCATCACCTGCTGCACGCTGCCCCGGCACCAGGCACGGAAGGCCCCGGCGGTAGCCGGAGCACCTCTCCATGCCGGCGTGACACGAACAGGTACTGCGCCGCGCAGGTCGGTGACAGCAAACCTGCCTATGTGTCAACTACCGTGCTTCGGCTCATGAATACGGTTTAGACGGTGTCTCACGTGGCGGTCTTGGCGAGTTTCTTGTAGCAGATCATGACTGCGGCGAGCCCGAGGAAGGCGAGGAAGTGGCTGCCCTTCCGT
>NZ_JBVIQN010000061.1:0-28197 GCF_055577005.1 Streptomyces sp. NPDC033221 | reverse complement strand
ACTGCAGGGGGGACCCTGTGGGAGAGTAGGACGCCGCCGAACAATTTTTCCGCTCCGGTCCCTGAACCTCTGGTTCAGGGACCGGAGCTTTTTTGCGTTCCCGACGTTTTCGGCCCGGCCGGGCATGGCGTTTACGCTCGAAGGATGCGTTATGACCTCATCATCTTCGACAACGACGGTGTGCTCGTCGACAGCGAGCCGATTTCCAACACCATCCTTTCCGGGTACCTCACCGAACTCGGCCATCCCACCTCGTACGAGGAATCACTGCACGACTACATGGGCGCCGCGGTGCACCGCGTCCACGACCTCGTCAAGGAGCGCACCGGGCAGCTCCTCCCCGAGGACTTCGAGACCACGTTGCACGCGCGCGTCTTCGAAGCCTTCGAGCGGGAGCTGGAGCCGGTCGCCGGCGTCGACGAGGTGCTGGGCAAGCTGACCGCCGACGGGACGCCGTACTGCGTGGCCTCCTCCGGCAGTCATGAGCGGATCCGCGTCGGGCACCGCAAGACGGGCCTCGACGAGTGGTTCGAAGAAGAGTGGATCTTCAGCTCGCAGGACGTCGGCAAGGGCAAGCCGGCCCCCGACCTGTTCCTGCACGCGGCCCGCGAGATGGGTGTGGCGCCCGAGCGCTGCGCGGTGATCGAGGACAGCCCGCTCGGCGTCCAGGCCGCTGCCGCCGCCGGTATGGACGTGTACGGCTTCACCGCCATGACCTCCGCGGAGAAGCTCACCGCGGCCGCCGGCGTCACCGGCCTCTTCGCGCGCATGGAAGAGCTGCCGGCCCTGCTCGCGTAACCGGCGCTCCCGGACGCGCCACCGGACGCGACCCCGGGTGCGGCTCCGGGGGCCGTACGCCCCGCCTTTCCCCGTACGGCACGACCGATACGGTGACGTGCATGAGCGGCCGTGCACAGCTGATGTGGGACGAGGCAGTAACGGGCTACGACTTCGGGCCCGGCCATCCGATGGACCCGGTCCGGCTCGCGCTGACCATGCGGTTGGTGGAGGCGTACGGACTCGACCGGGGCCCTGATGCGGTGGAAGTGGTGGCCGCGAAGGCCGCCGGGATCTCCACGCTGCGGCTCGTGCACCGCGAGGACTACATCGACGCCGTACGGCAGGCTTCGGCCGATCCGAAGGCCGCCGACCCGGCCTACGGGATCGGCACCGAGGACGATCCGGCGTTCGCCGGGATGCACGAGGCGTCGGCGCTGATCGCGGGGCAGTCGGTGGGCGCCGCGGAGGCGGTGTGGCGTGGCGAGGCCCTGCACGCGGTGAATTTCACGGGCGGCCTCCACCACGCGATGCCGGGCGGCGCGGCGGGCTTCTGTATCTACAACGACGCGGCGCTGGCCGTCGCGCGGCTGCTGGAGATGGGGGCCGAGCGCGTCGCGTACGTGGATGTGGACGTGCACCACGGAGACGGCGTGCAGGCGGCCTTCTGGGACGACCCGCGGGTCATGACGATCTCCCTGCACGAGCACCCCCGGACGCTGTTCCCGCAGTCCGGCTGGCCGGAGGAGACCGGCGGGCACGGCGCCGAGGGCAGCGCGGTGAACGTGGCGCTGCCGGCCGGCACCGGCGACGAGGGGTGGCTGCGGGCCTTCCACGCGGTCGTACCGGAGCTGCTGTCGGCGTTCCGGCCCGACGTCCTCGTGACGCAGCACGGCGCCGACACCCACTTCGAGGACCCGCTCGCGCACCTGGCGGTGAGCCTGGACGCGCAGCGCGCGGTGGCGGCGGCCTGCCACGACCTGGCGCACGAGACCGCCGGCGGCCGGTGGGTCGCGCTGGGAGGCGGCGGTTACGCGGTGGTGGATGTCGTACCGCGCACCTGGACCCATCTGGTGGCGATCGCGGCGGGCCGGCCGATCGAGCCGACGTCGGCGGTGCCGGAGGAGTGGCGGCACGAGGTGTACCGGCGTACGCGGCAGGGCGGGCCGCACCGGATGACGGACGGGCGCGGGGCGGGCTGGCGGGACTTTGTCGGCGACGGGTACGACCCGGCCGACCGCCTGGACCAAGCGGTGCTGGCGACACGGCGGGCGGTGTTCCCGGCGCACGGCCTGCTGCCGTAAGGCCGGGTTCGTCCGCAAGGGGAGGCACTTCGGGGGCAATGCGCCCGGATGTGTGACTACTGGGCGGTTCGGGCAGGGGACGGGGGCCGGGGCGGTCAGCATGGGGCCTGTGTGGGGCACCGGGGCGGGCACGGATGTGGCGGCGGACGCCGAGGCGCTGAAGGCCTATGTGGTCAGGGCGCGGCTGGCGGGCACGATCGCGACCTCCAGGGAGAAGAGCCTGACCCGGTACCGGCTCTTCGCGGCCGGTGACCCGCGTGTGCTGATCGGTCTTGAGCCCGAGAACGACTGGTCTGTGAGTGAAGTGCTCCGAGTGATGGCTGAGCAGTGTGGAGTTTCAGCCGATCCCGGGCTTACTTCCGGCCCAGATGTGATCGATCCGGAGCGTACGCTCGTGGGCCTCGATGCTTTCGCGGACCGGCTCGGCGCGGCGGCCGCCCGGCACGCTCCGGTACTGATCGGAACGGGTCATCCGCACCGGCTGCTGGGCTTCTACGGCGGCCTGGCAGACGCCCTGTCGGCGGCGGGATGCCCCCTTCTCACCCCGGCGTATGGCCACTGTGTCGACATAGCGACCCGATTCGGGGTACGCACGTACAACCTTGACTACGTACGGGGAGTCGCGCTGATGCGCGAACCGGGCGTGCGGCGCACCGCCGGTGAGCCGGGCGTGCACACCCACTCCCCCCTCCCGGTTCGTACCGCCCTCGACGCCGCGGCAGACGCCGGCGGCCCCCTTCCCGAGCTGGTGATCGGCGACCACGGATGGGTCTGCGGAGCAGGTCAGCTGGGCTTTGAGGCCATCGGACTGGCGGATACGGACGATCCCGCGCTGTTCGTCGGGCAGGCGGAGGGGCGGGTGTCCGCCGTAGTTCCGCTTGATGACGCTGTGCGGTCTGATTACTACCGACCGCTTACTCGCTATGTACTCAATCGAGCGTGTCTGTCACAGTAGGCGGCCGATCGCTGCTCCTCTTCCCCACTCGCATCACCCGCCCCTAACCTGGGGAGTGAGCGCACAGCGACGGGGAGTCACCGGAGGGGAAGCCGGTGCCCGTCATGTGCGGAAGGTTCAGGTGTGTCATGGCTGCAGACCAAAGGCCTCTGAATGAGGTCGTGTTCCTGACCGTGGCGGAAGTCGCCACGGTGATGCGAGTGTCGAAGATGACCGTGTACCGCTTGGTGCACAGCGGTCATCTGCCCGCGATCCGAGTGGGGAGGTCGTTCCGGGTCCCGGAGCAAGCGGTCCACGACTACCTCCGTGAGTCCTATGTGGGGGTGGAATCGGCCTGAGGGGCTCAAGGTGACCCTCGGATTACGCCGTAGGCTCGACGGCGGGTAGGCTGGCCCGATGTAGGTAGTGTGGGCTCGGACGCCCCGCACCGAGTGATACGAAGTGAGCGAGGGTAGTCGTGGGCTCTGTTATCAAGAAGCGGCGCAAGCGGATGGCCAAGAAGAAGCACCGCAAGCTGCTCAAGCGCACCCGTGTTCAGCGTCGCAACAAGAAGTAAGCGACGCTGATCGCGATTCCACAGCCTCTCACCGCACCATGCGGTGGGGGGCTGCGGTGCGTTTTAGGGGCGGCTTGGCGGTGCACTCGGTGGGGTGTGGACCGGGCGTGCGGTGATTGAGGCGTAAAGAACTCAGGGGCCGGAACGTCGGCCGTACCTCCGTACCCGCCGGCTTCTTCCGTGGCGGTCTCCGGATTACCGGCAGCCGCGCGGCACCGGCCGGCGTACGGATACCCGGATGGCGTCACCGGGCGGGGCGATGCGTTGCGGCCCCGGTGGAGTTCCTGGAAAGCACCGGCCGCGGGAGCGCACCGGCTTCGGCGCGGCGGGAAAAGTCGGCCGACGGCACGGGCAAACCTCGGGCCAAGGCTTGAAATGTAGCTCAGGGCATCCCGCGGTCATCACAGCGCAACAACGACCCGATAGCGTGGCCGCACAGCTCGGCTCACGCGAGGGACAAAGGGCGGGAAGGAAGGGCTGATCTTGGGAAAGGTCGTGCTCGTCACTGGAGTCGCACGGCAACTGGGGGGCCGGTTCGTACGACGCATTCAGCGCGACCCCGACGTCGGCCGGGTGATCGGAGTCGACGCCGTAGCGCCCGAGCACGATTTGGGCGGGGCCGATTTCCTCAAGGCCGACATCAGGCATCCGGCCATAGCCAGAGTGCTGGCCGAGACCCGTGTGGACACGGTGGTCCACATGGACATCAACGGCACGCCGCTGGGCGGCCGCGGCAGCCGGGCGACGGTCAAGGAGACCAACGTCATCGGCACCATGCAGCTGCTCGGTGCCTGCCAGAAGGCGCCGAACGTCAAACGGCTGGTCGTGAAGTCCAGCACCAGCGTGTACGGCTCCGCACCCCGCGACCCCGCGGTCTTCACCGAGACCACCCCGCCGAAGTCGCTGCCCAGTGGTGGCTTCGCCAAGGACGCGGTCGAGGTCGAGGGGTACGTACGCGGCTTCGCCCGGCGCCGGCCCGACGTGGCGGTGTGCGTGCTGCGCTTCGCCAACATCCTCGGAACGTGCGCCGACTCGCCGCTCGCCGAGTACTTCTCGCTGCCCGTACTGCCCACGGTGCTGGGCTACGACCCGCGGCTGCAGTTCGTCCACGAGGACGACGCGATCGAGGCGCTGTGCCTGGCCGCCGCCAAGCCGCGCCGCGGCACGCTCAACAGCGGCACGTTCAACATCGCGGGGGACGGCACACTGCTGCTCTCGCAGTGCTCCCGGCGGCTCGGCCGGCCCACCCTGCCGCTGTTCCTGCCGACCGTCACCTGGGCCGGGTCCGCGCTGCGCTCGGTCGGCATCACCGACTTCTCGCCGGAGCAGATCCGGATGCTCACGCACGGCCGGGTCGTCCAGACCGCCCAGATGCGCGAGACACTGGGGTTTCACCCGAAATACACGACGGCGGAGACCTTCGCGGAGTTCGCCGGCAGTCGTGGCCGCGGGCTGCTGCCGCCCGAGGTCCTCGCCCGTACCGTCGACCGGCTCGCCGCCGTGCTGCCCGCACGCAGTGGCCCGACCCAGTGAGGAGTTCACCCACGATGGCGGACGCCAAGGTCATTCCCTTCGGCGAGGAGCCCCGGTCGCGCAGAAAGACCAAGCGGCCGGGCCGCGGAGGCCGCCGTACGCCGCTGACGCCCGTACCGGAGCCGCGACGGCAGGACGGGCAGGACCAGGCGGCCGGCGGGCCGCAGGGGGCGCCGGGGGCGTCCCTGGAGCAGCGGATCGCGGGCGGCCTGCGCTTCCTGCGCCGCCGGCTCACCGGTGAGTACGAGGTCGACGACTTCGGTTACGACGAGGAGCTGACCGACCAGGTCCTGATGTCGGTGCTGCGGCCCCTGTACGAGAAGTACTTCCGGGTCGAGGTCAAGGGCGTCGAGAACATCCCGGCCGACGGCGGCGCGCTGATCGTCGCCAACCACTCCGGGACGCTGCCCCTGGACGGGCTGATGCTCCAGGTCGCGGTGCACGACCACCACCCCGCCGACCGGCACCTGCGGCTGCTCGCGGCCGACCTGGTCTTCGTGCTGCCGGTCATCAACGAGCTGGCGCGCAAGGCCGGGCACACCCTCGCCTGTGCTGAGGACGCCCAGCGGCTGCTGGAGCGCGGCGAGGTCGTCGGGGTCATGCCGGAGGGCTTCAAGGGCATCGGCAAGCCCTTCGCGGACCGCTACAAGCTCCAGCGGTTCGGGCGCGGCGGCTTCGTCTCCACCGCGCTGCGGGCCGGGGTGCCGATCGTGCCGTGCTCGATCGTGGGCGCCGAGGAGATCTACCCGAAGATCGGCGACGCCAGGACGCTGGCGCGGGTGCTGGGCTTCCCGTACTTCCCGCTGACGCCGACCTTCCCGTGGCTCGGGCCGCTGGGCCTGGTGCCGCTGCCGACGAAGTGGACGATCCAGTTCGGCGAGCCGATCCCGACGGACGGCTATCCGGCGGAGGCGGCGGACGACCCGATGCTGATGTTCAACCTGACGGACCAGGTGCGGGAGACCATTCAGCACACGCTCTACAAGCTGTTGGTGCAGCGGCGGTCGGTGTTCTTCTGACGCGGTTGGTGTGCGGCTGATGCGTTCGGTGGGCTGCTGACGCGCCGCGCGGGCCGGGGGCGGCTTGTAGGACGTTACGGACCGAAGGCGGCCCGTGGACACGCGTGACGCCCCGGCGCCGGGTGAAGGCACCGGGGCGTCACGGCGTCGGGTGGCGGCCCGAAGCGGGCGGGTCAGCCCAGCGGGTTCTTGCCGTCCAGACCGATGTCCGGCAGCAGCCCGGGGAGCAGGGGCGGGATCGTGACGTCCGGCTCGTGCGGAGTCTCCTTGCCCTTGCCCTTGCCCTTGCCCTTGCCGGAGCCCTTGCCGTCCGGCTCCGGGGTGCCCTCGTCGGCGGGCGGGTCGAGCAGGCCGCCCGTGCTGCCGCCGAGCAGGCCCTCGTCCTCCTGGGACGGGGACGAGGCCGGCGGATGCTGCGGCGTGTGCGAGCCGTCGGCCTCGCCGGACGAGGACGCGCTCTTCCCGGACGGTGCCGGATGGTCCGTACGGCCCTGGGGGGTGCCCGGCGCGGGCGCCTCGGGGGCGCTCTCGTGCCGGCTCTCGCCGCCCGGGTTCTTGGGCAGCAGGGAGCGCAGCGGACCGACCTCTTCGTCTATGGCGTCGAAGACCGAGCTGACCTCGTCGCGTACGTCCGTCAGCTGGGCCGGCAGGCGGTCGCGCAGCCGGCTCCAGCTGTCGCGGTGCGACTTGGTGAAGGAGTTGAGGGTCTGGATCGGGCCGAGGGAGCCGTCGCGTTCGTACTCCTCGTGGAGGAGGCGGTGGCCCTCGCCGGCGTCCTGCTTGACGCCGGACAGCGCCTTGCGGATCTCGCCGAGCGACTCGTGGTCGAGGGGCCCGGAGCGGAGGCGCTCCATGAGGCGGTGGGCCTCGAACATCCGGGTGGACGCCTGGTCGAGGAAGAGACGGCCGCGGTCGGACACGTCGTCCGTCAGATTGAGCTTCAGGTCCTCCATGCCGCGCTTGAGGGGATACAGCGAGTCGCCGGGGAGCGCGTCGGAGCTGGCGGCGGCGACGCCGCTGAAGGCACCGGCCGCGACCCCCACCGTCAGACCGCCCGCCGCGAGCCCCTTGGACAGCCGCGACCGGGGGCGCAGCCGTCCCAGGGATTTCGCCGCGCGGTGCGCGCCGCGTGTCCCGCGCTGCTGCGGCACCCGTGAGCCGTCGGACGCGCCGCTTTCGGCGAAGGCCGCCTCCATCGCCGCGATGAGCTGGGCCCGATGGACGGTCCTGACCTCGGGGTCCAACTCCGGCTTGGGGAGTTCTCCGAGGGTGCCGGCGACCGCCAACAGCCTTGTTTCTCCGCACGCTTCCGCCGGTGTGCCGACCTCGTCCTCGGCCGCCGCGCCCGGAAGGACCTGATCCTCCAGGGCCTGGGCGAAGGCGTTAGCCCGCCGGTGCACCGATACGTTCGCGATCACGGGCGGCACCTCCTCTCGTCATCCCGCTCGACTCCCCGGACTGGCTTGACTATCCAGACGGGCCGGAAGGTTGCACGCCCTGCTCGCATCCACTCGATCGAGTGAGAGGGTGCGGGCATGGCGTGACCGCAGGGAGCCTGCGTTCTGCACAACGAGCGCCGCGGCACTTGGGTTACGCACTCACGATGATCTGACCGAACGGTCACGAACGATCACCCACGGTCGATGACGCGGGGACCGGAGCCGGGCGTGTCAGCGGAACCGGGACGCCGTGCGGGGTGGCGTACGGCACGGGCGGGGTCGTCAACATCGGCCCGGGAGATTCAGGCGATCGGGGCGGTGGTCCAAGCGTTAGTCCTGGCGGTGGGCCGGAGCGGCGGTCCGGGGCGGTGAGGCAGGCGGCAGCGCAGTGAGTACGGGGACGCGGGCGGCGGCGGGGGCCGGTGGCGGGGTACGGCAGGCGGCACGGACGGTGGCCCGTGCGCCGTGGCGGCGGTCAGCGGGCGTCGTCCGGGAGCAGCCGCGCCAGGGTCCGTACGGCCCGGTACTGGAGCGTCTTGATCGCGCCCTCGTTCTTCCCCATGACCCGCGCCGTCTCCGCGACCGACAGGCCCTGGAGGAAGCGCAGCGTCACACACTCCTGCTGCTGCGGGTTGAGCTTGCGGACCGCCTCCAGCAGCGCCGCGTTGGACAGCGACTCCAGGACCGAGTCCTCGGGGCTGCGTTCGACCTCGTTGGCGTCGAGCATCTCACCGGTGGTGACCTCCAGGCGGAAGCGCGACGACTTGAAGTGGTCGGCGACCAGGTTGCGGGCGATCGTGACCAGCCAGGCGCCGAAGTCGCGGCCCTGCCAGGTGAAGGTGCCGATGCGGCGCAGGGCCCGCAGGAACGTCTCGCTGGTCAGGTCCTCGGCCGTGGCCCGGCCGCCCACCCGGTAATAGATGTAGCGGTAGACCGTGTCGGCGTACTGGTCGTAGAGCCGGCCGAACGCCTCTGCCTCGCCGGCCTGGGCGCGCTCGACGAGGTCCATCATGCGACGGCTGTCGCTGTCGGCGGGGCGCCGGGCGGTGGGCGTGCCCGCGCCGCGGCGGGTTCTGCCGCCGGTCTTGGTGACGGTGGTGGTGCTTCCGTCGGCCAGGGCGTAGCAGGGACCGGCGGGGGTGGCTGTGGCGAATGCGGGGACGGCGATCGCGGTGGGGACAAAACTGCGCAGGTGGTCGACGAGTGTCGTACGCAGCGTAGCCAGGCCCGAGGCGTCAACCCCGACGTGTGGGTACACGGGACTCCCAGAGGCAGAGCTTCCATCACGTGCAGTGCGGAACCGTTCACCCGTCGTAGGGACGCGTGGGTACCGGTTTGCGTCTGAGGAGAATAACGCTTCGTACAGGCAGCGCTACACCCAGTTGCTCAAATCATCGATTACTTCTGGTCCGTTACGAGTTCATGCCCGATCAAGTATCGATTCGTGAGCACATATTGATCAGAAAGGGACGAGATCTGGCGGGTTGCGGGGCGTGTTGTGGCGCTGCGCGCTTTGCGCGCGGGGTTCGGGGGCCCTCTGCGCTTCGCGCGAGGAAGGTGGCGCTTTGCGCCGGGGTCGCAGGGTTTGTTTGGTGGGCGCGGGGTCGCGCAGGGGTCAACTCTCCCGGGAAAACAGACAGTGACTCTGGTTGGGCGCCCACCCCGTACGGAGGCTCTCGGGGCCGAGGGCGCGGGAGGGTATTCACATCACCTGACTGTGGATGTGCGCCTCACGGGTCCCGTACCCAGCCCCCGCGCTGCGCGCGGGGGCTACGGCCTTGCGCTGCGCGCGGGGGTACCCGGTACCCCGATCACGACGGCGGGGGAGTCGCCCAAGCCATTGTCCACCGGACAGGTCGCGCCGCACGCGTACCCTCACCGGACCTAGGGCGCGAGTCGCGCGCGCCCCACCCGGCCGAAGGCAACCGGGCAGGCCCTCCTCAACGCCGCCGCCTCTGAAGCGCCACCGCCGCGGCCGCGCCTCCCGCGAGCGCGCCGACTCCGGCTGCCGCCGGGATGCCGATCTTGACTGCCTTGCGGCCGGTTCGGTAGTCGCGCAGGCGCCAGCCCTGTTCGCGGGCGTGTTTGCGCAGCCGGGCGTCGGGGTTGACCGCGTACGGGTGGCCGACCAGGGACAACATCGGGATGTCGTTGGCGGAGTCGCTGTAGGCGGCGCAGCGCTCCAGGTCCAGGCCTTCGGCGGCGGCCAGGGCGCGTACGGCTTCGGCCTTGGCGGGGCCGTGGAGGGGTTCGCCGACCAGTTTGCCGGTGTAGACGCCGCCGACGGACTCGGCGACGGTGCCGAGCGCGCCGGTCAGGCCGAGCCGCCGGGCGATGATCGTCGCGGTCTCTACGGGGGCGGCGGTGACCAGCCAGACCTTCTGGCCGGCGTCCAGGTGGGCCTGGGCGAGGGCGCGGGTGCCGGGCCAGATCCGTTCGGCCATGTACTCGTCGTAGATCTCCTCGCCGATGGTCATCAGCTCGGAGACGCGGTGGCCCTGGACGATGGAGAGCGCGCTGTTGCGGGCGTCCGCCATGTGCTCGGGGTTTTCCGAGCCGATGAAGCGGAAGTAGATCTGCTGCCAGACGAAGCGGGCCAGGTCGCGCTTGTGGAAGAAGCGCCGCTTGTACAGGCCGCGTCCGAAGTGGAAGAGGGACGCGCCCTGCATGACGGTGTTGTCGAGGTCGAAGAAGGCGGCGGCGTGGGTGTCGCCGACGACCGGGAACTCCGGTTCTTCGGGGTCCTCGCCCTGGGCGGCCGCTTCCTGCGCCTCGGCGGCCTCGGCCTCCAGGGAGGATTTGCGCGCGGCCTCGGCGGCGGCCTCGCCTGCGAGCACGCTGCGCGCGGTGGCGGGTCGCCTACGGCGGCTGAACCACCCCGTGGGGAGGAGCGCGCCGTAGGCGTTCCTACGGGGAGGGCGGGCGGACGACGGGTGGGCCATGTGGCTAGCGTAGCCAGGTTGTTCGGTGCGGCCGGTTACGGCCGGGTGTCGGGCGGCCGTGGTCCGGCGGACCGTTGCGTTACGGCCATCCCGGGGGCGGTCCCGGGCCGCCGGGGCGCACGCCGTACGCCGGGCGGCTCCGGTGCCGTATGCGGCCTGGCCTGCGGGGCGTAGACAGGCTCGTACCGCTGCCGGACTGGTGGCTCCTGTCTTCAGGCGCCCAGTGCCTTGCGCAGCCGCTGGGGGTCGACCCGCCAGAAATCGTGCTGTGCGCCGTCCACGAGGACGACCGGAATCTGTTCCCAGTACTTGCGGTACAGCTCCTGGTCCTGGGTGATGTCCTTCTTCTCCCAGGAGGCGCCGGTCTCGGCGCAGACTCTTTCGATCACTTCCTGTGCGACATCACACAGATGGCAGCCGGGCTTGCCGATGAGCGTGACCGTGCTGTCGGCGGGATTCTTGCGGGCGCTGCGGCTGAAGAGGGAGGCCATGCCGCAATTGTGCCTCCGTCCGGGGCGCCGCCGTGTCGCTGTCGTGTCCCCGTCACCGCCCTGCCGCACGGGACGGATAGTCGCCTGAGTCGACTACCATCGGTGGGCGATTTGTAGGTTTCCGGGGGGATGGCGAAGAGGAGTGAGGGCGCGTGCTGCCGTCGGCGCTCCTGTGTTACCGGCGCGAAACGTGTGAACGGTGCGCCGGGGGAGTTGGTTCCGTGAAGCGGTGTAAAAGCCGCGTGACCCCGGTCACTTTGGCCGGACAAAGCGGACACCATCTTTGTGCACGCGTTCACAAAGACATAGCCTGCTGTCGACGGGGCGGTCGGGAAACACACGGCCGTCCACAGCCCCGCTCTACCCGCAGGAGCACCGTGGCAACTGGCCGAACTCACCGACCGGCGACCCGAAGCCGAGGGATTCCCGAGGCCACCGTCGCCCGGCTTCCGCTGTATCTGCGCGCGTTGACCGCGCTCTCCGAGCGCTCGGTCCCCACGGTCTCCTCCGAGGAACTCGCCGCCGCCGCGGGGGTCAACTCCGCGAAGCTGCGCAAGGACTTCTCCTACCTCGGGTCGTACGGCACCCGCGGGGTCGGTTACGACGTGGAGTACCTCGTCTACCAGATCTCCCGCGAGCTGGGCCTGACGCAGGACTGGCCCGTCGTGATCGTCGGTATCGGTAACCTCGGCGCCGCCCTGGCCAACTACGGCGGCTTCGCCTCCCGCGGGTTCCGCGTCGCCGCGCTCATAGACGCCGACCCGGCGATGGCCGGCAAGCCGGTGGCGGGCATCGCGGTCCAGCACACCGACGAGCTGGAAAAGATCATCAAGGACAACGGCGTCTCGATCGGTGTGATCGCGACCCCGGCGGGCGCGGCGCAGCAGGTCTGTGACCGGCTCGTCGCCGCCGGTGTCACCTCGATCCTGAACTTCGCGCCGACCGTGCTGACCGTTCCGGACGGCGTGGATGTACGCAAGGTCGACCTGTCGATAGAACTGCAGATCCTGGCCTTCCACGAGCAGCGCAAGGCGGGCGAGGACGCGGGCCACGACGACGAGTCCGACGACGCCCGCGCCGTCGCCGCGCGCGAGGCCCGGCGGGCCGTGCGCGAGGTGCGCGAGGCCGCGGGCAAGTCCGGCCCGGACGCGGACGCCGCCGGCGGGCCGTCCGACCGCAAGGGACCCGACGGGGACGTACCCGCCGTGATGCCGGCATGAGCCTCCTTGTCGTCGGGCTCAGTCACCGCAGTGCCCCCGTGAGCGTGCTGGAGCACGCGGCCATCGCCCCCGAGGCGCGCGGCAAGCTGCTCCAGGACACGGTGTCGGCCGAGCCGGCCGCCGAGGCCGCGGTGCTCTCCACCTGCAACCGCATCGAGCTGTACGCCGACGTGGACAAGTTCCACGCCGGTGTCGCCGAGCTGTCCACCCTGCTGGCCCGGCACAGCGGCGCGGGCCTGGACGAGCTGACCCCTTATCTGTACGTGCACTACGAGGACCGGGCCGTCCACCACCTCTTCTCGGTGGCCTGCGGCCTGGACTCGATGGTCGTGGGCGAGGGCCAGATCCTCGGCCAGATCAAGGACGCCCTCGCCGTCGCGCAGGAGCAGCACACCGCGGGCCGCCTGCTGAACGACCTCTTCCAGCAGGCGCTGCGGGTCGGCAAGCGCGCCCACAGCGAGACCGGCATCGACAAGGCGGGCCAGTCGCTGGTCACCTTCGGCCTGGAGCAGCTGGCCGGCGGCGCCGACGTCGCCGAGTGGGCCCGGGGCAAGCGTGCCCTGGTCATCGGCGCCGGATCGATGTCCTCGCTGGCCGCCACCACGCTCGTACGGGCCGGTATCAGCGAACTGGCGGTGGCCAACCGGACGGTGGAGCGCGCCGAGCGGCTGACGCAGATCCTCACCGAGCCGGGCTCGGCGGGCGCGCTGAACGGGCTGACCGCCCGCGCCGTGGCGATGACCGCCGTACAGTCCGAGCTGGCCCTGGCCGACGTGGTGGTGTCCTGTACGGGCGCCACCGGCCTGGTCCTGACCGGCGAGGCGATCGGGACGGCCGCCGAGACCCGCGCCGCCCGGATCGCGGCCGGTGACGGTTACGCCGGTACCGCGGGCGGCGCCGGCAGCACCGTCGCGCCCGCCCCCGAGCTGGCGCTGCTCGACCTCGCCATGCCGCGGGACATCGACGCCGCCGCCCACCGGGCCGAGGGCGTGCGCCTCGTCGACATCGAGTCCCTCGCGGACGCGTCAGCGGACGCTCCGATGGCGGCCGACGTGGACCGGGTGCGCGGCATCGTCTCCGACGAGGTGGCCGCGTTCGGCGCGGCGCAGCGGGCGGCGCACATCACGCCGACGGTGGTCGCGCTGCGCACCATGGCGGCGGATGTCGTGGCGGGCGAGATCGCCCGGCTGGACGGCCGCCTCCCCGACCTCGACGACAAGGAGCGCGCGGAGATCACCCAGACCGTGCGCCGGGTCGTCGACAAACTCCTGCACGCGCCCACCGTGCGGGTCAAGCAGCTGGCCAGCGAACCCGGCGGCGCCGGTTACGCGGACGCGCTGCGTGAACTCTTCGACCTCGACCCCCAGACGGTTGCCGCCGTCAGTCGGGCCGACACGCGGGCCGACGGCTCGCACACAGCACGGGAGCGGGCATGACTGACAGCAATCCACGGGCACTGCGGCTGGGCACGCGGCGCAGCAAGCTCGCCATGGCCCAGTCGGGGATGGTGGCCGAGGCGGTACACGAGCTGACCGGCCGCCCCGTCGAGCTGGTGGAGATCACCACGTACGGTGACACCTCGCGCGAGCACCTGGCGCAGATCGGCGGCACCGGCGTGTTCGTCTCCGCGCTGCGCGACGCGCTGCTCGACGGGACGATCGACTTCGCCGTGCACTCGCTCAAGGACCTGCCGACCGCGCAGCCCGCCGAGCTGGCGCTGGCCGCCGTACCGGTGCGGGAGGACCCGCGCGACGTGCTGGTGGCCCGCGACGGTCTGACCTTCGAGGAGCTGCCGGACGGTGCCCGTGTGGGTACGGGGTCGCCGCGCCGCATGGCGCAGCTGAACGCCTGGGCGCGTTCGCTGGGCCGGCGGGTGGAGGCCGTACCGATCCGCGGGAACATCGACTCCCGTATCGGCTACGTCGAGAAGGGTGAGCTGGACGCCGTCGTGCTGGCCGCGGCCGGACTGTCCCGGCTCGGCCGGATCGGCGAGGCGACGGAGCACCTGTCGCCCGACATGATTTTGCCCGCCCCCGGCCAGGGGGCCCTGGCGGTGGAGTGCGCCGCGCACAACGCGCAGCTCGCCGCCCAGCTCGCCGAGCTCGACGACCCGTTCACCCGGGCCGCCGTGACCGCCGAGCGTTCCCTGCTCGCCGCCCTGGAGGCCGGCTGCTCCGCACCTGTGGGTGCGCTGGCCGACCTGCAGGCCGACGGGCAGGCTGTCACCGAAATGCGCCTGCGTGGCGTCGTCGGCACGACCGACGGCTCGACGCTGGTGCAGCTGTCCACCACCGGACACGTACCCGCCTCTCTCGGCGACGCGGCGACCCCCCTGAACATGGGGCGCGAACTCGCCGCCGAGATGCTCGCGAAGGGTGCGGCCGGTCTTATGGGGGAGCGAGCACTTTGAACCCCACCGCCCCGAATCACCCTGCCGCCGGTCAGGTCACCTTCATCGGTGCCGGTCCCGGAGACCCGGGCCTGCTGACGCTGCGTGCCGTCGAGGCACTGGCCCGCGCCGACGTGCTGATCGCCGATCCGCAGGTGCTCGACGTCATCCGCGCGCATGCGCGGCCGCAGGTGGACACGCCGCAGCAGCCGACGGCTGACGAAGCGTCAACCACCGCCGGTGTCCCCGCTCTTAGGGACACCACCAATCTTGTCATGTCGGCTGTGCGCACCGGCAAGCGGGTGGTGCGTGCGGTGTCCGGTGACCCCGGACTGGACGCGCATGTCGCCGAGGAGATGCTGGCGTGCGCCTCCGAGGGCGTCGTCTTCGAGGTCGTGCCGGGCATCGCCGCAGCGGTCGGTGTGCCCGCGTACGCCGGTGTGCCGCTGCGCGACGCGGACGGTACGGACGTGCGTTTCATCGACGCGCGGACCGCCGACGAGCGCTGCTGGACGGAGGTGGGCTCCAGCGACGCGACCGCCGTCGTGTCCACCTCGCTGGACTCGGTGGCCGCGGCGGCCGCCGAACTGGTCTCCGCGGGCCGCAAGCCCGACACGCCGATGACGGTCACCGTCGCCGGTACGACGACGCGCCAGCGCACCTGGAACGCGACGCTCGGCTCGGTCGCCCAGGTCCTGAAGGCCGCGAAGGTGCTGCCGTCGGCGGACGGCGGGCAGCCGGTCATAGCCGTGGTCGGTGAGCGCGGGGCCGCGGCCCGGCGCGACCAGCTCTCGTGGTTCGAGAACAAGCCGCTGTTCGGCTGGCGCGTCCTCGTACCGCGGACCAAGGAGCAGGCCGCCTCGCTCTCCGACCAGCTCGTCGAGTACGGCGCGGTGCCGCACGAGGTGCCGACCATCGCCGTGGAGCCGCCGCGCACCCCGCAGCAGATGGAGCGCGCGGTCAAGGGCCTGGTCACCGGCCGCTACGAGTGGATCGCCTTCACCTCGGTCAACGCCGTCAAGGCGGTCCGGGAGAAGTTCGAGGAGTACGGGCTGGACGCCCGCGCGTTCGCCGGGATCAAGGTCGCGGCGGTGGGCGAGCAGACCGCCAAGGCGCTGGTGGCCTTCGGCGTGAAGCCCGACCTCGTGCCGTCCGGCGAGCAGTCCGCCGCCGGGCTGCTGGAGGACTGGCCGCCGTACGACCCGGTCTTCGACCCGATCGACCGCGTCTTCCTGCCGCGCGCCGACATCGCCACCGAGACCCTGGTGGCGGGCCTGATCGAGCTGGGCTGGGAGGTCGACGACGTCACGGCCTACCGGACCGTACGGGCCTCGCCGCCGCCGCAGGAGACCCGCGAGGCGATCAAGGGCGGCGGGTTCGACGCCGTGCTGTTCACCTCGTCCTCCACGGTGCGCAACCTGGTCGGCATCGCCGGCAAGCCGCACAACGTGACCGTGATCGCCTGTATCGGCCCGGCCACCGCCAAGACCGCCGAGGAACACGGGCTGCGCGTGGACGTCATGTCGCCCGAGCCCTCGGTGCACAAGCTGGCCGAAGCGCTCGCGGACTTCGGGGCGGCGCGGCGCGATGCCGCGCTGGAGGCCGGGGACCCGGTCACGCGCCCCAGCGAGCGCCGGCCCGGATCGCGTAGGAGGGCTCGCAGTTGAGCAGCAGTACGTACGGCACCTTCCCCGGCGCCCGGCCGCGCCGGCTGCGCACCACGCCGGCCATGCGCCGGATGGTCGCCGAACACCGCCTGCACCCGGCGGACCTGATCCTGCCCGCGTTCGTGCGGGAGGGGATCTCGGAGCCGGTGCCGATCGGCGCGATGCCGGGCGTCGTGCAGCACACCCGTGACACGCTGCGGAAGGCCGCCGTCGAGGCGGTCGAGGCGGGCGTCGCCGGGATCATGCTGTTCGGCGTGCCGGAGGACGCGAAGAAGGACGCGGTCGGCTCGGCCGGCACGGACCCCGACGGCATCCTCCAGCAGGGCATCCGCGATGTGCGCGCCGAGGTCGGCGATGACCTGGTGATCATGTCGGACCTGTGCCTGGACGAGTACACCGACCACGGCCACTGCGGTGTCCTGGACGACCAGGGCCGGGTGGACAACGACGCGACGCTGGACCGCTACGCCGAGATGGCGCAGGTCCAGGCCGACGCGGGCGTCCACGCGGTGGGTCCGAGCGGCATGATGGACGGCCAGGTCGGCGTCATCCGTGACGCGCTGGACCAGACCGGCCACGAGGACGTGTCGATCCTCGCCTACACCGCGAAGTACGCCTCGGCCTTCTTCGGCCCCTTCCGTGAGGCGGTCGGCTCGTCGCTCAAGGGTGACCGCAAGACCTACCAGCAGGACTACGGCAACTCCCGCGAGTCGCTGCGCGAGCTGGCGCTCGACCTCCAGGAGGGCGCCGACATGGTGATGGTCAAGCCGGGCATGCCATACCTGGACGTGCTGGCGAAGATCGCGGAAGCGGTGGACGTGCCGGTCGCCGCGTACCAGATCTCCGGTGAGTACGCGATGATCGAGGCCGCCGCCGAGAAGGGCTGGATCGACCGTGACGCGGCGATCCTGGAGGCCCTGACCGGGTTCAAGCGGGCGGGTGCCGACATGATCCTGACCTACTGGGCCACGGAGGTCGCGCGCAAGCTCTGATTCCCCATCCGTACCTCTGCTGTTGCGGCGTCGCACGCGTGTACCCACCCCCCACCGGGGGCAAAGGAAAAGCGACGTAACCACCGGGAGGGGTACAGGACATGAGGATTCGCCTGAAGAGATGGCGGCGCTCCGTCGGGAGCGCCGCCGTCGCGCTGTGTGCGGCGGTCGGCCTCGGCGGGGCGCTGGCCACGCCGGCCGCGGCGGCGGCCGGGCCGAAGCCGGTCACCTCGTACGCGTACACCAGCGTGGCGGGGGACTACATCGGCCAGGGGCGCGCCGGTACGTACCGGGAACCGGCCGCGACGATCACCATGGGGGGCGACGCCGCGTACGCCCGCATCCAGGTCTCCACCGCCGACGAGCGGTGGGACATCGACCTCGCCGCCCCCAAGGGCGAGCAGCTGCGCCCCGGCGTCTACCGCAACGCCGAGCGGGCCGCGTTCCGCACCGGCCGTTCGCCCGGCCTCGACGTCGGCGGCAACGGCCGCGGCTGCAACGAGATCTACGGGCAGTTCACCGTCAACCAGATCGCCACGGACGCGACGGGCGCGATCACGCTGCTCGACGCCTCGTACACGCAGAACTGCGAGTCGGCGACGGCCCAGCCGCTCAAGGGCACGGTCAAGTACCGCGCGCTGCCGCTGTCGTACGCCTACAAGAGCGAGGCCGGCGACTGGATCGGGCAGGGCAAGTCGGTGACGCACACCGGCGCCACCAGCACCTTCACCCTGAAGGACAGCTACAACGGCGGCGTGGAGTTCGGCGTCGAGGGTAAGCGCGAGTACTGGACGGCGGTGTTCCGGCCCCCGACGGGCGAGCGGCTGACCGCCGGGCGCACGTACCAGGTCACCGGCGCGGAGGGCGCCGCCACCATGGAGATCTACGGCAACGGGCGCGGCTGCGGTAACGCCCGGGGTGAATTCACCGTGGACCGCCTGTACTTCACCGACGAGGGGAAGGTGACCGGCCTCGCCGCGCGCTACCGGCAGGTTTGCGGCAGCGCCACGGGCGCCATGTCGGGCACCGTGCACTACGCGGCCTGACCGGCCGGTACGGGCCGCGTCCCACCGGGGGGCGCGGCCCGCGCGCTGAGCGGCGTCGCTCAGCGCCGGTCAGTGCTGCTCACTTCTGCTCAGCGCAGGTCGAAACTGACCGAGCTGGCCTTGTCGTTCATACCGTCGCCGACGTAGGGGACGTACCCGTAGTACGTCTGCTTGGCGCCGCGGAAGTCACCGTGCTCCCAGAGCGTGATCGGGCAGGTCACGCCCTCGACGGAGCTGATGTTGTCGTTGTAGCCCCACTTGCTGAGGGCGTTGAACTCCGGGTAGCGCCAGTTGCAGCCGACGCTGCCGCGCAGTGCCAGCTCGCTGCCGCCGGAGTTGGCGTCGGTCCACATCTTGCCGAGGATCTTGTAATCGGCCCTGGCGTTGCCGAATCGCTCGGCCTGCGCCCGGGTGGCGAAGCAGCCGCCCTGGCCGGTGTCGACGATGTAGGTGCAGTACTTGCCCTGGGCGGCGGGGGCAGTGGCCTGCGGGGCGGCGGAGGCGGGACCGGCGGCCGTGGCGGTCGCGGCGAGCGCGAGGGCGGCGATGGCCAAGGCGGGTCTGGCGACGGGCTTCATGGGTCTCCTTGGTGGGTGGCGCGGACGGTGATCGGACGGTGAATGGCTGCCAAACAGTGCGGTGTCCGACCTGTCGTACATGCGAGACAAAGCCAAGCAGACCCGTCGGCCGGTACGGCAGACCGGAAGCAGCCGTACGCAACTGCTGTGGCGCGTGCGCCGGTTGCTCGAAGTGCCCACTTGCGGGGAGCGCCGCCGGAACGTCTCCCCTTCAAACGGCCCCATGGCGATTCCCGCCGCCCTCACGCGACCAGCGGGCATCCTCCGTCTCGGCCTGGGCGGGACGAAAGTGAGCTACGTGCTCCAACGGTCACGATGGGCTCATACCGGACGGCTGGTTTCCTGCCGCCACCGCCCCCTCCGCACCCATCGCCCCACAGATGGCGAGTGGCCGGTTCCGTGGCTTGTGCCCCCTTCGTAGCGTCCACATAATCGCAACGCTCTGCCGCGTCGTGGTGCCCGTCCCCCACGTACGTCCTGTTCCGGTGGGCGCCCCCGACGTGCACTTGGCATGAACCGGTCATCACCGACCGGCGGTGACCGAACGAGCGCCACCCCCTCCGGAGAGGACGTCCGTTGAACCGTCACGCGAAATTCCTGAAGAGATCCGTCGCCCTCGGAGCAGTCGCCCTCGCGGCCCTGTCGCTGCAGCCCGGCGCGGCGAACGCGGCCGGTGAGCCGACGCCGTCGAGCGGCACCCCCGGCACGAAGGTCGTCGGCGGCGTGCCCGCCGCGCAAGGCGAATTCCCGTTCATGGTGCGGCTGTCCATGGGCTGCGGCGGCGCGCTCTACCGCCAGGACATCGTCCTCACCGCCGCGCACTGCGTGGACGGCAGCGGCAACAACACCTCCATCACCGCCACGGCCGGCGTCGTGGACCTCCAGAGCTCCAGCGCGATCAAAGTCAGATCCACCAAAGTCCTCCAGGCCCCCGGCTACAACGGCTCCGGCAAGGACTGGGCGCTGATCAAGCTCGCCCGCCCCATCAATCTGCCCACCCTGCGCACCACCACGGACGGCCGCTATGACCAGGGCGACTTCGTCGTCGCCGGGTGGGGCGCCACCAGGGAAGGCGGCGGGCAGCAGCGCTATCTGCGCAAGGCGACGGTGCCGTTCGTCGACACCGCGACCTGCCGGCAGGCGTACGGCAGCTCGTACATCCCCGGTGAGGAGATCTGCGCCGGGATCATGCGGACCGGCGGGGTGGACACCTGCCAGGGCGACTCCGGCGGCCCGATGTTCCGCAAGGACGACGCGGGCGCGTGGGTCCAGGTCGGCATCACCAGCTGGGGCGAGGGCTGCGCGCGCCCCGGCAAACCGGGCGTCTACACGCGGGTGAGCGCCTTCGCGCAAGCCATCGCGAAGGCAGCGGACCAGCTGCGACGCTGAGCCGAGACGGGCGGGTGGCCGCCAAACGCCGGCCCCCTGAGGGTGCTGCGTCGCCCACCCGCCCGTGCCCATAAGGCAATTGGTCCGAACCACCCAGATGCGGATACGTCGCCGTACTCGGGAAGTGGCCGGTTTCAGAACCTTGTGCATCTTTGGGGCGCGTCCACATAATCACAACACTCCAGTGACGCCGAGGCACTTGGGATGCAGCACTGCGCACCCGGTGGTGCCTCGGTGTGCCGCGCGGCACCAGCTGGACCGCTGGACACCGATGTGCCTCCGACGCGAGAGGGAAGTCCTTGAAGCGCTCCGCGAGATGTATCAAGAGATCCATAGCCGTTGGCGCCGCCGTGGCGGCTGCGGTCGCACTGCAGTCGGCGGGCGGCGCCAGCGCCGCTCCGGCCCCGACGCCCACCCCCGGCCAGCAGATCATCGGCGGGCCGCCCGCCAAGCAGGGCGAGTTCCCGTTCATGGTCCGGCTCTCCATGGGCTGCGGTGGCTCCCTCATCCGTGAGGACGTCGTCCTCACCGCCGCGCACTGTGTGGACGGCAGCGGCCCCAACACGTCCATCACCGTCACCGCGGGCGCCGTGGACCTCCAGAACCCCAAGGCGATCAAGGTGAAGTCCACCGAGGTCGCGCAGGCCCCCGGGTACAACGGCAAGGGCAAGGACTGGGCGCTGATCAAGCTGGCCACGCCCATCAAGAACCAGGAAACACTGCATCTCGCCGAGGACGACTCGTTCGACCGCGGCAAGTTCACCATCACCGGCTGGGGCGCCAGCCGGGAGGGCGGCGCGCAGCAGCGCTACCTGCGCAAGGCCCAGGTCCCGTTCGTGAACATGACCGCCTGCAAGAAGGCGTACGGGGACCTGCTGACCCCGGGCGAGGAACTCTGCGCCGGCTTCGTGGCGGAGGGCGGCGTCGACACCTGCCAGGGCGACTCCGGCGGCCCGATGTTCCGCCGCGACGAGGACGGCGACTGGGTGCAGGTCGGCATCACCAGCTGGGGCGAGGGCTGCGCGCGGCCCGGCAAGCCCGGCGTCTACACGAAGGTGAGCGCCTTCTCCGCCCAGATCGAGAAGGCCGCCGGCAAGCTGACGGCGAGCTGACGGTCGGCTGAGCGGACGCGCCCCGGGTCATACGGCCCGGGGCGCCGCCGTATACCCCCACCCCTTCCGCCGCCTCCCGCATCCGGGATACATTCCCGCATATGAGAACCGAGAAGCCGGTCGATGACGGGCCCGGCGCCGGGCCCACCGACCCTGTGGAGGCTCGACTCGCCGCCCGGCTGGCGGAGTTGCGCACGGAGCGCGGCTGGTCGCTCGACGACCTGGCGCGGCGTGCGGACGTGAGCCGATCGACCCTCTCCCGCTTGGAACGGGCCGAGATCAGCCCCACGGCGGCGCTGCTGTCCCGGCTGTGTGCGGCGTACGAGCGGCCCATGTCCCGGCTGCTGGCCGAGGTCGAGTCGGAACCGCCCCAACTCGTACGCGCAGGCCGCCAGTCCGTCTGGCATGACCCCGTCTCCGGCTTCACCCGCCGCTCGGTCTCCCCGCCCCACCCTGGCCTACGGGGCGAGGTCGTGGAAGGCACGCTGGGGCCCGGGGCCGACATCGCCTACGACAGTCCGCCGCCCGTACCCGGCCTGGAGCAGCACATCTGGCTGCTGGACGGTGAACTGGAGATCACCACAGGCGGCACCACGCACTCCCTCACCCCGGGCGACTGCCTCCGCTTCCGCCTCTGGGGCCCCACCCGCTTCCGCTGCACGGGCTCCGCCCCCGCCCGCTACGCCCTGCTGGTGGTGCTCCCATGAGCTGCACCACCACCTTCACCATTACCCGCCTCACCGCCGCCGCCTTCGACCGCAGCATCCCGGGCCTGGCCGCCCTCCTCACCGACACCGTCGCCGCTGGCTCCTCCCTCGGCTTCGTCGCCCCCTTCGGCCACGACGCGGCGGCGTCCTGGTGGCGGACCCAACGCCCCGCCGTGGCCGACGGCACCCTCGACATCTGGGTGGCCGAGAGCCCCGACGGCACCATCGGGACGATCAGCCTCGCCCACCCCCACAAACCGAACGGCCGCCACCGCGCCGAGATCGTCAAACTCCTGGTCCACCACTCCACTCGCGGCCAGGGTCTCGGCCGAGCCCTCCTCACCACAGCCGAACAGTCCGCCGCCCGCACCGGCTTCCGCCTCCTGCTCCTCGACACGGAAACCGACAGCCCGGCGGACCACCTCTATCGCCGCACCGGCTGGACCCCGTACGGAACGGTGCCCGCTTACGCGGCGGATCCGGAGGGGGAACTGCGGGACTGCACGTTCTTTTACAAGGAGGTGGGCTAGGCGCGCTCCACCGGGCCGAATGGGCCTCGGCTGTGTGTTGCCGTGCGATCAGCGTCCGGGCAAGGCGTTCAGGGCCCGGTGAGGGCTCCTGCCTTGATGGCGCGTATGAGGGCATCGATTCCCATGCGGCTCGTGGCGAGTACGGCGGCCGGTGATCGGCTCTCGCGCAAAAGAAGCCGGTCGGCGGAGCCTGCCGCCAGGCCGAGGCAGTTGTTTGACTCGCTGCAGAAGGAGGAGGTCTGCCATTCGGAGGAGGTCAACGTTGCTCACCTTCAATACGATTTCGCGATCCTGTGGATGAAGTCCCTCGTCTGTTCCGCCGGGAGGGCGGCCTGTTCCAAACGTTCGAGGATGGTTCGATACCTGGACAACTCCGCTTCCGCGTCGAGGAAGAACGGGCCGTGCGACTGGTCGAGCTGGATGGTGTCGAGCTGCGGGACAGGGCCGTGGGCGTAGAAGACCGTCTGGCCGGATCCGGGCTGTGCACCGGCAGAGAACGGTATGGCCAAGACGGTGATGTGTTCCTGTTCGCTCATGTCAAGGATGTGCCGGAGCTGCGCCAGCGCGATGGTCGGGCCGCCGTACTGCATGCGCAGGGCCGCCTCGTGGATGATCGCCTTGTATGGCGTGGGCGAGTCACGGTGCAGAACGGCTTGCCGCTTGATGCGGTGGGAGACTCGATGTTCGATATCAGGCGGTGGCATGGGCGGTACGGCCATCTGGAAGATCACGCGAGCGTGATCGACGGTCTGCAGGAGCCCAGGGATGGTCGCCGTTTGGGCCGTACGCATGGCCACGGCGTGATGTTCGAGTTCCGGCAGGTCGAGAAAGCCGGTGGGGAGCACCCCGCGGTACTCCTCCCACCAGCCGCGTTTGCGCTCGCCAGTCATGCCTGCCAGGGCGTCGACCAAAGCCTCATCCGAACAGGCGTAGTTGTAGGCGAGTGACCGGACCCGCTCAGCGCTGAGAGGCGTACGGCCGGTCTCGATGTTGCTGATGCGAGCCGGATTGCCGCCGAGCAGGGCGCCCGCTTGGCGTGCGGACATGCCGGCTCTCTCGCGCAGCTTGCGCAGTTCACTCCCAAGGCGGGCCTGACGGAGGGTCGGTGTGGTTCTTGGTGCCATATGCCCCTCTCCTCGATTCGGCTCAGTCTCCCGTGCATGCAGCCGATGCGTCCACGGAAGGAGCGTTTTTCCCTGGCTGGTAGAAAAAATCTACCCGCTAGCCCTAGCGTGTGGCCCACGTCACTCACGCTCCGCGTGAGTCAACTGCGCATCCACAACGGAGGCTTCGCATGCCCGGTGACTGGGAGTACGCGTTCGAGATGTCCGACAACCCCCGTGCTCCGCGCGTCGCGTGACGGGTGGTGCGGCTGGTGCTGGAGGAACACGGGGAGACGGAACTTCTCGACGGGGCTGAGCTGTTGGCCGCGGAGCTGATCACCAACTCGCATCGGTACGCGGAGGGGCCCGCCAACGTGCGGATGAAGCGGATCGGGGCGCGCCTGCGCGTCAGTGTGTGGGACGGGAATCCGGAGCTGCCCAGCTTCGGGGCGGCTGCCGTGGCCGGGGCGGCGGCGGAGGCCGGGCGGGGGTTGGGGCTGGTCAGGTCGTGTGCTGAGAGTTATGGCGGGTTCGCGTACGGGTCGGGGGCGTTGGGGTCGGGGGGAGGCAAGGTGATGTGGTTTGAGTTGGGGGAGGGGTGTCCGCTGCGAGGCGGCGGGGGCGGGTGAGGAGGGTGGTGGCGGCCGTGCCCGTACCTGCGAGGAGGAGGGCCAGGGCGGCCCAGGGGAGGGTGGAAGGGGACGTGACGGTCAGGAGGAGGGAGCCGGTCAGTGCGCCGCCGCCGATGCCGGTGTTGAAGGCGGCTACGTAGAGGGACGAGGCTGCGTCGGGGGAGGCGGGGGCTGTGCGCAGGACGGCGGTCTGGAAGCAGACGGGGAGGGCGGTGCAGGCCAGGCCCCAGGTGGCGATGGCCAGGTAGAGGATCGGGCGGTGTGCGGGGGCCGCGCCCAGGGCGGTGAGGGAGATGGCCATCAGGGTGAGCGTGCCGAGGAGTGTGGCGCGGGGTCGGGTGTCGACGAAGGCGCCGCTGAGCCAGGTGCCCGCGATGCCCGCGAGGCCGAAGAGGACGAGTACGCCACTGATGGAGGCGGGGGCGAAGCCGGCGGCGTCACGTAGGTACTCGGTCACGTAGGTGTAAAGCGTGAAGTGGCCGAGGATGACCAGGCCGGTGGTCAGGACGACCGGCCGCAGGCCTGGGGTGCGGGCCACTCGCGGGAGGTCGGACACGCGTAGAGGCGGACCGGGCGGGACCTGTGGCAGCAGGCGCGCGGCGGCGAGCAGCGTGATCAGACCGAGCGCGGCGGTGGCGAGGAATGCCGTACGCCAGCCGAAGGCCGTACCGGCCGTCGTGCCCAGGGGCACCCCGATGACGAAGGCCAGGGAGACGCCCGCGAAGACGATCGCTGTGGCGCGGCCCGCGCGTTCCGGGCCGGCGATGGCGGCCGCGTACCCGGCGACGATCGCGTAGAAGATGCCGTGGGCCAGGCCGCAGAGGAGGCGAGTGGCGGCGAGGGACGCGTAGTTAGGGGAGAGGCCCGAGAGCGTGGTGGCGGCCATGAAGACGCCGCAAGTGGTGAGGAAGAGGCGTTTGCGGGGCCAAGCGGAGGTGCGGGCGGTGAGTGGGGCCGCGGTCAGGCCGACGGTGAACGCGTAGACGGTGACGAGGAGCCCGGTACGGGACGGGGCGACGCCCAGGTCGCGGCTGATGTCCGGGAGCAGGCCGACCGGCAGGAACTCGATGGTGCCGATGATGAAGACGAGGAGGGAGAGGAGCAGGAGGCGGGGAAGGCGGGGGAGGCGTGCAGCGGGGCGGGGGTTGGGGGACATGCGCGGGACGGTACGTATTGACATCGGTGTGAAGGTCAAGGCGCCCACGACGGGCGCCTCGCCTCGGGTGCGCGTGCCGGGGGCGCCGGCCGGGGTCAGGGCTGCGCGGTGGGGTGGGGCGCTGCGTACGGGGCGGCGGGGATCTGCTGCATCCGGGTCAGTCTGCGGACGAAGAGGACGGCGAGCACGGCGGCGGCGATGTCCAGGAGGTCGGAGAGCGCGATGACCGACACGGCCTGGCGGATGGCGTCCGGCAGCTCGGCCCTCTTGTAGAGGGTGCTGCCGACGCGGCTGACGATGACGCTGAGGACCCACAGCGTCCACCAGGCCCGCACCGGCGCGGTGGAGACCGTACGCCAGGAACCGTCGGGCGCCGACTGGGCGCTGGCCTGCCAGGTCTCCTTGGCGACGCGGAACGGCAGCCACAGGTTCCCGATCGGTACGAACCAGGAGCCGATCGCCCAGCCGCGGCTCAGGGTGCACACGTCCCGGGTGTAGTGCTCTGCGTTCACCCGGGAGCGGTGGAACCAGATGATGAAGACGACGGCGGTGGGGATCAGGAGGGTGCCCTGCAGGAGGGCGGCCACTCCGTACAGAGTGTCGGCCCGTTCGGCTTCCTGGCTGGTGGTGGTCGCCAGGTTGCCCAGCAGCGCGCGCATGTAGAGGTCGGTGCCGAGGGCGAAAAGGTCGGTGGCGATGACGAGGCACAGCAGCGTGGTGAGGGCGGTGGCGAGGCCCTTGGTCGGCCGGAGCGCCGGACCGCCGGTGGGCGGGAAGCCGTGGAGCGGCGGGCCGACGGGTATGTGAGATATGACTGGATAACTCCCCTGAACATGAAAATTCCCGCCCTTGGGCGGGAGGAGGAGGAATCTACGGGACGCCCGGTGGCTCGGCAAATGAGTTCCGCGAGACAAAAGCAGTCGTGGGGTACGTCGGGCATGGGGGACAATCCCTCGGTTCCCTCATGTACCAGGAGATTCATGCACAAGCGTCTGCCCCTGCTCGCCGCCTGCCTTGCGCTCGCCGCCTTCAGCACCTCGGCATGCGACTCGTCCGGTGACGGTAAGGGGAGTTCCTCTGTGACGCCTGCTCCCGCGTCCTCGTCCGCATCTGCCGTTCCGTCGGCGTCCGCCTCGGCCGCCCCGACCGGGAGCCCGTCGGCGACCGCTGCCGAAGCGCGGGGCCTGACCGGTCTGGCGGCGAAGTTCTACCTGAAGACGATCCGGGAGCATTACCCGGGCCTGGACCACATCAGCGATGACGTGCTCGTCGCCCACGGCAACGCGCTCTGCGTCGCCCGCGGGCAGGCCTTCGTGGACCAGGCCCTCAAGACCAAGCGGGAACTTGAGATCACCGGCAAGCAGACGTCGCAGATCATCGGTACCGCGCACGGCAATTGCGGCAGGAAGTTGTACGGGTGAGGCCGGAAGTCGGAGGTCGGGGGCCGGAGGGCCGGGGCAGGGCCGGTTAGGGCCGTCAGGGGCCGGGGGTAGCGACCCGTAGCGTCGCTCAGGTGGTCGAGGGGGCCCGTCCGACCGCCTCCGCCATCACCGTGGCGGTCTTGATGATCAACGGGGTGTCCCCCGAGGCGTCGGGCAGCGTCGGCTTGTGGGTGAAGGCGGCGAGGAGGAGCGGGGTGCCGTCGGGGGCCCAGGCGATGGCCGCGTCGTTGCTCGTCCCGTACGTGCTGCCGCCACCGGACTTGTCCGCCACCTTCCAGTCCTTCGGCAGCCCCGCGCGGAAACGTTCCACGCTGGTGGTGCTGCGCAGCAGCCAGTCGGTGAGGAGGGCCCGGTCGGGGCCGTTCAGCGCGTCGCCGAGGACGAGCCGGCGGTAGGTGCGGGCGATGGCGTACGGGGAGGTGGTGTCCGTACGGCGGTCGGGCTCGCCCGAGTTCAGTTCCGGCTCCCAGCGGTCGAGGCGGGTCACCGGGTCGCCGAGGGAGCGGCAGAAGCGGGTGACGGCGGTCGGGCCGCCCAGTTCGCGCAGGAGGAGGTTGGCGGCGCCGTTGTCGCTGTAGCGGATCGCCGCGTCGCACAGGTCGCGTACGGACATGCCGTCGGCGAGGTGCTGCGAGGTGACGGGTGTGTGGCCGGCCTTCTTCACGTCGGCCTCGGTGTAGCGGATGACGCGGGAGAGCTGGCTGCCGTCGTGGTCGAGGTCGCGCAGGACGGCCGCGACGGCGAGCGTCTTGAAGACCGAGCAGATCGGGAACGGTTCGTGGGCGCGGTGGAGCAGGTGCGCGCCGGTGGCGAGGTTGAGGGCGAAGACGCCGATGCGGGCCTGGTGTTCCCGTTCCAGGTCGCGCAGTCGCCGGGTGGCGGCGCCGGTCTGGGCCGCGCTTGCCGTCGTGGAGCCGAGGGCGAGCGCGCCACCGAGGCCGAGGCCGAGGCCGGTGCCGAGCACGGTCCGCCGGTTGAGTGACGAGGTGGGCTTGCGCATGGTGTGGTCCTTTTCCCAGTCCCCCGGTTGGCTGTTGCTGGTGGGGACGTTGGGGGTGGAGGGGTTGGTTGCGCAAGCCCTGTGGGGGCGTGAGGGGGCATGGGTGGGCGTGGGGACGTGCGGGGGGGGGGGTGCCTCTATGTCTTTCGTCAAGCGAGGCGTGGGGTTCGGGGTTCGTGGAGGGTGCTGTCGCGGAGCATGGCGAACAGCACGCTGAT
>NZ_JBVIQN010000060.1:0-29847 GCF_055577005.1 Streptomyces sp. NPDC033221 | reverse complement strand
GGCCTCCCCCCTCCCAACCCAACACCCCACCCCCCCCCCACCCCCCCCCCCCCTCCCCCCCCCCCCCCCCCCCCCCCCCCCCTCCACGACGTGGTGCGCGTCAGCTGTGCGTCCGCAGCAGCGTCCGCATGGTCCGCATCGCGACCGACAGGTTGGCCAGGTCGAAGCCCTCCGACCCGTGGATCTCCTCCAGCGTGGTCCGCGCGCGGCCGAGGATCGCCGCGTTCTTCTCCTCCCACGCCTTGAACCGCTCCTCCGGCGTCGCGGAGTCGCTGCCCACCGACAGGACGTCGCTGGTCAGCGCCGCGTGCGCGGCGAACAGGTCCTCGCGGATGGAGGCCCGGGCCATCGACTGCCACCGGTCGTTGCGCGGCAGTTCCAGGATGCGGTCCAGGAGCTGGTTGATCCGCAGCCGGTCGCCCAGGTCGTAGTAGACCTCGGCGACGTCCAGCGGCTCCTTGCCGGTGCGGTCCGCGATGGCCACGATGTCCAGCGCGGGGAAGACCGAGGAGAACCCGGCGACCCGCGTGGCCAGCGCCACCGGCACCCCGGCCTCGGTCAGCCCGTCCTGGATGCGCTGGTGCCATTCCAGGTCGCTGCCGCACAGCAGCTTGGGCAGTTCGGCCCAGACCCCGGCGACCCGCTCCGCGAAGAAGTCGATGGTCTCGGAGAGTTCCAGCGGCTGCGGACGGTTGTTGAGGAGCCAGCGGGTGCCGCGCTCCACCAGGCGCCGGGAGTGCAGCCGGATCCGGGTCTGCACCTCGGCGGCCACGACGTTGTCGAGGGCCTCGACGTCGTCCCAGACCGTGCCGAGTCCGAAGATCGCCCGGGCCGCGGTGTGCGCCCGTACGACCTCTTCCAGCGCGGCGCCGGTCTCCTCCCGCATCCGGTGCAGGAAGCTCGTACCGCCGGTGTTGACCGTGTCGTTGACCATCACGGTCGTGACGATCTCGCGGCGCAGCGCGTGCGCGTCGATCTGCTCGGCGAACTTCTCGCGCAGCGCGCTGGGGAAGTACGCGTGCAGCAGGTGCTGGAGGTACGGGTCGTCCGGCAGGCCGGTCTTGATGAGCGCGTCGGAGACCGTGATCTTCGTGTAGGCGAGCAGTACGGCGGTCTCGGGCTGGGTCAGCCCGCGTCCGGCGTTCAGCCGCTCCTTGATCTGCCGGTCGCTGGGCATGAACTCCAGCCCGCGGTCCAGGTGCCCGTCGCGCTCCAGGCGGCGGATGAAGCGCTGCTGGGCGGGGAGCATGCTCGCGGACTGCGCCTGCGCCAGTGAGAGCGCGGTGTTCTGCGCGTAGTTGTTGCGCAGGACCAGCGCGCCGACTTCGTCGGTCATCGCGGCCAGCAGCTTGTTGCGCTGCTTGACCGTCATGTCGCCGTCGGCGACGACCGAGTTGAGCAGGATCTTGATGTTCACCTCGTGGTCGGAGGTGTCCACACCGGCGCTGTTGTCGATCGCGTCGGTATTGATCTTGCCGCCGTTACGGTCGAACTCGATCCGGCCGAGCTGGGTCAGGCCCAGGTTGCCGCCCTCGCCGACGACCTTGACCCGCAGGTCCTCGCCGTTGACGCGGATCGCGTCGTTGGACTTGTCGCCCACGTCCGCGTTCGACTCGGCCGACGACTTCACGTACGTACCGATGCCGCCGTTCCACAGCAGGTCCACCGGCGCTTCGAGGATCGCCCGCATCAGGTCGGCCGGGGTCATCTTCTTGACGCCCGCCTCGATGCCGAGGGCGGCCCGTACCTGCGCGTTGATCGGGATGGACTTGGCGGTACGGGGGTGGATGCCGCCGCCCTGCGACAGCAGCTTGGTGTCGTAGTCCGCCCACGAGGAGCGCGGCAGCTCGAACAGCCGGCGGCGCTCGGCGTACGAGGTGGCCGCGTCCGGCGTCGGGTCGAGGAAGATGTGCCGGTGGTCGAACGCGGCGACCAGCCGGATGTGCTCGCTGAGCAGCATTCCGTTGCCGAACACGTCACCGGACATGTCACCGACACCCACCACGGTGAAGTCCTCGGTCTGGGTGTTGACGCCCAGCTCGCGGAAGTGCCGCTTGACCGACTCCCAGGCGCCGCGGGCGGTGATGCCCATGCCCTTGTGGTCGTACCCGGCGCTGCCGCCGGACGCGAACGCGTCCCCGAGCCAGAAGCCGTACGACTCGGCGACCTCGTTGGCGATGTCGGAGAACGTCGCGGTGCCCTTGTCGGCCGCGACGACGAGGTACGTGTCGTCCTCGTCGTGCCGCACGACGTCCGCGGGGTGCACGACCTCGCCGCCGACGAGGTTGTCGGTGATGTCCAGCAGACCCGAGATGAACGTCTTGTAGCAGGCGACGCCCTCCGCCAGCCACGCGTCACGGTCCACCGACGGGTCCGGCAGCCGCTTGCCGACGAAGCCGCCCTTGGCGCCGACCGGCACGATGACGGTGTTCTTCACCATCTGCGCCTTGACCAGGCCGAGCACCTCCGTACGGAAGTCCTCCCGCCGGTCCGACCAGCGCAGACCACCGCGGGCCACCTTGCCGAAGCGCAGGTGGACACCCTCGACGCGCGGCGAGTACACCCAGATCTCGTACGCCGGGCGCGGCGCCGGCAGGTCCGGGATGGCCTGCGGGTCGAGCTTCATCGACAGGTAGGAGTGCGGCTGCCCGTCGCCGTTCTTCTGGTAGTGGTTGGTGCGCAGCGTCGCCTTGATGACGGTCAGGAAGGACCGCAGGATGCGGTCCTCGTCCAGGCTCGCGACCTGGTCCAGCGCGCCGTCCAGCTCCTCCAGCAGCCCGTCGGTCAGCTCGGTGCCGGCCCGCTGCCGCTCCGGCGACATCCGCGCCTCGAAGAGGCTGACCAGCAGCCGGGTGGTGTGGACGTTGTTGGAGAGGGTGTCCTCCATATACGTCTGGCTGAAGGTCGAACCGGCCTGCCGCAGGTACTTGGCGTACGCCCGCAGCACCATCGCCTGGCGCCAGTTCAGCCCGGCCCGCAGCACCAGCTTGTTGAAGTTGTCGCTCTCCGCACGGCCGGTCCACACCGCCGTGAAGGCGTCCTGGAACCGCTCGCGCGCGTCGTCACCGTTCATCCGTTCGGGGATGCGCAGCCCGAAGTCGTAGATCCAGGCCGTGGTGTTGTCGGTGCAGCGCAGCTCGTGCGGGCGCTCGTCGACCACCTCGACGCCGAGCCGGTTCAGCACCGGCAGGACCTTGGACAGGGAGACCGGCTCACCCGTGCGGTAAATCTTGAAGCGGCGCTCGTCGGGGCCCGCGCCGACCGGCTCGTACAGGCTGACCTCGAAGTCGTTGCCGCCCTTCGCCGTCAGCTTCTCCAGGTGCTGGAGGTCGGCGACCGCGCTGCGCGGCGGGTTGTCGGCCTTGTAGCCCTCCGGGAAGGCGTGGTTGTAGCGGCGCAGCAGCTCGGCCGCGCGCTCCTCGCCGACCTCGGCGGTCAGCGCCTCGCCGAAGCCGTCGGCCCAGGAACGGGCCGCCTCGACCAGGCGCGCCTCGATGCGCTCGGCGTCCGCGTCGGTGAGGTTCGGCAGCGTCGCGCCGGGCTCGACCCGGACCACGAAGTGCAGCCGGGAGAGGATCGACTCGGTGTTCCAGGCGGTGAAGTCGACGCTGGTGCCGCCCAGTTCCTCCTTGAGGATGTCGATCAGCCGCAGCCGTACGCCGGTGGTGTAGCGGTCGCGCGGCAGGTAGATCAGCGCCGAGAAGTAGCGCCCGTACTCGTCCTGGCGCAGGTACAGCCGCAGCCGGCGGCGCTCCTGGAGGTACAGCACGCTGGTGACGATGGACTGCAGCTGGTCCACGCGCGTCTGGAACAGCTCGTCGCGCGGGTAGGTCTCCAGGATCTGGAGCAGGTCACGGCCGTCGTGGCTGTTGGCGGTGAAGCCCGCGGCCTCCAGCACCTCGGCGACCTTGCGGCGGATGACCGGCACGCGGCGTACGGACTCGGTGTACGCGGCCGAGGAGAACAGGCCGAGGAACCGGCGCTCGCCGACGACGTTGCCCTGGGCGTCGAACTTCTTGACGCCCACATAATCGAGGTACGAGGGGCGGTGCACGGTGGAACGGCTGTTGGCCTTGGTCAGGATCAGCAGCCGGTGCTCGCGGGCCTTGGCGCGCGCGTCCTTCGGCAGGCGGTTGAACGACGGGGAGACGGGGTGGCCGTCGTCGCCCTCGCTGTGCGCGGGGTCGGAGCGCAGGATGCCCAGGCCGGTGCCGGCCACGGCGGTCAGCACGTCCTCCTCGGCACCGGACTCGCCGGGGGCCGAGGTCAGCTCGTACTCGCGGTACCCGAGGAAGGTGAAGTGGTCGGCGGCCAGCCAGCGCAGCAGCTCGCGAGCCTCGTCGACCTCCTGGTCCCGCAGGTCGTCGGCGGTCGGCTCGGTGGGCAGCTCGTCGGCGATGCGCAGCGCGGCGTCGCGCATCTTCTCCCAGTCCTCGACGGCCTCCCGTACGTCGGACAGCACCCGCAGCAGGTCGGCGGTGATCTGCTTGAGGTCGGCGCGGTCGGTTTCCCGGTCGATCTCCACATGGATCCAGGACTCGATCAGCGCGTCGTGCGGCAGGTCCCGGCCCTTGCCGTTGCCCGCCTTGTCCTTGCCGGTCCGGCCGTGCAGGTCGCACGTGTTGTCCAGGACCTCGATCAGCTTGCCGGTCACGTCACGGCGGACGATCACCTGCGGGTGGATCACCACATGGATGCCCCGGCCCTGACGGGACAGCTCGTTGGTGACCGAGTCCACCAGGAAGGGCATGTCGTCGGTGACGACCTCGACGACGGAGTGGCTGCAGGTCCAGCCGTTCTCCTCGACCGTCGGGGTGTGCACCCGGACGTTCGCGGTGCCCTGCGGCCGGTTCTCGGCCAGCCGGTAGTGGGAGAGCGCGGCGCCGAAGACATCCACCGGATCGCGGCCGGTCAGGTCCTCCGGCGCGGTGTGCAGGTAGTAGCGCTGGAGGTATCCCAGGAGGGTGTCCGGGTCGAGACCCTGCACCGGTGCCTGTCCCCCGGCCGGGCTGCTTTCAGCGACCCGGGCCGCCCGCGCGAGCAGCTCGGTCTTGGCTTCGTCCAGCTTGGTCTGCATGTCCTCTGGCTCCTGTCGCGCGCCGTTGCGTGACGTCGTGGATGAACTCCGTGGAAGCTGCACGACGCCGGCCCGACCGGTGAGGGTTCCCCCGCCGCAACGCGGGGAAGTGTCCGGACGGAGACGACGCTGTGCCGCGATGAGCGCCGACCGGACCGCTCGGCGCCGGCCCGGTCGGGGTCGGCGTTCGGTCCCGGTCGCAACGATCAGCGGCCGCCCGGTCATCGTGCTGTCCCGGGCGCACGGCAAGGGCCTCGATGCCCCCGCGGGTTATCGCGCTGATCACGATGCAAGGCTATCGCTCCCGGCCGGGGTGCCGTCATGGTCCAGCTGTGTACAAACCCACTAGCCGAAATTTGACGATCCGGACAGCGACGCGGCGGCTCACCACCACCCCTGGAATCCCGCCGTATCCCGCGGGGGCTTGGCAAGGAGAGCGATCCGGAGGACGTTGAGCGGGACACCGAGGAGCGCACCGCGGCGCGCGGATGTGACGAACGGCACGTCCGCGCGCGGTACGCAACCCGAGCGGAGGTGGACGGCATGGCCGCCAAGATCCTGATCGTGACCGGTGACGCGGCGGAGTCCCTGGAGGTCCTCTACCCCTACCAGCGGCTGCGCGAGGAGGGCTACGACGTGCACGTCGCCGCCCCCGCCCGCAAAACCCTGCGACTGGTCGTACACGACTTCGAACCGGGCTTCGACACCTACACCGAGAAACCCGGCTACACCTGGCCCGCCGACCTGGCCTTCTCCGAGGTGGACCCGGGGCAGTACGCCGCCCTCGTGGTGCCCGGCGGGCGGGCGCCGGAATACCTGCGCAACGACCCCGAGCTGCGCAAACTCGTGAAGTCCTTCTTCGACTCGGACAAGCCCGTCGCCCAGATCTGCCACGGGCCGCTGCTGACCGCCGCGATCGGCGGCCTCAACGGACGCCGGGTCACCGCCTACCCCTCCCTCGAAATGGACATGCAGGCCGCCGGCGCCACCTTCCGGGACGCCGAGGTCGTCGTGGACGGCACCCTGGTGTCCTCCCGCGCCTGGCCGGACCACTCCGGATGGATGCGCGAGTTCATCGCGGTGCTGCGGGCGAAGGCGCCGGTGACGTGATGGCGGGGCGGAACCGGTGATGTGACGCCGAGGTCCGGGCCAGGGCCGGGCGTCCGGGGCCGCCCGGGACCGTGGCCGAGGCGTCCGAGGCGTGAGCCTTCGGCGGGCGGCGTCCGGCCGTACCCGGCCCGTGCCAGCCCAGCCCAGCCCAGCATGGCCTGGCCTGGCCTGGCCTGGCCTGGCCTGGCCTCCGCACCGGCTACGCGGCGATCTCCTCCGCGGCCTCCACCGCCTCCGCCAGCGTGTCCACCACCGGCACTCCCGCGGCCGCCAGGCTCGCACGGCTGTGCGACCCGCCGGTGTAGAGCACGGCGTGCGCCCCCGCGTGCCGGGCGGCCACCGCGTCGTCGAGCGCGTCACCGATCACGACCGTACGGCCCGGGTCTATTCGCCCCGCCCCGCTGTTCCCGGCAGACCCCTCGGTGAGGGCCGCGAGGTGGCGCACCATGTGCTCGCTCTTGCTGCCGCCGGAGGGCCCCGTACGGCCGTCCACGCGCAGGAAACGCGCCTCGATGCCGAAGCCCCGCACCAGCGGCGTCAGCTCGTCGTGCCCGTACAGGCTCAGGATCGACTGGCTGCGGCCCGCCAGCTGCCAGCTCTCCAGCAGCCGCTCCGCGCCCTCCGCGAGGCCGCACGCGGGCCGGTGGGTGGTGTAGTGCCGGTGGAACGCCTCGTCCATGACCAGCCACTCGGCTTCCGTCGGCATCCGCCCCATCAGCCGCTCGTAGAACCGCGGGACCGGCACGCAGTACAGCTCGCGGTAGCGCTCCAGGGTTATCGAAGGCAGCCCCAGCTCGGCGAAGGCGGCGTTGGTCGCGCCCATCACCGCTTCGGTGTCGTGAAAGAGCGTGCCGTTCCAGTCCCAGACGATGTGCGTCGCGTGCGTCCCCATGCCAAGACGGTACCCATGACCACTGACAGCCCAGTCACGGGCCGCGGCACCACAGGGGGAAGCGGTCCGCCCGGCGACCGGCCGGGGGCCCGCCCCGAGCCCCGCGTCCCCGCCGCCTCGGTCAGGCGATCAGGCGATCAGGTTCGGGATCTCCTGCACTCCGAACCACATCAGCTCGTGGTCCTCCGCGCCGTCCACCGTGAACCGCGCGTCGTCGTCGCCGAGGTCGGCGGCGCCCAGCGCGTCGGCGGCCGCCGTGACGTCCCGGACCGCGTCGTCGGAGTCGACGTGCACCGCGGCGGCCTTCGCCATCGGCACCGGCCCGGCGATCCGCACCTCGCCCAGCGCCGCCTGGTCCAGGCTCCGGTCGGGGTCGGCGACGGCCGCGCCGTCCGGTACGTCCACGGCCACCACGACCCGGCGCCGCGGGGCCCGCGGGTCGGCCGCGAGCCGGCGCAGCGAGCCCTGGGCGGCCCGGTTCAGCGCCGCGTACTCCAGTTCCTCGATGTCGTCCGAGACGTACCACTCGCGCAGCGCGGGCGTGACGGCGTAGGCGTCCAGCGGACCGGGACCCAACTCCCCGGCCTCGTGCGCCGCCGCGAGTCCGGGCAGGGTCAAGGGGACATACACGCGCATGGCTGCCGCTTCCGCTCACATCGCCGGGGTCTTGAAAATCTGCCCGGCCAGCATACGGGCGCGGGATACGGCACGGGATACGGGCGGGAGTCCCCCTTCGTGCTCCCTCTCCACCGCTCCGGCGCCGCCCCCTGCCGGACACCCGCCGCCTAGTGCCCGCACATCCGCGCGCTCTCCCCCTGATGGGTGAATTTCCGGCCGTCCGCCCGGCCCGGCCGGCGGCCCTTGCTGCCGCCGTTCGCCCGCCGGTAGAAGAATCCCACCGAAGCTACTGACCGGTATCCACCGGACCGGCCGAACGGGGGCCCACCATGCTCACCACCCACACCGACGCCCTCCCATCCGCCCGCACCCGCTCCCCCAGGATTCCGCCCGCCACGGGACCGGGCCGCCCCCGCACCGGCCCGCCCGGCCGCCGTGACACCCGGCGCCCGGCCGGGCCCCGTACGGTCCCCGCCCCCGCCGTGCGGCGCCGGCTCCCCCGCCCCGAGCCGCACGACTGGTTCGCCGAACAGCTGCTGCTGGCCCTCAGCGGCCGGCGCCCCGTACACGCCCTCCTGGGCCACGCGCTGCCCGCCGCGTACGACCGCCTCGTGGAACTGGCCCCACAGGCACCCCTGCGCCCCACGGGCACCGGAGCGGGCCGCTACGCACCGGCCCCGTCGGTACGCCACTGCGGTCTCTGCCTGCCGCGCCCGGGCGTCATCGAGGCGTTCGCCCGCATCGCCTCCGGCGAGCGGCTGCGCGCCCTCGCCTTCCGGCTGGAGCTGGGCAGGGACGCCCGGTGGCGCTGCGCCGCCCTCGACATCGGCCCGTCCACCCGGGTCTGGTGACCGCGGCGGCGCTCAGCCCCTCCCGTACGAGAAAACCGGGGCACCGCAGCTCCGCGCTGCGATGCCCCGGCCGCACACCCTCCGCCGGGCGGCGGGTGTCACCTCTCGCCGTACGTCACTTCTTGCGGCGGCGTCCGCCGCTCTTCTGGGCCTTGCGGCGCTCCGCGCGCGTCAGGCCGTCCGACTCGGAACGGGCCGGGGCTGTGTCCTGGCCGGCCTCGCTGGTGAAGTCACCCTCGACGACACCGCCCTCGCCGTCCACGGTCGGCGCGGAGAAGTGCAGCCGGTCCGGGCGCTGCGGCGCCTCCAGGCCCTTCGCGTGGATCTCCGGCCGCCCGGCACCGGCCCCGGCGGGCACGGCGTCCTGGGCGTCCTTGTCCAGCGAGGTCTTCTCCTCGGCGTCGGCCACCGGGACCTCCTCGACCTGCTGCTCGACCTGGACCTCCAGGTTGAACAGGTAGCCGACGGACTCCTCCTTGATGCCCTCCATCATGGCGGTGAACATGTCGAAGCCCTCGCGCTGGTACTCGACCAGCGGGTCCTTCTGGGCCATTGCGCGGAGGCCGATGCCCTCCTGGAGGTAGTCCATCTCGTAGAGGTGCTCGCGCCACTTGCGGTCCAGGACGGACAGCACCACGCGGCGCTCCAGCTCACGCATGATGTCGGAGCCGAGCTGCTCCTCACGGGCCGCGTACTGCTGGTGGATGTCCTCCTTGACGGCCTCCGCGATGAAGTCGGAGGTGATGCCGGCGCGGTCACCGGCCTCCTCCTCCAGCTCCTCGACCGTCACCTTGACCGGGTAGAGCTGCTTGAACGCGCCCCACAGGCGGTCCAGGTCCCACTCCTCCGCGAAGCCCTCGACCGTCTCCGCCTGGATGTAGGCGTCGATGGTGTCGTCCATGAAGTGCTTGATCTGGTCCTGGAGGTCCTCGCCCTCCAGGACGCGGCGGCGCTCGCCGTAGATGACCTCGCGCTGGCGGTTGAGCACCTCGTCGTACTTCAGGACGTTCTTACGGGTCTCGAAGTTCTGCTGCTCGACCTGCGACTGCGCGGAGGCGATGGCGCGCGTCACCATCTTGTTCTCGATCGGCACGTCGTCCGGGACGTTGGCCATCGCCATGACCCGCTCGACCATCTGGGCCTTGAACAGGCGCATCAGGTCGTCGCCGAGGGAGAGGTAGAAGCGGGACTCGCCGGGGTCGCCCTGACGGCCGGAGCGGCCGCGCAGCTGGTTGTCGATACGGCGCGACTCGTGCCGCTCGGTGCCCAGGACGTACAGCCCGCCGAGGCTCTTGACCTCTTCGAACTCCGCCTCGACCGCGGCCTCGGCCTTCTCCAGGGCGGCGGGCAGCGCGGCCGCCCACTCCTCGACGTGCTCGACCGGGTCCAGGCCCTGGTTGCGCAGCTCGGCCTCGGCGAGGTCGTCGGGGTTGCCGCCCAGCTTGATGTCCGTACCACGGCCGGCCATGTTCGTGGCGACCGTGACGGAGCCCTTGCGGCCGGCCTGGGCGACGATCGACGCCTCCCGGTCGTGCTGCTTGGCGTTGAGCACCTCGTGGCGCACACCGCGCTTGTTCAGCTGCTGGGAGAGGTACTCCGACTTCTCCACGGAGGTGGTGCCGACCAGGATCGGCTGGCCCTTCTCGTGCTTCTCGACGATGTCCTCGACGACCGCGGCGAACTTGGCGACCTCGGTGCGGTAGATCAGGTCGGCCTGGTCCTTGCGGACCATCGGGCGGTTCGTCGGGATCGGGACGACGCCCAGCTTGTAGATCTGGTGGAACTCGGCGGCCTCGGTCATGGCCGTACCGGTCATTCCGGAGAGCTTGTCGTAGAGGCGGAAGAAGTTCTGGAGGGTGATCGTGGCGAGCGTCTGGTTCTCGTCCTTGATCTCCACCCCTTCCTTCGCCTCGATGGCCTGGTGCATGCCCTCGTTGTAGCGGCGGCCGGCGAGGATACGGCCGGTGTGCTCGTCGACGATCATGACCTCGCCGTCGATGACGACGTAGTCCTTGTCGAGCTTGAACAGCTCCTTGGCCTTGATCGCGTTGTTCAGGTACCCGACCAGCGGCGTGTTGACCGACTCGTACAGGTTGTCGATGCCGAGCCAGTCCTCGACCTTGCTGACGCCGGACTCGTGGATGCCGACCGTGCGCTTCTTCTCGTCGACGTCGTAATCGCCGGTCTCCTCGACGCCGCGCTGCGGGTTGGCGGGCTCGCCCTTCTTCAGGCGCTTGACCAACTTCGCGAAGTCGCCGTACCACTTGGTGGCCGAGTCCGCCGGGCCCGAGATGATCAGCGGCGTACGGGCCTCGTCGACCAGGATCGAGTCGACCTCGTCGACGATGGCGAAGTTGTGGCCACGCTGGACCAGCTCGTCCTGCGACCAGGCCATGTTGTCGCGCAGATAGTCGAAGCCGAACTCGTTGTTCGTGCCGTACGTGATGTCGCGGTTGTACTGTTCACGCCGTTCGGCGGGCGTCATGTTGGCCAGAATGCAACCGACCGACAGTCCCAGGAACTTGTGGACCCGGCCCATCATTTCCGAGTCGCGCTCGGCCAGGTAGTCATTGACCGTGATCAGGTGGACGCCCTTGCCGGACAGCGCGTTCAGATACGCCGGGAGCGTACCGACCAGGGTCTTGCCCTCACCGGTCTTCATCTCGGCGACGTACCCCATGTGGAGGGCCGCGCCACCCATCAGCTGAACGTCGTAGGGACGCTGGCCGAGCACGCGCCTGGCGGCCTCACGGACGGTCGCGAACGCCTCGGGCAGCAGGTCGTCCAGCGTTTCGCCGTCCGCGAACCGCTCCTTGTACTCATCGGTGAGCGCCCGCAGCTCGGCGTCGGAGAGGGCCGCAAAGTCCTCCTCGATGGAGTTGACCTGGCCCGCGATGCGGTGCAGTTTGCGCAGGATCTTTCCTTCGCCTGCACGCATGAGCTTGTTGAAGACGGACACTTGGGCTGGTCTCCTTGCCGGTCGGGCCTGGCACGGTCAGGTGCGCGGGCGCGGCATTTTTCCAAGGGGCAGGCCCCGCCGCAACGGCCATCGTAAAGGAGGACCCCTTCCGGCCGGGAGGTCCACCGCCGTGAAGCCACCTGTCACCCCTGTGCACACCTTTCCCTACGTGAACGCGCGAGGCCGGGAGAAGGTGCCGGGCCGGGGCGGGAAAGGGGGCGGGGCGGGGGCGGGGCAGGAGGGCGCGGGGCCGGGCGGGCACCGGAACCGTGCCGGCCAGGCCGTGAAAAACCGCTCGCCCCCGCCCTCCCCACCTCCCCACACTCCCGGTATGGAGCCCGTCACACTGACCACCGAGCGCCTCGTCCTGCGCCCCTTCGAGCCCGCCGACGCTCCGGCGGTGCACGCCGCCTGCCAGGACCCCGACATTCCCCGCTGGACCCCCGTGCCGTCCCCGTACGACTTCTCACACGCCCGGGATTTCGTCGGCCGGGCCTGCCCGGAAGGCTGGCGCACGGACACCACGTACACCTTCGCGGTGACCACCAAGGCCGACGGCACCCTGGTCGGGGCCATGAGCCTGGTCCGTCTGGCGCTGGACACCGCCGAGCGGCAGGCCGAGGTCGGCTACTGGACGGCGAAGGAAGAACGCGGCCAGGGATACACCGCCGAAGCCGTACGGGAAATCGCACGCTGGGCCTTCACCGGCCTACGGGCCGAGCGACTGGAATGGCTCGCCGAGGCCGGCAACACCGGCTCCCGCGCGGTGGCCCTGAAGGCCGGCTTCCGCATGGAGGGCACCCTGCGCGCCAAGATCCCCCGCCGGGCCACCCGCCGGGACGCCTGGATCGGCTCACTGCTCCCCTCCGACCTGGGACTGGCCTCCGAAGCCCCCATCTCCCGTTCCGCGGCTGACGAGTTCGGGCGGGAGGGGATTCCCGGCCATTGTCAGTGGTCACTCTTACGCTGTCCCCATGACAGCTGCGACGCCCGCGAAGCCCGTGCCGACGAAGCCCGTGACCGCCCTGTCCGCCGACGACGCCCGGCGCATCGCGCTGCGCGCGCAGGGCTTCCTCGGCGCACCGGACCGCCGCGCGGGCGTCCGGGGCGTCCTGCGCCGCCTCGGCGCGGTGCAGCTGGACACGATCTCGGTCCTGGCCCGCTCCCACGAGCTGATCCCGTACGCCCGGCTCGGTGCCGTCGGCCGCGACGCCGTCGAGTCCGCCTACTGGTCGGACGGGCACAGCTTCGAGTACTGGTCGCACGCCGCCTGCGTGCTGCCCATCGAGGAGTGGCCGCACTTCGCATTCCGCCGCCGGGCGATGCGCGCGAAGGGGTACCGCTGGCATCTTATGGAGGACCGCGAAGGCTCCTGCGCCGCCGTACTGGACCGGCTGAAGGCCGACGGCCCGCTGACCACCTCCGACCTGGGCGGCGGCCGCAAGGGCGGCGAGTGGTGGGACTGGTCCGAAACGAAGATCGCGGTGGAGTGGCTGCTGGACACCGGCCAGGTCGTGTGCACGGAGCGCCGCGCCTGGAAGCGGGTGTACGACCTCGCCGAGCGCGCCGTCCCCGACTACCTGCTGCACGACGACCTGGACGACGCGGAGTGCATGCGGCGCCTGGTCGCCCAGGCCGGCGCGGCGCTGGGCGTGGCCACCCGCGCGGACCTCGCCGACTACCACCGCCTCAAGAACGACCAGGTGGACGCCGTCATCGAGGCGTCGGGCCTGGTCCCGGTCGAGGTCGAGGGCTGGGGCAGGCCCGCCTGGGCGGACCCCGCCGCACTGTCCGACGCGCCGCGCGGCCGGCATCGTACGACCCTGCTCTCGCCCTTCGACTCACTCATCTGGGACCGCCCGCGTACGGCCCGCATCTTCGACTTCACCCACCGCCTGGAGGCGTACGTCCCGCGCCCCAAGCGGATACACGGCTACTTCGCAATGCCCCTGCTGACCGGCGGCCGGCTCGCCGGGCGGGTGGACCCGGCCCGCGAGGGCAGCACGCTCGTCGCCCGCCAGGTGTCGATGCGCGACGCCAAGGCCGTACGCCCGATGGCCCAGGCGCTGACGGAGGCCGCGCAGTGGGTCGGCTGCGACTCCGTACGCATCGAACGCTGCGACGACGCGGCGCTGCGGCAGGCGCTGATAGCGGAGGTGGGAGCGGGGACGGGGGCGGCAGGCGACGCGGAGCTGTCGTAACGGGCTCTCGGCCCCGGGCGCCCACGAGGCGCCCGCCCGGACCGGTTACCGGCTGCCCCGCCTGGCGGCTCACTGATCTGGTCACTGATCTGCTCACCGACCCCTTCACCGACCCGCTCAGCGGATCTCCAGGATCTTCTCCCGCATCGCGTACACCACCGCCTCCATCCGGGAGTGCAGCTGCAGCTTCTCCAGGATGTTGCGGACGTGGTTCTTGACGGTGTTCTCGGAGATGAACAGTTCCTTGGCGATGTCGCGGTTGTTCATGCCCGTCGCGACCAGCTTGAGAACCTCCAGCTCACGGTCGGTGAGCCGGGGCGCCGGCACCAGACGGCGCTCGTCCGTGCGCTGGATCATCGACTTGAACTCGGTCAGCAGCTTGGACGCCATGGACGGGCTGATCTGGGACTGGCCGTCCGCCACCGCGCGGATCGCCGTCGCCACCTCGTCCGTGGAGATCTCCTTGAGGAGGTAGCCGGTGGCCCCGGCCTTGATCGCGTCGTAGAGGTCCGCCTCCTCGTCGCTGATCGTCAGCATGATGATCTTCGCGCTGGGGGCCACCTCCTTGATGGAGGTGCACGCCTCGATGCCGCCGCGCCTGGGCATCCGTACGTCCATCAGGACGATGTCGGGCAGCAGGTCGGCGGCCTTGTCCACGGCCTCGGCGCCGTCCCCGGCCTCACCGACGACCTGGATGTCCTCCTCGTGGGCGAGCACGATCTCCAAGCCCCGGCGGAAGAGCGCGTGGTCGTCGACGACCAGGACCCTGATCGGCTCCTTGCGCGACACGCCCGCCTCCGTGCCGGCACCGTCACCGACGCCGACCCCGTCGTCGTCCGCTCCGCCGTGCACGGGCCCGAAGCTGTCCCCCATCGTTCCTCCCGTCAACTACTCGGCCGGTCAAGGCCAGAGTTTGGATATAAGGCTGGTTGACTACAGCCCGCTGCGGCCAGCCCGAACAACGCCATACAACCGTCTCCCCGGCATGTCGCCATTTCGCGCCCACAAGCTCCCTGGCTGGCACAAACACTATACGGCCTCAACTCCTGCCCCCCGCAGGCGCAATGGTGCCCCCGGGCGTACGCCGGGGGCACCACTTCAGCGGCCGTCAGCCGCCGAGCGCCCCACCGGCGCCACCGGGCTCCTCTCCCCCGAACGAGTCAGGGTTCAGGTGGATGACTCCGTAGTCGTAGGCGTGCCGCCGGTAGACGACACTCGGCTGCTTGGTCTCGGCGTCGACGAAGAGGTAGAAGTCGTGGCCGACCAACTCCATCTCGTAGAGCGCCTGGTTGAGCGTCATCGGCGCCGCGGCGTGGGTCTTCTCGCGAACGATCAGGGGGCCTTCGCCCTGGACCTCCAGCGAACCCATCTTCGTCGTCGGCACCTGCTCCTGCGGCGCACCGTCCACGGCGAGCCGACCGGTCTCGTCCAGCTTCGCCGCGCCCGGGACGCTCTCCGCGACGTCACTCGCCGGGATGCGCCCGTTGCCGCGCCGCGAGTGGCGCTTGTCGTGCTGCTTGCGCAGCCGCGCTTCCAGCTTGGCCGTGGCCAGGTCGAGCGCGGCGTAAGGGTCGGCGGCGGCCGCCTCGGCCCGTACCACCGGGCCTCGGGAGCGGAGGGTGATCTCCACTCGGTCGGAACGGTCGGCCTGCCGGGGGTTGGGCTCCTTGGACACCTCGACGTCCAGGCTGATCACCTTGCCGTCGAGCTTCTGGACCTTGTCCAGCTTCAGCTTCTCGGCCACGTGCTTGCGGAACCGCTCGGGCACCTCGGTCTTGCGGCCCTTGACGACGATGTCCACGCAGAACTCCGTTCCCGGATCACTCCGCTACAGCGCGCGGAGCTATTCCTTCTTGCACCAGGCTCCGGTAAGTGCCGAAGCCTCGGACTTGGCGACTTTCACCTCCTCCTCCCCCGTCGGCAGGGTCCCCACTCCCGTCATTTCAGGATCCCTGCAAAGACCCATAAACGCACCTATCCCGGCATCCGAGGCAAAGCGTCAGCCAAGTCCTCACAACCGAACATAGCTCTCTCGGACGGGTGACGGCACCCCCTGGCTGGCACTAGCTCCGTTTGGGTGCTTTTTCGCCCTTGTTACCTGCAACGATGAATTTTCGCGGTCAGTTCCAGTTGATTTCGAAAGCACTCCGCGGCGCCGCGACCACACCCGCCCCCACCACCCTCCCGCCGACTGCCCGGACAGCCCGCGCCGCCTCCGCCAGCGAAGCCCCGGTGGTCATGAGATCGTCCACCAGCACCACCGGGGCCACCGCCAGCAGCCGCACGGCTCCGGGGACGACTGTCAGGGCTCCGGAGACGTTGGCCAGGCGCTGACGGGCACTGAGGCCCGCCTGATCAGCAACCGTACGCCGCTGCCGCAGCCCGGTGAGGACCCGAACGGGCACCCCTCCCCGCCGAAGGTCCCGAGCCGCCGCCAGCGCCATCCGCCGCACCGGATCGTGCCCCCGCCCGGCCACCGTCCGCCGCGCCGAGGGGACGGGGATCAGGAGGTGGGGGGTGGTGGGGTGGATGACGGGGGTGGAGTTGGGTACGTGGGAGGTGAGGCGTCCCGGGGCAATGAGGCCCTGGTTGTTGGCGGGGCTGGTGGGAAGGGTGAGGCCAGTGAAGCCGAGAGTGGTGGGGGTGGTGAGGCCCGGGGTGGACGTGGGGCCCGCGGACACCGTGGGGTCCGCATGCGCCGTGGGATCCGCAGGCGCCGTGGGATCCGCAGGCATCGCGGGTCCCGATGGCCCCCAGAGCCCCGCGGGTCCCGTGGGCCCTGCGCATGCTGGGGGCCCTGCGGGACCCGCGGGCCCTGCGGACCCCGTGGGCCACCCGCGGTCGACGGGCCCGGACGGGCTGAAGACAGGCCACCCAAACTCCGCCTCCGCGCCGGCACCCGCACCCGCCCCTGCCCCTGCCCCTGCCCCTGCCCCTGCCCCCAGCACCTCATCAGCCCCAGGCTCACCGCCGTAAACACACAGCGGCCCACCCCGCGCCCACAAACCCCGCACCGCCCCCGCCAACGCCTGGCCCAGCGGACCGGCCAACCGCAACGCGCCCCGCTCCTTGTGCGCAAGCAGCACCGCCCGCACCTCATCGGCGTACGGAGCGGCGGCCCAGGTGGGCGGGAGGCCGGACGGGACGGGGCGCGGACGCACCCTCCGGGGGCCCCGGGGGCCTCCCCCACCCCCGCCCCCGCTCCCCCTCGCCCCCCGGGTCAACGCTTTGAGGCACTCCTCGCACAGTTCCGTACGAGGACGGCCGCATCCGGCGCAATCCACCGGTAGTACCAGACCGGTGATTTCCCGCCATACGCCCCGCATGGATCTACTGTCCCGCGCGGCGGGGCGGGGCGCCACCCCCTGTGGATAACCCGGGTGACGGGTTGCGTCAGCGGCCCGGCCCGATCCTGCCGCCGCCAGCCGGGGCCGCGCCACCGGCTCCTACTCCCTCAGCCCCGAGCCCAAGCCCGCGGCAACGGCAACGGCAACGGCAACCGACCAACCACAGCCGCAACCACCGCCCCAGCCACACCACCAGCACCAGCACCAGCACCAGCACCAGCACCAGCACCAGCGGCACCCGGCCCCCTACCCGGGATAAACCGGCGCCTTCCCGTCCTTGGCCACCGTCTTCCAGTTCGCGTCCTGCGGCAGCCGCACTATGCCCTCGGCCCCGTCCGCGATCAGTGGCCTCGTATCGTCCTCCGAGGCCGCCACCGACTTGACCCCGTTGACGCCGGGCAGCGTCTGCGCGCTCGACGCCGAGCCGTCCGTCTGCATGTACTGCATCTGCTGCACCCCGCCGGACTGCTTGCCGACGACCACGAGCCGGCTGCTGCCCGCCCAGGACGCCGCCACCACGTTCTCCAGCTGGGGCGCGATCGGTCGCAGCTCCTCCACCGACAGCACCGGGCGCTGTGCCGTGCCGCCACGTTCCACCCGGCCGAGCTGCAGCGTCGTACGTCCCTTGTCCTCCACCAGCACCGCGATCCGGATGCCGTCGGACGCCACCTTGATGGACTCGATGCGCCGGTCGCCGAGGCCGGGCACTGTCACCACGTCGGGTGTTCCCTTGCCCTCACGCAGACGCAGCAGCCGCGAGCCCTTGTCGCTGCGGTCCGCTATCCACAGGTCGCCCAGGCCGTCCCAGCTGGGGGCCGAGAACCCGTCCTTGGCGGTGCTGTGCAGCAGCGCCGGGCCGCGCTCGGTGCCGTAGTCCAGCGGAGCCACGTACAGCGACCGGCCGTCGGCCGAGACGCCCGCGGCGGTGTCCTCGCCGCGCGAGATCGCGATGGAGCTCAGCGGGGTCTTGCCGGAGCCGAACGGCCCCGGGACCGGCCGCGGTTCCGTGGTCGTGTCCGGCGTACTGACCACCTTCTGGTCAGCGTCGATGAAGTACTCCTGGGCGGGCCGCCCGACGTGCTTGCGCGGCGCGAACTCGCTGTTGGCCCGGTCCTGCGACAGGACGCACAACCGGTTGCCGCCCTCGTCCTGCAGCTCCACCTCACTGATCTTCGACGCCCGGGTGATGTCCTGGACGGTGAAGAACAGCTGGGCCGCCATCCGCCGGCACTGCCCCGGTCCGGCGGCGGCCGCGCGCTTGCTCAGCTTCACCCGCAGCGCGTTGGAGTCGTCGAGGGACAGGCCGCTGCTCTTGAGTGCGGTGTCCGTCGGGAACGCGGAGGCGGTGACCTGGTTCAGCCAGTTCGTGGGTCCCTCCAGCAGCGCGGTCACGCTCGCGGTGATCGGATCTATCCGCTGTCGCAGGTAGACGGGGTCGGCGACCAGCACGTTGTGGCCCGCCTTGGCCGACTGCGCCTCCGACTTGTAGTCGGCGAAGTAGTACTTGTTGACGGAACGGTAGATGCGCTGGAAGTCGGACTGCCCCAGCACCAGACCGTTGGGCAGCCGGTCTATGCGCCACTGCCCGTCCTCCTTGGTCAGGTGGATGGTCTGCTTGTACGCCTGTTCCTCCGGCGTGTAGGCGTGGTTGCGGTCGACGGTGGCGACCTGGCTGCCGGACAGTGTGATCGTGTAGCCGTTCGGGTCCTCACGGTTGGCCTGCCCCACGGGGTCGGCCTTCGGACGCTGCTGGAGCACCTTCGTCGCCGAGAACGGCTGCCACGTCCGCTTCGCCGAGTTGGCCAGGTACTGCGTGGCCGTGCTGAAGTCCACCTCGTCGCTCGTGGTCGCGTCGAGGAAGCCGCTGACGATCTCCGTGGGCTGCGCGCCGTCCTGCGGCGGCACACCGTAGACCCGTACCTGCGAGTCGGCTTCCGCCCGCGGTGACTGGTCGACCGCCTGCATGTCCCCGCTGTCCGGCATCGTCGCGCACCCGGCCAGCAGCAACGCGCCACAGCCGAGCACCGCGCCCGTACGGACGGCCCTGCCACGCGCCCTCGGACGCCTCCGCGCAGCGCCACCGGCGCGCACCCCAGTCCTCACCACCGCGGCACGCACCTCCTCACGCCCCACAGCCCGCACCTCGGCATACGCCTCCGCACCCGCTTCGGCACTCGCTTCAGCACCCGCCTCCGCGCCCGCTCCGGCAGCCGTCCTCGCGCCCGCAGCGCCCGTCTCAGCGCCCACGAACCTCGTCCTCCCGCTCCGCGCCCTCTCTGCCCCCGTCGTCCCGGCCCGGGCCACGCCCGTTCCCATTCCCGATACCGTTCCCGGCCCTGTTCCCGGGCCCGTCGCCCGGCGCGTCGTCGTGTCCACGCGCCGTCTCACCGCGTACGCCGTTCCCGCGCACGCCACCGTCGGCCTCGCCGTTCCGCCCCGGGCCGTCACCCACCGCTCCGGCACCGTCCGCCGCGCAGGCGCCCGTGTGGCCGTCCGCCGCACGCGCACCCTCGTGGGTGTCCGTACGTCCCTCGGGCGTCCGCTGCGCAGGGGTACGGGCCGAGGCTCGTGCCGGGGTGTACGGCTCCAGGGGCCACGGTTCCGCCAGCCGCTGCTGGGCCGGAATGGCGGCAGCCGTCCGTACCGCCGCAGCGCCACGCGGCAGCCCCGCGCCGGCCGCCTCCCGGTTGCGCCGGGAGTCCTCCGGTTCGAGCGGGATCGGTGAGCCGCGCAACGCCTCCCCGGCCGTACGCGGCAGCGTCAGCCGGAACTGCGACCCGCCGCCCGGCTCGCCCCACGCCTGCAGCCAGCCGCCGTGCAGCCGCGCGTCCTCGATGGCGATCGACAGGCCCAGGCCCGTACCGCCGGTCGTACGGGCCCGTGCCGGGTCCGCGCGCCAGAAGCGGTTGAACACCCGGGCCGCCTCGCCCGGCTTCAGGCCGACGCCGTAGTCGCGCACCGCGACGGCGACCGCGCCGCCGTTCCTGCCACCGGCCGCGGCCAGCCGCACCACGACGTCCCGGCCCTCGCCGTGCTCCACCGCGTTGACGACGAGGTTGCGCAGCACCCGCTCCACGCGGCGGGCGTCCGCCTCCGCGATCACCGGCTGCTCGGCGCCGCGCACCAGGATCCGGCTGCCCTTGCGCTCCGCCAGCGGCTCGGCGCCCTCGATGACCCGGTGCACCACGTCCCGCAGGTCGATCGGCTCGGCCTCCAGGGCGGCCGCGCCCGCGTCGAAGCGGCTGATCTCCAGCAGCTCGGCGAGCAGCGACTCGAAGCGGTCGAGCTGTCCGCTCAGCAGCTCGGCGGAGCGCGCGGTCACGGGGTCGAAGTCCTCGCGCGCGTCGTGGATGACCTCCGCGGCCATCCGTACGGTCGTCAGGGGTGTCCGCAGTTCGTGCGACACGTCGGAGACGAACCGCCGCTGCATCCGGGACAGCTCCTCCAACTGCTGGATTTTGACCTGGAGGTTCTGCGCCATCTTGTTGAAGGACTCGCCCAGGCGGGCGATGTCGTCCTCGCCGGTGACCTTCATCCGCTCCTGGAGGAGCCCGGCGGCCAGCCGCTCGGAGATGCCCGCCGCCATGCGTACGGGTGTGACGACCTGCCGCACCACCAGCCAGGCGATCGCGCCGAGCAGCACGACCACGAACACCCCGGCCGTCGCCAGGGTCCCCTTCACCAGGCTCAGCGACTTCTCCTCCTGGCTGAACGGGAAGAGGTAGTAGAGCTGATACGGGTTGCTGTTGACGTCGTTGAGCCGCTTGCCGATGATGATCGCCGGCTCGCCCTCCTCCGATCCGACGCGTTTGATCTGCGTGGACTGGCGGAAGGTGCCGGGCCTGGTGTCCAGCATCTGGCGCATCTCCGCCGGAACGCTGCGCTCGGGGTCGACGTCCCCGGAGGCGCGCGGGCCGCGGGTGTCCGGGTTGGTGTCGCCGAACGGCTCCTCGACGGCCGATCCGGAGCTGAGCGCCACCACGGAGAAGACGCCCTGCCCGCCACTGGCGAGCTGTTCGACCAGGCTGGTCAGCCAGGTCGCGGAGTCCTGCGCACCGCGGCTGCCGGAGCGTACGGGGTCGTCGCCGCGGCTGTCGGTGGTGCCGTCGGCCAGTTTCTGGGCCACGGCGAACCCGCCGGCTGCCTGGCTCTGCGCCGCCTGCCGCTTGGCCTCCAGCAGCCCGTTGCGGACCTGCCCGATGACCACGACGCCGAGCAGCAGCACCACGCCCAGCGACATCAGCAGGGTCGTGGCGACCACGCGGAGCTGGATGTTGCGGCGCCACAGGCGCAGCGCGGGCAGCAGCGGGCGGCGTATCCAGCGGCCGAAGAGCCGCAGCATCGGATGGACGGGGCCTGCCGTGGCCCCGTCGGACAGCAGGCGTGCGGGCATTCCCCGGAGCCGGTCTCCCGGCCGTTCGGCCCGCCCCGGTCGGGTGGCAGGCCGCGCCGTCTCGCCGGCGGGCCGGTCAGCCGCCTTCGCGCCGCCGTCCCGGCTCTCGGGACTGCTGTCGGGACGACTCTCGGGACGGCTGTCGGCGCGCGGCGTTTTCCCGTCCTGGTAGGACCCGCCGGTGACGCTGTCCTGTCCGGTCACCGGGCGGTCGGATGACCGTCCGTCCGTCCGTCTGGCCAGCCGACCAAACAAACGACCAAAAAAGGACATTTCACCTGCCGGGCGGACGGTCCGCCCCCGCTCGTCCTCCGGGGTCGAACCGTCCCGGGACATATCAGCTGGGTCCGGCCTTATAGCCGACGCCGCGCACGGTCACCACGATCTCCGGGCGCTCCGGGTCCTTCTCGACCTTGGAGCGCAGCCGCTGCACATGGACGTTGACCAGACGGGTGTCGGCGGCGTGCCGGTAGCCCCAGACCTGTTCGAGCAGCACCTCGCGCGTGAACACCTGCCACGGCTTACGGGCCAGCGCCACCAGCAGATCGAACTCCAGCGGCGTCAGCGCGATCGACTGGCCGCTGCGCTTGACCGAATGCCCGGCCACGTCGATGACCAGGTCACCGATGGCCAGCTGCTCGGGCGCCGGCTCCTCCGAGCGGCGCAGCCGTGCCCGGATACGGGCCACCAGCTCCTTGGGCTTGAACGGCTTGACGATGTAATCGTCCGCCCCCGACTCCAGGCCGACCACCACGTCGACCGTGTCACTCTTCGCGGTCAGCATGACGATCGGCACACCGGACTCGGCACGGATGAGCCGGCACACCTCTATGCCGTCCCTCCCGGGCAGCATGAGATCGAGCAGCACGAGGTCCGGCTTGGTCTCCCGGAAGGCGGCGAGCGCCTTGTCCCCGTCCGAGACGAACGACGGTTCAAAGCCTTCGCCGCGCAGCACGATGCCGAGCATCTCTGCCAGTGCGGTGTCGTCGTCGACGACCAGGACGCGTCCCTTCATTCGGCCATCATCCCATTACCTGATCGTGACTTACCCCATCGTGATGTGGAACACAGCTCCGCGAGACCACCCGGAGTGACCGGGGAGATCACTCCGGCCTCGGTGACGATGGCCGTCACCAGCTCGGCCGGCGTCACGTCGAAGGCCGGGTTGTAGGCCAGCGCGCCCAGCGGAGCCACCGGCACCCCGGTGCCTGCTTCCGTCCCCGCGCCGGGCACGAAGGGCACCGCGATTTCCGTCACCTCGTGTCCGGGCCGCTGCTCCACCTCGATGAGCGCGCCGTCCGCCGTGTCCAGGTCCACCGTGCTGGTCGGCGCCACCACCACGAACGGCACGTGGTGGTACCGGGCCAGTACGGCCAGCGGGTAGCTGCCCACCTTGTTGGCCACCGAACCGTCCGCAGTGATCCTGTCCGCTCCTATCAGTACGGCGTCCACCTCCCCCGCTGCGAAGAGCGACCCTGCCGCCCCGTCCGCGAGCACCGTGTACGTCATGCCCGTACGCGCCGCCTCGTACGCGGTCAGCCGCGCACCCTGCAGCAGCGGCCGCGTCTCGTCGACCCACAGCCGCCGCAGCTCACCGGCCCGGTGTGCCGCCAGCGCCACCGCGAAGGCGGTGCCCTCGCCGCCGGACACCAGTGCACCGGTATTGCAGTGGGTGAGTATCCGGTGCCCGCCGCCGGGCACCAGCTCGCCCAGCAGCGCCAGTCCGTGTGCGGCCATCCGGGTGCTGGCTTCGGCGTCCTCCGTGTGGACCGCCCGGGCCTCGGCCAGCGCCGCGGCGGCTGCCCGCTCCTGGTTCGCGCCGCCCCGGACCGCGTCGCGGTACGCGCCCGCGGCCCGCCGGACGCCGTATTCGAGGTTGACCGCCGTCGGGCGGGCGTGCGCCAGGGTGTCGGCCGCGTCGGCCACGTCGAACCCCCGCGAGGCGGCCAGGGCGACTCCGTACGCCCCGGCGATGCCCAGCAGCGGAGCGCCGCGCACCGCCAGCGTTCGAATCGCCTGCACCAGCGCCGGAACGTCCGTACACACCAGTTCGACTTCTTCGGACGGCAGCCGTGTCTGATCGAGGAGAACCAGAACGGGCCCCTCGGGAAGCTCCTCCCAACGCAGTGACGGAACCACGGGAGCGTCGGCGCCCGCCTCGGACTTCTCGTAGCGATCGGCCATCCGCCCAGTCTGCCGCCGACCACGGGCGGAGCAGAAGGGTTCCCCCGTGCAAGGGCGCTCCCTCGGACAAGGGTCCGGGGACGCGGGCCCGTGCGCCATGACACGATGACAGGCACTGCGGACGCCGCACCCCGGCCGTTCGAACGGGCGGGAAGCATGAAGGAGCGACGATGAACCACTCTCCGGGCTGGGCCTCGCCCGGATCCTCCCCCTCCGACGAGCCGGACCGCGCCGCGCAGGACCAGCCCGGCGCCGCGGGATCCGCCGAATCGAACGCTCCTGCCGGTTCCGCCGGTGTACCACGTCCCGCGGAACCCGCCGGCCCGGCCGACGCGGCTCCGGCCGGCGACTCCTCGGTCCCTCCGCAGTGGTCCAAGGAACAGCCTCCCGCCGGACAGTGGTCCGCGCCCACCGGCGGCTCGGGCCGCGGCGGGCCGCGCGGGCCCGGCCCGCAGGGCGGCCCCGGCGGTCAAGGCGGCTGGGGAGGTCAGCAACAGCCCGGCTGGGGCGGTCAGCCGGGGTGGAGTGCCCCCTGGGCACCGCCGCCCGCGGCCAAGCCGGGGGTGATCCCGCTCCGCCCGCTCGGCGTCGGCGAGATCCTCGACGGCGCGGTGTCCACCATGCGCGCCCACTGGCGCACCGTCCTCGGCATCTCCCTGGTCGTGGCGGTCATCGCGCAGACCGTGAACACCCTCGTCACCGGCTTCTGGTTCCGCAACGCCGGTGAACTGTCCGCGCTGGAGAACAACCCCGACGCCACCCTGAGCGAAGCGATGGACGCCGTCGGCACCACGCTCGCGAGCAGTGCCGTCACCTCGCTGGTCGGGCTGCTGAGCACGATCGTCATCACCGCTCTGCTCACCATCGTCGTCAGCCGCGCCGTCCTGGGCCGCTCCGTGACGGCCGGCGAAGCCTGGCGGGACGCCCGGGGCCGGCTGCCGCGCCTGGTCGGCCTGCTGCTCCTGCTGCCCCTCATGATCTCTGCCGTCATCTTTGCGGGCATGGTGCCCGGCATCGTCATCGCGGCCGTGGGCCCGGCCGGTCCCGGCGTGGTGCTCGCCATGCTCGGCGGCGTGGGCGCGGGCATCGTGGGCATCTGGCTGTGGGTGCGCTTCAGCCTCGCCGCCCCGGCGCTGATGCTGGAGAAGCAGGGCGTCATCGCCTCCATGCGGCGCTCCGCCAAGCTGGTGCGCGGCTCGTGGTGGCGGGTCCTGGGCATCCAGCTCCTCACGTACCTGCTGGTCGCCGTCGTGCAGATGATCGTCCAGGTGCCGGCCACCGTCGTCGCCGTCCTGCTCAGCGGCGAGAGCTTCACGACCTGGGCCAACGGCGACGGCGGCACCGGCTGGACGTTCCTGGTCGTGCTGGCCGTCGGCACCGTGATCACCTCCGCGGTCACGTACCCCATCAGCGCGGGCGTCACGGCGCTTCTCTACATGGACCAGCGGATCCGCCGCGAGGCACTCGACCTGGAACTCGCCCGCGCCGCCGGCCTGCCCGGATACGGCGCGGATGTCCCCGGCCCGCACGGCCCCGGGCCCGACAGCTCCGGCCAGGGCCCGGCCGGCAGCACCCCGGGAAGCTGATGCGGTGACGGGGGCGGGGAGGACTGCCGTGCTCGCGCGTCTGATGCCGGGCTCCGGCGATGACGGACCGGTGCGGGTCCCGCGCGTGCCCGCCCGTGAGGCGGCCGAACGGGAACTCGCCGATCCGCGGTACCACCAGAACGACCCGAACCTGCTCCAGCGCGCCCTGAACTGGTTCTGGGACCGCATCGGTGACCTCTTCGACGCCGCCGCCGGGGCCACGCCGGGCGGCTGGGCCGGCCTCCTCGCCATCGTCCTCGTCGTGCTGCTGCTCGCCGTCGCCCTCCGGCTCCGGCTGGGCGCTCTGCGCCGCACCCCCATCTCCGGAGGCGGCGCGCTCTTCGGGGACCGGCCCCGTACAGCCGCGGAGCACCGTGCCGCCGCGGAACGGCACGCGGCCGACAGCCACTGGACCGAGGCCGTCCAGGAACGGATGCGGGCCATCGTCCTCGCCCTGGAGGAGCGCGCCCTGCTCACCCCGGGCCCGGGCCGTACCGCCGACGAGGCCGCGTCGGAGGCGGGCCGGGTCCTGCCCGCCCACTCCGAGCGTCTGCGCGCCGCCGCCCGTACGTTCGACGACGTCACGTACGGCGGCCGCCCGGGCAGCGAACGGGAGTACGCCGCACTGAGCGCCCTCGACACGGACCTGCGGAACAGCAAGCCCCAACTGGCCACCGCTTCCCACGGGAGCGGCACATGACCACCACCACAGCCGGTGCCACGGCCGGCGCCACTTCGCTCGCACCCACCCCACGCCGCTTGTGGACCCGCTCGCGCGGACTGCTCGCAGGGCTCCTCGTCCTCCTCCTGGGCGGCGTCGGTCTCGCCCTCATGCGCTCCGGGGACCAGCACGGGCGCCTCGATCCCAGGTCGGTGGACCGCTACGGCAGCGGTGCGGTCGCCGCGCTCCTCGCCGATCACGGTGTCGACACCCACGTCGTGACCACCACGAAAGAGGCCGCCGCCGCGGCCGGCCCCGACACCACCGTGCTGGTCGCCGACCCGGACCTGCTGACCCGCAGGCAGTTGGGCGCCCTTCACCAGGCCACCGGTCGCACGGCAGGACGCACCGTCCTGCTCAGCCCGGACCAGGCCGCCCTGGACGTCTTCGCTCCCGGGGCCGAGGCCGAGCCGCCCGCCGACGTGAAACCGCTGTCCCCGGGCTGCGCCCTGCCCGCCGCCCGCGCCGCGGGCGACGCCGAACTCGGCGGCCTGCGTTACTCGACGTCCGTCCGCGCCGCCGACCGCTGCTACTCCAACGGCGGCGAGGCCACCCTGCTGCGCCTGCCGTCCACGGCCGGCGGCGACACCGTCCTCCTCGGCGCCCCGAACATCCTCTACAACCACCGTCTCGCCGAGCGCGGCAACGCCTCGCTCGCCCTGCAACTGCTCGGTTCGCACAAGCATCTGGTCTGGTACCTCCCTTCCGTCAGTGACCCCTCGTCCACGCAGGACGGCCGGCGCAGCTTCTTCGATCTCATCCCCTCCGGCTGGCGGTGGGCGCTGCTCCAGCTCCTCATCGCCGCCGCCCTCGCGGCCATCTGGCGGGCCCGCCGGCTCGGCCCGCTCGTCCCCGAGCGGCTGCCGGTCACCGTCCCCGCGACCGAGACCACCGAGGGGCACGCCCGCCTCTACCAGCAGGCAGGCGCCCGCGACCGGGCCGCCGACGTCCTACGAGCCGCCACCCGCGCCCGGCTCGCACCGCTCACCGGCGTGTCTCCCGCACACGCCCACACCCCCGACTTCCTTCTCCCGGCCGTCTCCACGCGACTGCCCGCCGCCGCGGAAACCGGCACCGCCCTGCACTCCTTGCTGTTCGGGCCCTCGCCCGCCGACGACAAGGCCCTGGTCACCCTGGCCGACCAGCTCGACAACCTGGAACGTTCGATCCTGTCCCCAGAGAGGCACGCCCCCCGTGAGCACCCCGACAGCTGACAGCGCCCGAGCCTCACTGGAGGCCGTACGCACCGAGATCGCCAAGGCCGTCGTAGGCCAGGACCCGGCCGTCACCGGCCTGGTCGTCGCGCTGCTCTGCCGCGGGCACGTGCTGCTCGAAGGCGTACCCGGCGTCGCCAAGACCCTGCTCGTCCGCGCGCTCTCGGCAACCCTGGAACTCGACACCAAGCGCGTTCAGTTCACCCCCGATCTGATGCCCAGCGACGTCACCGGCTCGCTCGTCTACGACTCACGCAGCTCAGAGTTCTCCTTCCAGCCCGGCCCGGTCTTCACCAACCTCCTGCTCGCCGACGAGATCAACCGCACCCCGCCCAAGACCCAGGCATCCCTGCTCGAAGCCATGGAGGAGCGTCAGGTCACCGTCGACGGAACGCCCCGCCCTCTTCCCGAGCCGTTCCTGGTCGCCGCCACGCAGAACCCCGTCGAGTACGAAGGCACCTATCCGCTGCCCGAGGCCCAACTGGACCGGTTCCTGCTGAAGCTGACGGTGCCGCTGCCCGCCCGCCAGGACGAGGTCGACATCCTCACCCGGCACGCCCAGGGCTTCAGCCCACGCGACCTCGAAGCGGCCGGCCTGCGTCCCGTCGCGGGCCCCGCCGATCTCGAAGCGGCCCGAGCCGCGGTGGCCAAGACCGCCGTATCCCCCGAGATCACCGGTTATATCGTCGATATCTGCCGTTCCACGCGCGAATCCCCCTCGCTCTCCCTCGGAGTCTCACCCCGAGGCGCCACTGCCCTGCTCTCCACCGCCCGGGCCTGGGCCTGGCTCACCGGCCGCGACTACGTCATCCCCGACGACGTGAAAGCCCTGGCCCTGCCCACGCTCCGGCACCGCGTCCAACTCCGCCCGGAAGCCGAGATGGAAGGAGTCACCGCCGACTCCGTCATCAACTCCGTCCTCGCCCACCTTCCCGTCCCCCGCTGAGACCGAGCCGTGGCCCTGACCGGACGCACCGCCCTCATCTCCGCCCTCGGAGCCCTCTTCGTCGGCCTGCTGCTGCCCAGCTGGACCGGCATCCTCACCGTCCAACTCGTCCTGCTGCTAGCAATTTTGTGCGACCTGGTGCTCGCCGCGCCAGTGCGGAAGCTCCAGTTCACCCGAACCGGTGACACATCCGTTCGACTCGGCCAGGAAGCCCGCACGCACCTGACCGTCACCAACCCGGACCGCCGCCCGCTCCGCGCACAGCTCCGCGACGCCTGGCCCCCCAGCTCATTCGCCCCTGGCACCGAAATCCCGGCGTCCCGCCACCGCGTACACATCCCCGGGTCGGAGCGCCGCCGCATCACGACGACGCTCCACCCCACCCGCCGCGGTGACCACCGCGCCGTCCGCGTCACGGTCCGCTCCTACGGCCCCCTCGGCCTCGCGGCCCGCCAAAGCAGCCACCACGTCCCGTGGACCGTCCGCGCTCTGCCGCCATTCACCAGCCGCAAGCACCTGCCCGGCAAACTGGCCCGGCTGCGCGAACTCGACGGCCGCACCAGCATCCTCACCCGCGGCGAAGGCACCGAGTTCGACAGCCTCCGCGACTACACCCCCGGCGACGACACCCGCTCAATCGACTGGCGCGCCACCGCCCGCCGCCAGTCCGTGGCTGTACGCACATGGCGCCCGGAACGCGACCGGCGCATCCTCCTGGCCCTGGAAACCGGCCGCACCTCGGCCGGCCGCGTAGGCGACACCCCGCGTCTGGACGCCTCCATGGACGCGGCCCTGCTGCTCGCCGCCCTGGCGTCCCGCGCCGGCGACCGCGTCGACCTCCTCGCCTACGACCGCCGGATACGAGCATCCGTCCAGGGCCGCGCGGCGGGAGACCTCCTGCCCGCCCTGACCGACGCGCTCGCACCTCTCGAACCCGAACTCGTCGAGGCGGACGCCCGCGGACTGGCCGCCGCGATCCACCGCAGCACGCCGCGTCGCTCCCTGATCGTCCTCTTCACCGGCCTGGACACGGCCCCGGTCGAGGGAGGGCTGCTGCCCGTCCTCCCCGGCCTGACCCAGCGCAACGAGGTCATCGTCGCCGCGGTGGCTGATCCCCGTACAGAGGAAATGGCTGCCGCCCGCCACACGCCACAGGCCGTATACGCCGCCGCAGCAGCCGAGCAGACACGCGCGGCCCGCCGCCGCACCGCGGACCGCCTCCGCCACCACGGCATCACGGTCATCGACTCCACGCCGACTCGCCTGGCGCCCGACCTGGCCGACGCGTACCTCTCTCTCAAGGCCTCCGGCCGGCTGTAGATAGCTCCGCTTACTGGCCAGGTGAAAGCCAGCCACGTGGACGTCTTCGCCTGCCCAGCTCGGTGGCCAGGCAGCCGGATCCCCCGAGGTACGAGGGCCCCTGCACGCCACCCATTCGCCAGGTGATGAGGGAGGGCAGACAGCCCCCTGAGGTCCGCAGACAACGCAGCTACATGCCAGCCACCTAACAGACACGTGCGTCGGCGGGCAGAGACACGTGGCGGAAGCGCACGGAAGCACACCAACGCGAAATGCCCCGCACCATGTGGTGCGGGGCATTGCTATCGCGACGGTGAGCGGGCAACCGGACAACCGGAAGAGGTTCGAGGTTTCCGGGAACGCAAAAAAGCTCCGGTCCCTGAACCAGAGGTTCAGGGACCGGAGCGAAAAAATTGTTCGGCGGCGTCCTACTCTCCCACAGGGTCCCC
>NZ_JBVIQN010000059.1:0-30564 GCF_055577005.1 Streptomyces sp. NPDC033221 | reverse complement strand
TGCGCAAGGCCGGCCGCCGCAGACTCGTCGAACTGATCCGGCCCAAAGCCCCGCGCATGGCCCAGCGGCTGATCGACGACGTCTTCGACGCCCTCGACGAACAGACCGTCGTCGTGCCCGGCACCGCCACCCTCGACATCGTCGTGCCCTCCCTGGCCGCCTCGCTCGCCGCCGTCCACACCCAGCGCCGAGCCCTGGAAGCCCAGATCACCACCCTGCTGGAGGCCCACCCTCTTCACCAGGTCCTGACCTCGATGCCGGGGGTCGCGGTCAGGACCGCCGCCGTCCTGCTGGTCACCGTCGGCGACGGCACCAGCTTCCCCACCGCCGCCCACCTCGCCTCCTACGCCGGCCTCGCACCGACGACGAAGTCCTCCGGAACCTCGGTCCACGGCGAACACGCACCCCGCGGAGGCAACAGACAGCTCAAACGCGCGATGTTCCCGTCCGCGTTCGCCGCCCTGCACGACCACGCCTCCCGCACCTACTACGACAAGTGCCGAGCCCGCGGAAAAACCCACACCCAGGCACTACTCCGCCTGGCCCGCCACCGCATCAGCGTGCTGTTCGCCATGCTCCGCGACAGCACCCTCCACGAACCCCGAACCCCACGCCTCGCTTGACGAAAGACATAGAGGCACCCCCCCCCGCGTCCGCCGCCCTGCGCGCCCCTGTGTGCGCCCCCCTGTGAGCGCCCCTGCGCGTGCGCCCCTCTGTGCGCGCCCGCGCGCTCAGCGCAGCGTCTCGCCCAGAAGGTCGAGCAGCCGCTCGGCCGCGGTCTCCAGCTGGGCGAGGTCGTGCCGGGGGCTCTCCTCCGGCGGGACCGGACCGGCATAGCTCGACAGGAACGTGTCGAGGACGACGTACGGGACACCCAGCTCGGCCAGGGCCTCCAGGTCCGCGCGGACCTGGTCGACCGACCCGTGGCCCGGCAGCCGGGACTCCGCCGTCACCGGCCGCTCCGTGAGGTGCAGGGCGATCCGGGGTGTCACCGCGGGCGTCGGCCGGCCGGCCGCTTCGGCCGCGGCCTCCAGGACCGGCAGCCGCTCGCGGATCGCGTCCGCGCCCAGCGTGAACGGGTGCCAGGCGTCCCCGAACCGTGCGGCCCGGCGCAGTGCGGCGTCACTGAGACCGCCGACCCAGACCGGCGGGTGCGGGTGGCGCACCGGGGCGGGTCCCGTGGTGATGTCGGAGTACGCGGCGTGCTCGCCCCGGAAGGAGACCACCGGCTGCGTCCAGTGCTCCTTGATGCAGGCCAGGTACTCATCCGTGATCCGGCCGCGGGACGTGAAATCGATGCCGAGCGCCGCGAACTCCTGCTGCGACCAGCCGATGCCCACGCCGAACACGAGCCGTCCGCCGCTGAACCGGTCCAGATTGGCGGTCACCCGCGCGGTCTGCAGGGGGTGGCGGTACGGGAGGACCACGACCGTGGTGCCCAGTTCGATGGTGCTGGTACGCCCCGCGAGCCAGGCCAGCGTGGTGAACGGGTCGTAGAACGGCGGCGGGAAGACGCCGGCGGCCTCCGGGGGCAGCGTCACATGGTCGGAGATCATCGCCAGGTGGTAGCCCAGCTCCTCGGCGCCGCGCACCCACGTCTCGATGCTCTCGGGGGTGGTGCCCTCCCCGTAGTTGAGGATGTTGATCCCGATCTTCACAGTTGCTCCCCTCGGTTGCCGCACCCCTCGGAACGGGCAGTAAAAGGCCAGGTCAGAGGGGTGGTTGAGGGGGAGAGCGTAGCAGCCGGGAAGATCGGGGGAGGGGACGTGCGGCGATAAATCGGTACAAGGGCAAGGGAGTTGCCCCAGGGGTCAGGAGAGCGGCGCCGGCGTGGGAACCGGCGCGGACGACGCCACCACGCGGCCGCGCTGCCCGCCGATCGTGAAGAAGCGCAGCGAGAACTGGGCCAGCGGTCCGATGGCCAGCGCGTACAGCACGGTGCCCACGCCCACCGAGCCCCCGAGCACGAAGCCGACGACGAGTACGGCGACCTCGATGCACGTACGCACCAGACGCAGCGGCCGGCCCGTAAGGCGGTGCAGGCCGGTCATCAGCCCGTCGCGCGGTCCGGGGCCGAAGCGGGCGGAGATGTAGAGCCCCGTCGCCATGCCGTTCAGCAGGATCGCGGTGGCGAGCAGCGGGATGCGGACGGCGAGCGAGGTGATCTCCGGTACGAGGGCGAGCGTCGCGTCCATCACCAGGCCGAGGATCACGACGTTGGAGACCGTCCCGAGCCCGGGGCGCTGCCGCAGCGGAATCCAGAGCAGCAGGATCAGCGCGCCGGAGACGATGGTGATCGTGCCGATCGACAGGCCGGTGTGGCGGGAGATGCCCTGGTTGAGGACGCTCCACGGCTCCAGGCCGAGCCCGGCGCGCAACTGCAGGCCCATGCTGAGGCCGTACAGGACCAGCCCGGTGTAGAGGTGGACGAGGCGGCGCGGCAGCCGCCGGCCGGCCGTGTCGTCCGCGCGCCCGCCGACAGTCGCGTCCGCACTGCTGCCGGCCGTGTCCTCCGTGGCGTCGGACCTCCGTGTGCTGAACAAAACCTTCCCCCTCCTGGCATGATTGGACTGGCACATGACACTCTGTGGCGCGGAGTGGATCAGGTTCCATGGCCAATTGCGGAAAGGTGGACTGCTCACAATGGCGCAGTGGACTTCAGCGGTAGGGGCATCACAACTCGCCCGGCTGCTCCGGTCGCAGGACACCCGCGACGCCGTGGCGCCGGCCGGCCGCCGCATCCCCGCCTACCGCGGCCTCGCGGACGGCGTGCGCCTCCTCGTCCTGGAAGGCCGGGTCCCGGTCGCCGCCCGGCTGCCCGCGGAACGCGAACTGGCCGCCGCGCTCTCCGTGAGCCGGACCACCGTCGCCGCCGCCTACGAAGCGCTGCGCGCCGAGGGCTTCCTGGAGTCCCGGCGCGGCTCGGGCAGCTGGACCGCCGTACCCGCGGGCAACCCACTGCCCACCCGCGGCCTGGAACCGCTGCCGCCGGAAGCCGCCGGCTCCATGATCGACCTCGGCTGCGCCGCCCTCCCGGCCCCCGAACCGTGGCTGACCCGCGGCGTACAGGGCGCCATGGAACACCTCCCGCTGTACGCGCACACCCACGGTGACTACCCGGCCGGCCTGCCCGCCCTGCGCCAGGCGCTCGCCGACCGCTACACCGCCCGCGGCATCCCCACGATGCCCGAACAGATCATGGTCACCACCGGAGCCATGGGCGCGGTGGCCGCCATCTGCCGCCAGATCACCCGGCCCGGCGAACGGGTCGCCGTCGACTCCCCGTCGTACGCCAACATCCTCCAGCTGATGCGCGACGCCGGCGCCCGGCTGGTCCCCGTCGCCCTCACCGACCGCCTCGGCGGCTGGGACATCCCGGCCTGGCGCCAGGTCATGCGGGACGCCGCGCCCCGCATGGCGTACGTCGTCGCCGACTTCCACAACCCGACCGGCACCCTCGCCACCGAGGATCAGCGCCGCCGCCTGGTGGACGCCGCCCGCGCCGCCGGCACGGTCCTCGTCGTCGACGAGACCATGGCCGAACTCCGCCTCGACGACATCGAGACGCCCCGGTCCGTCTGCGCCTTCGACCCGGCGGGCAGCAACGTCATCACGGTCGGCTCCGTCAGCAAGGCGTTCTGGGCCGGTATGCGCATCGGCTGGGTACGGGCCGCCCCCGACATCATCCGCAGCCTCGTCGCCGCCCGCGCCTTCGCCGACCTCGGCTCGCCGGTCCTCGAACAGCTCGCCATCACCTCACTCCTGGAAGGCGACGGCTGGGAGCAGGCCGTGGAGATCCGCCGCGACCAGGCCCGCGAGAACCGCGACGCGATCGTCGCCGCGCTCCGGCGCCACCTGCCCGACTGGGAGTTCACCGTGCCGGCCGGCGGCCTCACCCTGTGGGCGCGCACCGGCGGCCTCTCGGGCTCGCGCATCGCGGAGGCGGGGGAGCGGCTCGGCGTACGGGTGCCCTCCGGCCCGCGGTTCGGCGTGGACGGCGCGTTCGAGGGTTTTGTCCGGCTGCCGTTCACGGTCAGCGGCGCCGTCGCCGAGGAGGCCGCGTCCCGACTGGCCGCCGCGGCCCGGCACGTGGCTTCCGGGACGGCTGCCGGAGAGGTCGAGGCGCCGCACAGCTTCGTGGCGTGAGAGGGCTGCGGGCGGTGTCCGGCAGCGGTACGGCCGGCACCTCGGAGGGGCGTCCCGGAGGGGCGCCTCACCTGCCCCAGTAGGTTCACGGCCATGGATGCGACCCTGCCGTTACTGATCATCATCGGCTTCTTCGCCGCGGCCCTGGGCTTCTTCGCGTGGCTCGCGGTGTACATCCGCCGCCGGGGTCTCGCGGGCGGGGCCATGAGCGCGGCGCTGGCCTCGTACGAGGAGGCGTTCCGTACCACGGCGCACGCGTCGCATGTGGAGATCCGGGTCCAGGCGGAACGCAAGGCGCCGGCCCTGTCGCCCGACCGCCACCGGGGCCGGAGCCCTGGCGAAAGCGAGCCGGTGGCCGCGGCGGGGCGGCGGTCGTCCGAGCAGCGTTCCCGCCGTTCGCGGCGGGGGATCGGCCGCTGGACCGATCGGCTGCGGCGCGGTCGCTGACCGGCCCCCGGCGGCTCAGCTCTCCGTGCGCCCGGGGCCGGTGGCTCCGAACAGGACGTCCACACCGATGGCCCCGCCGGGAGCGCGCTCGCCCGCGGTGGCCCGGTCGTCCCCGTTCGTGACGGTTTCCTCCGTACCGTCGGCCAAGGCCGCTTCCAGCCCGGCCAGGCGGGCCGCCTCGCTCAGGTCCTCGGTCGCGTCCTCTTCGAGCGGAGCGGCGGGCTCCGGAAGCAGATCCAGCACGGCCTGCCGGTGCGCCTCGCTCGTGGCGTCGTCGAACGGGTCGGGAGTGGCCGGGACCTGGAGACGGTGCACCGGGCCGGCGCCCAGCCGCGCGTAGCCGCGGCCCGGAGGCACCTCCGCGGCCGGCGTGGTGTGCGGCGGCGCCCCGAGCACGGCCTGCACCTCCTCCGGCGTGGCCACCCCCAGCACGACCCTGGCCCGGGTGTGCGTCAGTACGGGCTCGCTCAGCAGCCCGGCGCTGTCGATCTGGTCGGCCACCACCACCGTGACGTACGCCGCCCGGCCGTGCCGCAACGGCACCTGGAGCAGGTGCTGCGGGTCGTCCCGCCCCTCGGCCACCGCGAGATGAGCCAGCGCGGTGGGCCGGTCCAGGATGATCCACAGTGGCCAGCGGATGTCGTCCGGCGCCTGCTGCCCGGCCTGCCGCGCGCGGTTGGCGGTGATCAGCCGCCGCTCGGTCTCGTGCGCCGCCCACTCCAGCGTCGCGAGCGCCCCCGACAGCCCGGACTCGACGCCCATCACACCGGTCCGCCCGGCCAGACACGCGTACTCGCCGGTCCCGCCGCCGTCGATCACCAGGACGTCACCGTAGGGCAGGGCCTGCAGCGCGATCGACCGCAGCAGCGTCGTGGTACCCGCGCCCGGCTGCCCCAGCACCAGCAGATGCGGCTCGGTCGACCGCAGCCCGGTCCGCCACACGACGGGCGGTACGTCACGCAGCTCCTCACCGGCCTCCACCGGCAGCGTCCGCTGGACGGCTCCGGCGTCGGTGAACCCGAGGACGGTCTCGCCGTGCGTCGTCACGAACCGCTGCGCCGCGACATCGGTCGGCAGCGGCGGCAGCACGGTCAGCGTCAGCTGGTTCGACTCCTCGTCCCACGCGAAGTGGTACTCCCTGCCGCGCCCCGACTTCGCGTACAGCACCTGCTCGATACGGGCCCGGGACGAGGCATCGCCGTCGGTGAAGTACGCCGGGTACCGCAGGGTCAGCCGAGCCGGCCGCCCGGCCTCGTCGAACGCGTACTCGGTGAAGGCGCTCTCCCAGTCCCCGTCGTGGGCATACAGGGGGCTGGGATCGCCCTCGATCGCGAAGTACGGCACCAACGCCTCGTACAGCGCCTGCAGACGGCCGGTCTCCGCGTCGCCCGGACCGGCGGCGGGCTCCTCGGCCGGCTGCTGCTCCCGGCCCGCCCACGCCGCCGCTGCCATCACCGTGACCACGGCGAGCACCGGCCCGTACGGGACCAGCGCCACCGCCACGACGCTGCCCGCGGCGATGAACAGCAGCGAACCGCGCCGCTCCTTGGGCGTGGCGGACCAGCGCCGCCGCCCGGCGGCCAGCAGCCGGCGCAGCCCCCGGGTGATCGTGATCAGCGGGTGGAACACGTCGGCCGCGCCGTCCGCGGCGCTGCGCGCGAACTCGCGGCCGCGCGCGATCGGGGCGCTGTCGGTCAGGATGCGGGGCAGTGGGCGCCGGGCCACATCATCTCCTGGGGATCGTGCGGTGGTCGCTCCGGGGACCGCGGGCGGCCGGCTGCCGCGCCGCGCGGCGCGCGGGGGAGAGGCGGGCCGCGGTCAGAGCTTGATGCCGCCCAGGAGGTTGGCCAGGCTCGCCCCGCCGGCCTTGATGCTCGGGGCGATCGCGGAACCCGCCAGGTAGAACCCGAACAGGGCGCAGACCAAGGCGTGGGACACCTTGAGTCCGTCCTTGCGGAAGAACAGGAAGACGATGATGCCGAGCAGAACGACGCCGGAGATGGACAGAATCATGGAGTTCTCTCCTCGGTGGTGGGGACGGTCACCATGAGTCCTTCCAGCCTCACAGCAAGTATCAAGCCGCAAAAAGCCGCGAACGGGTGATTCACCGGCGAAACCCCCCGGCCGGCGCAACACAACTGCCCGGATGGCCCCAACGCCCCGCATAATTGCAGGTCAGGTCGCTTGTCACGAAGGCCGTCACAGGAACGGGAGGCGCGGGGCGTGGGCCGTACGGCCGTCGCGACGGCGCGGCTCTGGGGCGCGCGGTGGTGCGGCCCCGGCGTGCGTCGCGGGTCTGGCACCGTGGGAGCAGCGGCGGCCGGTGACCGCCGCGCCGGACCGCAGGAGCCCCTTGTGCCAGTTGTGCTCGCCGCGCTTTTCGCCCTGCTGACGGCCGTGGCCAACGCCACCGGAACCGTGCTCCAGCGGATCGCCGCCCGCAAGGTGCCACCGGGCGACGCCTTCAGCGTCCGGCTGGTCCGGCACCTGCTGCGCAGCCCGGCCTGGCTGGGCGGGATCGCCGTCATCGTCGGCGCGGCGGCCTGCCAGGCGCTCGCCCTGACGCTGGGTTCGCTGTCGCTGGTGCAGCCCATCCTCGTCACGGAACTGCCGTTCACGCTGCTCATCGCCGGCGCGGTGGCACGGCGGCGGCTGCCCGCGATCGGCTGGGCGGCCTCGGTCATGGTGGCCGCCGGACTCGGGCTGGGGCTGGTCGCGGCCGCCCCGTCCGGCGGCAGCACCGGGGTGTCCGCCGGAAAGTGGGTGCTGACACTGGTCGTTGCCGGCGGCGTCATGGCCGGCTGCGTACTGGCCGCCCTGCCGAGACCCCGCGGAAAGGCCCGCGCGGCTCTCTTCAGCTCCGCTTCCGCGATCGGCTACGCCCTGACCGCGACGCTGATGAAGGCGGCGACCGACATCTTCGACCGGCACGGGCCCGGCGCGTTCTTCGCCTCCTGGCAGACGTACGCCTTCGTGGCCGCGGGCGGATGCGCGCTGTTCCTGCTGGCCAACGCCATGGAGTCCGGCCCGCTGGTGGCGTCGCAGCCCGCCCTGACCCTGGGCGAGGCACTGGTCAGCCTGGCACTCGGGATCGTGGTGTACGGGGAGCAGGTGCGCACCGGCTGGTGGCTGATCCTGGAGGGCATCGGTGCGGTCATGGTCACGTGGGGCGTGGTGGTGCTGCCACGGGCCGACACGGAGGAAGCGGAGGAAGCGGAGGGGGCGGATGGGGAAGGTCCGTCCGTCGGGCGGGCCGGTTCCGGTACCTGACCGGGGCCGCGACCGCACGCAGCCGGGGGCTCTCGTCCAGCACATCGAAATCCGGTGTCGCGGACCCGTGAGCGACGGCTACCTTCCCGTCCATGGACGAACTCGCCTTGCTCAAGCGCTCCGACGGCCCGGTCACCCGTTCGCGCCTGGTCCGGGACCTGACCGCGCTCGGCCTTGGCAACGGGGACACCGTGATGTTTCATACGGAGATGTCCGCCATCGGCTACGTGGCCGGCGGCCCGCAGACGGTCATCGGCGCTCTCCTCGATGTCGTGGGGGAGCGCGGCACCCTGATGGTGACCTGCGGCTGGAACGACGCCCCGCCGTACGACTTCACCGACTGGCCGCAGGCCTGGCAGGATGCCCTGCGCGCCGAGCACCCCGCCTACGACCCCGTACTCAGCGAGGCGGACCACAACAACGGCCGCCTCCCGGAAGCGCTGCGCCGTTGGCCCGGAGCCGTCCGCAGCCGGCATCCCGACGCGAGCTTCGCCGCACTCGGCGCGGCGGCCACCGCGCTGATCGCCGACCACCCGTGGGACGACCCGCACGGCCCCGACAGCCCGCTGGCGCGGCTGGTCGCGAGGGGCGGCCGGGTGCTTCTGCTGGGCGCCCCGCTGGAATCCCTCACACTCCTGCACCACGCCGAGGCCCTGGCCGAAGCGCCGGGCAAGCGGTTCGTGGACTACGAGCAGCCGGTCCTCGTCGATGGGGAGCGGGTCTGGCGGCGGTTCCACGACATCGACTCGGAAGACGGGGCGTTCGATTACTCCTCCCTCGTGCCCGAGGGGACGGAAGCGTTCGACGCCATCGCCCGGGACATGGTCGCCGCCGGGATCGGCCGCAAGGGAACGGTCGGAGCGGCCGACAGCCATCTCTTCGAAGCCGGCGCGGTGGTGGACTTCGGTGTGGCGTGGATGGAGGAGAAGCTGGGGCGCGGAGGGCGGCCCGGCAGGTGATCACCTGGCGTCGGGTCACCGAAGGCGACTTCCCGCTCCTGCGGCGCTGGCTGGCACAGCCGCACGTGGCCCGGTGGTGGAACCACGACACCTCGGCGGCGGGGGTGGCGCGCGACTTCGGCCCCGTGGCCAGGGGCGAGGAACCCTCCGAGGACCTGCTCGTCCTCCTCGACGGCCGCCCCCTCGGCCTGGTCCAGCGGTCCCGGTTCGCCGATTACCCCGGCTACCGGGACGAGTTGGCCGCCCTCGTCGAGGTGCCCGGCGAAACGATGACCCTCGACTACCTCATCGGCGATCCCGGGCAGGCGGGCCAGGGGCACGGCCCGCGCATGATCCGGGCCGTCGTCCGGGCGACGTGGCACGACCATCCATACGCCCCGGCCATCCTGATCCCCGTGCCGGTCGCCAACCAGGCCTCGTGGAGGGCCCTGGAGAAGGCCGGGCTGTGCCGGGTCGCGGAAGGTGAACTCGAACCGGACAGCCCCGCCGCCGGCCGCGCGCACTATGTCTACCGTGCGACGCGGCCGGCACAGCTGCCACCGCCGATGCGGCCGGCAGGCGGGTGACGCGGGGTCAGTCCCGGGCCGGTGCCGGGGCGGGCAGGTGGTCGAGGAAGTCGAGCAGGGCGGCGTTGACTTCGGCGGGCCGTTCCTGCTGGGTCCAGTGACCGCAGCCGGGCAGCACGATGCTGCGGTGCAGCTTGGACGCGACCGTCTTCAGGGAGGCGAGCAGCTCGGTGATGCCGTGCAGCGACATCACCATGTCGCGGTCCCCGCCGACGTAAAGCGCAGGCTGGTCGATGCCACGGCCCCGGAACGCCGCCAGCAGCTCGTGGTTGCGCTGGATGTTCCGGTACCAGTTGAGCGGACCGGTGAACGCCCGCTCCCCGTGGCCCGCGTAATCGTGGACGAACGCGTCGATGTCCTCAGGGGTGAGCCAGGCGGGCAGACGCTCCGGCTCGGGGACCGAGTCGATGAGGGCCGCCCCGTCGGGAACGATCCAGGGGCGCGGTCCGGCGCCCGCGAAGTCGTCGCCCGAACCGCTGGCCAGAATGCGGCGGAACGTCGACGCGAGGTCCCGGGCCAGCTCCGCGTCGGCGACGCCCGGCTGCTGGAAATAGAGCTGGTAGAAACCGTCACCGTAGTGCTGCCGCGAGACCTCCGGCGACGCCATGCCCGCGGGCAGGACGGGCGGCACACTGAGACCGGCGACGGCGCGTACGACGTCCGGCCGGAGCATCGCCGTGACCCAGGCGACGGGCGCGCCCCAGTCGTGACCGACGACGACGGCCTGCTCCTCGCCGAGGGCGTGGATCAGGGCGATCACGTCGCCGGCCAGGTGCAGCAGGCTGTACGCGTCGGGGTCGGCGGGCTGCTCACTGCGGGCGTAGCCCCGCTGGTCCGGTGCCACCACCCGGTATCCGGCCGCGGCGAGCGGGCCGAACTGGTGGCGCCACGAGTACCAGCTCTCCGGGAATCCGTGCAGCAGCAGGACCAGCGGTCCTTCGCCCTGTTCGGCGATGTGCAGCGTGACTCCGTTGACCTCTACGGAGCGGTGCTTGGCGGTGACGGTCACGTGTCCTCCGGCATCTCGGGGCGTCTGACGGCTGCCGTCCGTCGGCTGCTGTGCGTCATCTGTCGCCCATCGGGGAAACCGATCGGTTTCCCCGATGGGAGAACGGTAGCCCCGCCGCTTTCCGGAAGCGTGCCCGGGGGCGGGTCCGAACGGCGTGATTGCGCAGCGTTTCAAGGGAACGCCCCCCGCCCAGCCGCGGTAGACCGCTCGGTTTCCCCGCCTCGCACGGCGCGGTAATCTCCCCACATGTCCAGTACAGGCAAAGGGTCCACCCGGGATCGGCTGCTCGACGCGGCGGCCGAACTGTTCTACCGCGAGGGTGCCTCCATCGGGGTCGAGACGCTGTGCAGGACGGCCGGCGTGTCCAAGCGCTCGATGTACCAGCTCTTCGACAGCAAGGACGAGGTCTTCGCGGCCAGCCTGCGGCGGCGCGCACCGGCCTACGAGGAACAGCTCGCCCTCCGTACCGTCCACGCGGGGCCGCCCCGCACACGCATCCTGTACGTCTTCGAACGGCTCGAAAAGCTGGCGGAGACGTCCGACTACCGCGGCTGCCCCTTCCTGGCCGCACAGGTGGAACTCAAGGACCCCGCGCACCCGGCGAGCATCGTCGCCGAGGAGGTCAAACAACACCTGACCGATGCATTCCGCGCCGAGGCCGAGCGGGGCGGGGCACGCGACCCCGACCTGCTGGCACGGCAGCTGACCCTGGTCTTCGACGGCGCGAGCGCGCGCGCCGGAGCACGGGTGGAGAGCCTGTCAGGCCTGGCCGTGACCACGGCGACCGCTCTGCTCGACGCGGCGGGTGTGGGGTGAGGGGGGCGGGTATCGACCAGCAGGTCGGAGGGGCCGAGTCCGGGTACCGGCTCTCAGCTCTCCGGAACTTCGTCCGCCGGGGCGTCGCCGGACTCCGCCGACGGGGAGCCTGGCTGCTCGGTGAGTTTTCGGGCGGCCAGCCGTCGGCGCGCCATGACGGCGACCAGGGCGCCGGAGGCGGCGGATCCTGCCGCCTGCGCCGCGCAGGCAGCCTCGAACGCCCCGCGCGCGTCCTGGACTTCGGGGCAGGTGCGGGCCCGCAGGGCAGCTTCGACCATCACCGCGACCTGTTTGGCAGCGGTTTCCTCGGGCGACCGCTCCGCATCGCCGCTCGCCTCGCGTATGACCCCATAGTCCTGCGATTCCGCGCGGTGCGGCATCCCTTCACCCTCTCGTTTCCGAACCCGACGACCCCGCGCATCGCGCCCGGTACGTCTCCTCTCACGCTCCTCACAGGAAGCCGCGCCCGCTTCGGCCCCTCGCTCCGCCCGGCCACCGGCACAAGCTCCGGCGCGGAGACGGTGTGCGCCTGTGTGAAGGTCGTGCCGGGCGCCGGTGGCGAGCTACGTGCGCCCGGTAGTGCGCTCCCTTAGGTGTCGGTGAGAGGGCACCCGTGGGGTGTATCGCCCACTCCACCGACAGAGGTGATTGCTGTGCCCCATGGCGTCGTCAAGTGGTTCGACCACGAACGAGGTGCCGGCCTGGTTGCCCAGGCCGGGGGAGGGCCGGATGTGCTCGCCTACCGTTCGGCGATCCAGGGGGAAGAGCCGGCCCGCACGCTGACGTCCGGGGAGTGTGTCTCCTTCAACCTCGTCGAGGACTTCGAAGGCATCCGGGCCGAGAACATCTATCGCCTGCCGGGCCGGGAGCGTTCTCCGGCCTGACCGTGACCGGCAGACTGCACTGCGCGACTGCCTCACGAAAGTATGCGCAAACCGACGGAAAAGCGGAAAGGTTCTGTCCAGTCGCGTCCAAAAGCGAACAAACGAGATGAGGCTGGGCGGCCCATGCTCAACTAACCGCACCCTCGCAGGCAAGGGTCCGCGAGGAGCGGCGGGGACGTGCTCGGGTCGTTGGTGGGTCCCTTGACGGGAAGTCGTCGGTCCTGTCGCCCGAGGCGTCGATGCGTCATGCGAAGTGAGGCACGAATGACGGCAGTGGAGGCCCCGCGGAACGGGGCGGGCCAGCAGGAGCTGTTCCGGGGGCTGGTGGAGTGTTCGCAGGACGCGATTCTGATCAAGACGCTGGACGGGCGGATCACGTTCTGGAACGCGGCGGCGCGCCGGTTGTACGGGTACCGGGCGGGCGATGTGGTGGGACAGCACATCGGGCTGCTGATCCCGCCCGATCTCAAGGAAGAGGAGGCCGGTTTGCTGGAGCGGATCGGCCGGGGTGAGCGGATCGAGCACTACGAGACGCGGCGGGTCGCCGGTGACGGCCGCTTGCTGGACGTCGATGTGTCGCTGTGGCCGATCCGTACCCGCCAGGGCGATATCCACGCCGCCTGTTCCATCACGCGGGACATCACCGACCGCAAGCGGTCCGAAGCGCGGATCGACGAGCTGGCGGTCGTGGTGGAGTCGTCGCAGGACGCGATCCTCATCAAACGGCTGGACGGGCGGATCACGTTCTGGAACGCGGCGGCGCACCGGTTGTACGGGTACCGGGCGGCTGAAGTGGTGGGGCAGCACATGGGGTTGCTGGTCCCGCCGGACCTCAAGGACGAGGAGGCCGGTCTGCTGGAGCGGATCGGCCGGGGTGAGCGGATCGAGCACTACGAGACGCGGCGGGTCGCCGGCGACGGCCGGGTGCTGGACATCGACGTGACCTTGTGGCCGATCCGCAACCGGGACGGCGTCATCTACGGCGCCTGCTCCACCATGCGCAACATCACCGACCGCAAGAAGGCCGAGCGGGAGCTCGTCGAACTGTACGCGCAGCAGCGGCACATCGCCCTGGCCCTGCGCCTGATGGGTGCTTCCGAGCAGATCCCCGGGGCCTGCGCGGCCACCCGCTATCTTCCGTCCACCCAGGGGCAGGGGGTGGGCGGCGACTGGCTCGACCTGATCGACCTGGGCGCCGGGCGGGTCGGGGTGATCATCGGGGACGTCATGGGGCGCGGCCTGGACGCGGCGGTGGTCATGGGGCAGTTGCGCTCCGCCGCCCGGGCGCTGGCGCTGGCCGGGACGCCCCCGTGCGAGCTGATCCAGACACTCGACACGTTCACGCGCGGGCTGCCGGAACAATTCGTCACCTGCACCTACCTGGAGGCGGATCCGGCGCTGGGCGAGGTGACCGCCTGTTCGGCCGGGCATCTGCCGGTCTGGCTCATCGAGCCCGACGCGACGGTCACCGAGCTGCCGGTGCCGACCGGCATCCCCCTCGGCGTGGGCGGCGTACCGCACCAGGAGGTCCGTCTGCCCCTGCGCGCCGGTACGACGCTGGCCCTGTACACCGACGGGCTGGTGGAGACGCCGCACAGCGACATCGAGACCCAGCTGTCCCTGCTGACCAGCACTTTGGGCGAGGTCTTCACGGTCACGAAGGACCTGGAGGACGCCGCCGACCATGTCCTGCAGACCCTGCTCCCGGACACCGCCACGTACTCGGACGACGTCACCCTCCTGCTGGTCGGTTTTCCCGCCGCTCCGCTGGACACGGCCGCGATGGACCTGGCCGGCGAGCCGTCCTCGGTCCCGGAGGGGCGCCGCTTCCTGCACCGCACGCTGCGGGCGTGGGGTCTGGCCGCGCTCGCCGACACCGCGCTGCTGCTCGCGTCGGAACTGCTGACGAACGCCGTCTGCCACGCGCAGGGACCGTTGACGCTGCGTGTCTGGTACAGCTTCCGGGAGTTGGGCGTGGAGGTCGTGGACGGCAGTACGCCGCGGCCCCGGGCCCGGCTCGCGGACAACGCCGAGGAGAACGGCCGTGGCCTGATGCTCGTCGAAGCCCTCGCCGACGCCTGGGGCACGCGCCCCGGCACCGTCGGAAAAACCGTTTGGTTCACGCTGCTGACGGCCTGCGCGCCGCACTCCACGGCCGGCGCTGCGCTGACCGGGTGATCGTTGCGGCGGTGCGCATGGGGGCCGGGGCGATGGGCAGTATCGACTCGCCTCGTTCCTCGGGGAAGATGAACGAGGCCCAGGCGGGCCGGGGTCGTTCGGCGGCGGAAAGCCGGTGACGACGGCGCCCCGGTCCGCCCTTTCCGTGGCATCGGCCGGTCATCTCGTTCTTCTGGAAATCGCGCGCTTGTCGACTCCGGAGGGTTGGCATGCTTGGTGGGTAAACAGTTTGTTCACAATGAACTGTAGACAAGGTTGTGTGATGGCTTGATGCTGGCTCCATGGCATCGACCTTCGAGCAGGACGACCGATCCGACGCCGGCCCCTTCGCGCTGCCCGACGCGCAACAGGCGCGCGCACAGCGGGTGCACGCGGCGCTGTTCCGGATCGCGGAGCGGCATGCGGCCACCGAGGCGCAGCGCAAGCGGCAGACGCATCCGTCGGTCCTCGGGCCGCACGAGGCCGTACGGCTGGTGTCGTTCCTGATGAGCGGGGCGGCGCGGCTCGACGAGGACGAGCCGGAGGTGGACCGGGCGGACGTCACCGCGGCGCTGAGCCTGCTTCCGCTGGTGCGCGGCGAGCTGGACGAGCTGGAGGCCGGCTTGCTGCGGATGGCGCGGGGACGCGGCATGACCTGGCCCGAAGTGGCCTTCGGGCTGGGGCTGGGGACTCCGCAGGCGGCCCGGCAGCGGTACGAGCGGCTGGTCGGCCGGATCCGGGCCGAGGGGGAGACGGAAGAGGAGTAGCGCACGGCGGTGCTGTGGCGGAAGGTTCGGCCGGGACCGGCTCTCCCTGAAGGCCCGGGACTGCACTAACCTGACGTGTCATCACAAGCGGTACGGTCGGTGACGCCTCGGGGGGCCCGTGCCTGAAGATCTCGGATTCGACAAGCTGCTCGACGACGGCGGCGTGGTGGCCCGCTTGCTGGGCAAGACCCGCGCGGGACGCAACCGTAAGCCGCTGCACGGCCCCGACCTGCCCGTGATCCTGCTCGTCGGCGGGCCCGGTACGGGCAAGGGCCGGCTTCTGCGGTGCGTACGGGGCGAGTTCGGCCGCCACGTACCGACGGCGCACATCGACTGCGGGCTGCCGGTGTTCCGGGAGCAGGCGGAGCAGCACCCGCAGACGCGGTCGGTGACGACGGAGGTGCTGCGCGAGGTCGCCCGGCAGTTCGGCGCGTGGCAGGGCGACGGCGGAGCGGTCGCCACCCCGCGGCTGTACGCGGGGCTCGCGGCGGTCGCCGCCAGTGACCCGCTCGCCGATACGGCCGCCCTGGTCAGCGAGGTGCAACGGCATGACGAGCTGCTGCCGCGCGGCTCCTTCTGGCGGGGTGTGCTGAACCGGGCGGGCCGGGCCTACGTCGGTGTCGTCGCGGGGCTGGTGGCCCACCCGGGAGCCGTACCGTTCATCAACGCCGTCCTCGACGAACTGCTCGCACGCACCTCCCAGGAGGGCAAGGCGGCGCTGGCGGCGTGTTACGGCGAGTACACGGGCGCGGGCGGCCATCCGAAACTGGGACTGCACTCGCTGGCCTCCCACTTCCAGCAGGGCGGCGAAGCGCGCGAGGTCGCCGAGGGCTTCCTCTTCCGCGCGCTGCGGCAGGACATCGAGGCCGCGTACGTGTCGCTGCTGGGCCGGCTGTCCCGGGCCGGGCGCCCCGCCCTGCTCCTGGACCACGCGGACAACGCCCTGGGCAGACGGCTGGTGCGGCCGGTGCTGGCGGACCGCGAACGCGGGCACCACGACCGGCTGGTGGTGATGGCGACCGCGCGGCGGGAGGACGGCGGGCGCTTCCTGTACCACGTCGGTGACGCCGGAGGTACGGAGGACGACGTGCCCGTCAGCTGGCGGCCCTCCGACGGCGGCCTGCCGCAGTGGAGCCGGCCGGCCGGCGGCGTACCGGGCCTGACGCCCCTGTCGCGGGGCGTCCTCCTCGTCCGTATGCCGATGCTGACGCGCGACCAGCAGTCGAGGGAGACGGCCCGCCTCCAGGTGCGGAGGGCGCAGGGCGACAACGCCGCCCAGCTGCGCATCGACAGCGGCATCCACCGGCTGAGCGGCGGACGCCCGCTGTTCGTGACCCGGCTGGGGGAGGCGACCGCGGCACTGACGTTCCGCGAGCCCGGCGAGGGCACCGACTGGGCTCTGCTCGACGCGCGGGTGCGCGCCCGTGAGGACGCGGAGGGCCGCCCGGTCGCGGACCTCCTGCTGGACGACCTCGTCGTCCGGCAGCCGCCGGAGGAACTTCCGCCGGAGCAGCGCGGGCACTGGCTCGACCTGCTCAGTCACCTGTCGGTGGCCCACGACGCGGAATGTGCCCAGGTCCTGATGCGGGAGGTGCAGGCGGGCCGGGACGAGCGGCTCTCCGCGTACCGCATCGCCGAGCTGCTGCGGGACAGTGGCTGGCCACACTGCCCCCGGCACTTCATCGGCGACCTGGGTCTGCGCCGCCTGCTCATGCGGCGCCTGTACCGGCTGCGGGCGGACGGCGCGGCCTGGTACGCCGACCACACCCTGCTGCGGGACCACTACCGCGCCCCGGAGGACGACGCGGCCGACGACCTCTTCGGCTCCGCCGCCGCGCACGGCATGCACCACCACCTGGCGGTCGGTGACGCGGAGACGGTCACGGACTACCTCGACCGCACCTTCCTCACCCGCAGCGCACGAGTCTGGTGTGACGAACTGCTGGCCATCGCCGAGGCGCCGCTCCTCGGCCGTACCGACGACCGGCGCGCGCGGGCGCTGGGCGAGGCCGAGGTGGCCGGCGATGTGCGCCGCAAGCGCATCGACCGGCTGCTGCACGCCGTACGGCTGTGTGAGGACCGTACGGAGCCCCTCGACGAGGCCGTCGCCGACACCCTGCCCAAGCTGCTGGAACGGCTGGGAGAGGAGCCCGCCGCCGGAGCGGGCACGCTGACGCACACGGCCCGGGAGTGGGGCGACCGGCTGACCAACAAGCAACCGCTCAGACCGTGCACGTGCACGAGACACATCGGGTGAGGGAGGGTGCGGCGTTGAAGAACTGGCTGTACAACACGTTCTGGGCCACCTGGATCCGCAAGGCTTTCACGGTCCTCGTCGTTCTGGCCGTGGTCGTTCCCGCCGCACTGCTGCTCCCGGCGAAGATCGGGGAACCCGACCGCTGTGCCGAGGGGGTCGTCCAGAGCGCCGGTGAATGCATCGGCGTCAACGGTTCCGGCTACGACTTCGGAACGGCCGAGATACGGCAGGTCGCCGAGGCGATCCGCAAGGAGAACGAACGGGTCGCCGGTCAGCAGAGCAGTGTCACCGTGGCGATGATGCTTCCCCTGCAGCCCAAGGTGCCCGCCGAACGCAAGCAGCTCCGCAGCGAATTGCAGGGGGCGTACCTGGCGCAGTACCGGGCCAACCGCACGGAGAAGACCCCGCTGCTGCGTCTGGTCCTGGCCAATCCCGGCGCGGATTACGCGCAGCAGGAAAAGGTGGTGGACCAGCTCGCGAAGATGGCGGATTCCGGGCGGGACAACCTGCGGGCCGTCACCGGATTCAATCTGAGCCTCGGGGCCACCAAGAAGGCCATCGCGCGGCTGACCAATGAACTGAAGATCCCGGTGCTCGCCAGCCGGGTCAGTGCCGACGAGATCGCCAATCCCGACAATCCCAGCGGCCCGCTACCGTTCCCGGGGCTGGCCCGCATCATTCCCACCAACCGGCAGCAGGCGGACGCGCTGGCCGACTTCCACGGCGGGCTCCGGGACGCGGAGACCGTCCTGGTCAAGGACGTCCGGCCGCACGACATCTACGACGAATCGCTCGCCAAGGCGTTCAGCCGCCCGGAACCGGGCCCGCCCGGCCCGAAGGACCAGGTATTCGAATCGCCGGGCATCAACGAGCCGGGCCAGACCGCCAACCACTTCTCGCTGATCGGCCACAACATCTGCGAATCGGACGCGCGGGTGGTCTATTTCGCCGGCCGCCCGTACCATCTGCGGCTCTTCGCCCTGAAACTGGCCGAGGTGCCGTGCCACGGAAAGAAATACACCATCGTCAGCGGCTCGGGCGCGGCGACGCTGGACCGGTATGTGAGCGAAGCCGACTGGAAGCGGCTCCAGGGCGACGGTGGAAGTCCCACAATCACCGTGCAGTACGCGGCGCCCGGCCACCCCGACTCCTGGAACGCGGCGCTGCGCACGTGGGAGAAGGAGCAGCAGGCGCATACGGGCAAGAAGCCGGCGGCGTCGGCCCGGCCCGCCTATCTGACCGACCCGCTCAAGGAACTCCAGGACCTGCGCACCCTCATCGACCAGCAGACCGCGGGTGACATCGGTGACGTGAATCTGGACGATTCCCGCACGATGCTGGTCCACGACGGAGTGCGCACCATCGCCGAAGCCGTATTCCTGGCGAATGCGCAGGCCGTCGGATCGATACCGTCCCGGGAACGGGTCTCCGCGGAGTGGCCCCGCCTGGAGGCCGCACACCGGGTACGGGGGACGAGCGGCTGGATCTGCCTCACCAATGGCGGAAACGCCTACGACAAGCCGGTGGCCGTCGTCCAACTGGATCCGGGCACCCGGAAGGCGGCGTTCGTAGGTCTGGGATGGCCGGAGAAGAAGCCCCAGCCGGACGACTGCGTGGTGCCCAGCGGCACCGGCTGAGGCGGCGCCGTTGCCGGGACCGGTGCCGTGTCCGGGGGACCGGGATGTTCATCGCTTTCCGCAGTTTGTCGGAACGTCGTTCCAGCGGCACTCGTCCATGGGGAGCCTTCCCGTTCGCCCGATGGGGCGGGCTGCCGGTGAGTGCGGTGTAGCGGAACGCGGGCCGGGAGAAGCTGTGCGGGACGTGCCAGGCCTGCCGGACGCGGTGTGCGTGCAGGAGCGGGAACCAAAAGGCGGTGGGTTCGGGCGTATGCTTCGGCGTTTCCCCGGCTTTTCCTGTGGTGCGGCCCGGGAACGTCGCGCGGTGTCGTGCCGACGGCTCTCCGGCGCTTTCCCTGCCGTGCACCGTTGAGTGGAGAGTGACGACGTGACCTCGACTGTTTCCGAAACCGGCGCCCCGGTGGCGCCCACCCGGAGCGGGGACGGCGACTTCGCGTGCGAGCTGACCAGGGATTCCTTGCTGCGGCTGGCCCGCCGGGAGATCGCCGCCCTTCACGTACCCGGCTTCTGCGACCGGCGCATCGCGGCGGACGTGGCCCGAAAAGCCGTGCGGCACAAGGCGCTGGGGAATTATCACAAGAAATATACGAGTACGGTGGGACGAGTTCACCTGCCGCATATCGACACGGCGTGGAATTCCGAACTGACCGCCCGGTACCACGACACCGCACTGTCCTCGATCCACGATGTGCGCGCCCTGTTCGCGCCGTACCTGTCCCCGGTGGACCACCTGCGTCTGCTGCTCCAGGAATGCTGGCCGGCCGGCGCGAACCTGCTGCGCCTGCGCGGCCGCCCGTGCTTCGTCGGCGCGCTGCGCGTGTTCCACCCGGCCACCTCGGTCTTCCCGCCGCACAACGACCACATCGAGCAGGAGACGGACGCCCCGGAGATCGCCGGGGTGACCGAGCAGCTGGTCGCCAACGTGTACCTCCAGGTGCCGGCGGAGGGCGGCGACCTCCAGCTGTGGCGGCGCGACCCCACGAGTGCGGAGGCCCGCACCATCCGGGAGGTCGAGGGGCTGGACCCGGCGGCCGTGGAACCCCCCGCCCACGTGATCCACCCGCAGGCCGGCGACCTGATCGTCTTCAGCTCCCGGATGCTGCACGCCGTCACCCCGGCCCGGGACGGACGCCGCGTCGGCATGGCGGCGTTCATCGCCTGCAAGAGCACCGACGAGCCTCTCCAGTACTGGAGTTGACCGGACGTGGCCGACGGCCCCGCTGCCCACGGCGACCCCGGCAGGGCGCCGCTCCCGACACCGCTGTACGGCCCCGCGTCGCCCTGACGCGCGCCCTTCGCGCGAGAGGTCCACGAAAGTGACGTTCGACGAACAGGACAGAGCACCGGCCGGTGGGACGCCGGGCGGGGCCTCCGGCCGGTGCCGGGACGGGCGGCCCGGAACCCTGGGCGAACTGTTCACCCGGCAGGCCGAGCGGACACCCGGCGCCGTCGCCGTGGTGCACGAGGACGTACGGATGACGTACGCGGAGGTGGAGGCCGCCGCCAACCGGCTGGCACGGGTGCTCCTCGGCCGCGGCGCCGGCCCGCGGCGGGTGGTGGCGCTGGCGCTGCCGCGTACGGCGGACCTGGTCGTGGCCGTTCTCGCGGTGCTCAAGTGCGGCGCGGCCTATCTGCCGGTGGACCCCGCGTACCCGGCCGAGCGCATCGGCTTCCTGCTGCGGGACGCGGCGCCCGTCGCCGTACTGACGGTGCGTGAGGTGGTGGGCGGGGTGGCTGCCGAGGCCGGCGGTCCGGACGGTGTTCCCGCCATCCTGCTCGACGACGACGGCACGCGGCGGCTCCTGGACAAGGCCGCGCCCGCGCCCGTCACCGACGCCGAGCGCGGCGGGCGGCCGCACCCGCAGGACTGCGCGTACGTCATCCACACATCGGGCTCCACGGGCACACCCAAGGGTGTGCTGGTCACCCACCACAACGTCGTCCGCCTGCTCACCTCCACCGCCCACTGGTTCGGCTTCGGCCCGGACGACACCTGGACCCTGTTCCACTCGTACGCCTTCGACGTCTCGGTGTGGGAGATGTTCGGCGCGCTGCTGACCGGCGGGCGCCTCGTGGTCGTCCCCTACCGGGTCGGCCGGGCGCCCGCCGAACTCCTGGCCCTGCTCGCCCGCGAGCGGGTCACCGTCCTGTCCCAGACGCCGACCGCCTTCCACGCGCTGCAGGCCGCCGACCGGGAGCACCCCGACGTGCTGCGGAACGCGCCGCTGCGCACGGTCGTGCTCGGCGGCGAGGCGCTCGACCCCGCCCGGCTCGCCGACTGGTACGACCGGCACCCCGACGATGCCCCGTCGCTGGTCAACATGTACGGCACGACCGAGACGACCGTGCACGCCGCCTATGCCGCCCACGACCGGTCCGCCGCCCGGCCCGGCACGCCGAGCGCCATCGGGGAGGCCGTTCCGGACCTCGCGCTGTACGTGCTGGACGACCGGCTGGGCAAGGTGCCGCCCGGGGACACGGGCGAGCTGTACATCGCGGGCGCGGGCCTGGCGCGTGGCTATCTCGGCCGCCCCGGGCTGACCTCCGGGCGCTTCGTCGCCTGCCCGTTCGGCCCGCCCGGCGCACGCATGTACCGGGCCGGCGACCTGGCCCGGCGGGGGCCCGGCGGCGGGTTGGAGTTCGCCGGCCGCGCCGACGACCAGATCAAGATCCGTGGCTTCCGTATCGAGCCGGGGGAGGTGGAGTCCGCACTCGCGGCCCACCCGGGCGTCGCGCAGGCCGCGGTGGCCGTCCGCCGGGACGCGGACGGCGGGCCGCGCCTGGTCGGCTACGTCGTCCCGCACCCGGGCCCCACGGGAGAGCGAGCCGCCGCGCGTGCGGCGGGCGCCGACGAGGCGCCGGAGGTCTGGCAGCAGGTGTACGACGACCTGTACGCCGACGCCGGAAACCGGACCGCGGCCCTGGGCGAGGACTTCGCGGGGTGGCGGAGCAGCTTCGACGGGCGGCCCATTCCGCTGGAGCAGATGCGCGAGTGGCGCGACGCCACGGTCGAGCGGGTGCGGGCCCTGCGGCCCCGCCGCGTCCTGGAGATCGGCGTCGGCACCGGCCTCCTGCTGGCCCGGCTCGCTCCGCACTGCGAAAGCTACTGGGGCACCGATCTGTCCGCGGCGGCCGTCGACGGACTGCGCGGCAAGCTCGCGGCGGACCCCGCGCTGGCCGCCCGCACCACACTGACCCACCAGGCCGCCGACGACACGCGGGGCCTGCCGGAGGGCGGCTTCGATGTCGTCGTACTGAACTCCGTCGCCCAGTACTTCCCCGACGCGGACCACCTCCTCGCCGTGCTGCGCGGCGCGCTCGACCGCCTGGCGCCCGGCGGCGCCCTCTTCGTCGGCGACGTACGCGACCTCCGGCTCGCCCGCCACTTCCACACCGCGCTGGACCGGCGCCGCGCGGGCCCCCGTGGCGCCGTGCCGCACGACGCTGTGGTCCGGCGGAGCATGGCGCGGGACAAGGAACTGCTGATCGCGCCCGGCTTCTTCACCGCCCTGCCGGACGGCCCGCTGCCCGAGGTGAGCGCGGTGGACATCCGAGTCAAACGCGGGCGGCACCACAACGAGCTGAGCCGCTACCGGTACGACGTGGTGCTGCACAAGGGCCCGTCCCTCGTGGTGTCCCTCGCCGACGCGCCCCGCGTGCGGTGGGGGAGCGAGGTAACCGGCCTGCCGTCGCTGGCACAGCGGCTGTGCACCGCCTTGCCCGGCGTACTGCGGGTGAGCGACATCCCCAACGGGCGCCTGACCGGGGCCGAACCGGCCGCCGGGCCGCCCGGGCCCGGCCCCTGTCCCGCCGCCGACCCGGAGCGACTGCACAAGCTGGCCGCCACGGTCGGCTACCGGGCGCTCGTCACCTGGTCCGAGGCGGACGACGGCAGCCTGGACGCCGTCTTCCTGCGGGAGGACGAGGACGAGCATGACGGGCGTGCGGGTGAGGGCGCGCGCCCCGGGGCGACGCCCCCCGTGGCGTACACCGACATCTACCGCCCGGCGGTGCGCGCCCACGGCGACGTGCGCTCCCTGCGGGCGCTGACCAGCGAACCGGCCCGGCGCGACGCAGGGCTCGGCGCCGCCGTACGCAAGGCCGTCGCGGCCCGGCTGCCGCACCACATGGTCCCGTCCGCCGTCCTGGTCCTCGACGCGCTGCCGATGACGGTGAACGGCAAACTGGACCGGCGGGCCCTGCCCGAGCCCGGCCCGGACGTCACCCTCCGCGACCCCGGTGATGCCTGCGGGCGCGCACCGCGTGACGCCCGCGAGGAGATCCTGTGCGGTCTCTTCGCCGCGACCCTGTCCCTCGCCGAAGTCGGCCCCGAAGAGGACTTCTTCGGCCTCGGCGGGCATTCGCTGCTGGCCACGGGGCTGGTCAACCGGGTGCGGTCGGCCTTCCGTACGGAGCTGAGCCTGCGCGCCGTATTCGAGGCGCCGACCCCGGCGGGCCTGGCCACGCGGCTGACCGGCGGGGCGCACCGCCGTCCCGTGCTGTCGGCCCGGACCCCGCGCCCCGCCGAGCTGCCGCTGTCCTTCGCGCAGCGCCGGATGTGGTTCCTGCACCTCGTACGTCACTTCGAAGAATCACGGCCCACCCACCACATCCCGCTCACCCTCAAGCTCTCCGGACCGCTTGACCGCCCGGCGCTGGAAGCGGCGCTGCGCGATGTCGTGGCGCGCCACGAGCCCCTGCGTACGGTCTTCCCGGAGGACGGCAGCGGGCCGCGCCAGTCCGTACTGCCCCTGGAGGCCGTACGGCTGAAGATGACGGTCACCGAGACCACCCCGGACGCCGTCCGGAGCCTGGTCGAGGAGGCCGCGCACCAGCGGTTCGACCTCGCGGCCGAGCCGCCCGTACGGGCCTGCCTGTTCGCCCTGGGGCCGGAGGACCACCTGCTGTCCCTGACGCTGCACCACATCGCGGCGGACGGCTGGTCCCTGGCTCCTCTGTGGCGTGATCTCTCGCGCGCTTACGGGGAGCGCAGGCAAGGGCATCCACCGTCCTGGAGCCCGCTGCCCGCGCACTACGCCGATTACACCCTGTGGCAGCGCGAACTGCTCGACACGAACGACGGAACCGGCACCACCACATCCGCAGGCCAACTCGCCTACTGGGCGCGGAAGCTGGCCGACCTGCCGGAGCAGATCACACTGCCCACCGACCGGCCACGCCCGGATGTGCCCTCCGGACGCAGCGGCACCTGCCGCTTCCAGTGGGACGACGCACTCTTGGAAGCCGTGCGCGCGCTGGCGCGGGAGTGCGGGGCAACCCCGTCCATGGTGGTGCAGGCGGGACTCGCCGCGCTCCTCACGCGGCTGGGCGCGGGCGAGGACATCCCGATCGGCACTCCCGTTGCCGGACGCACCGACGAGGCACTGCACGACCTGATCGGCTTCTTCGTCAACACGCTGGTGCTGCGCGTCGACACCTCGGGCGCGCCGGACTTCCGCACCCTGCTCACCCGCGTACGAGAGACTGGTCTGGAGGCATACGCCCACCAGGACGTACCGGTCGAACGGGTCGTGGAGGCGCTGCGCCCGGACCGGACGGGCGACCGCCATCCGCTGTTCCAGACCCTGCTCGTCTGGCAGAACACTCCGGCCGCCGCCCCCGAACTGTCCGGCCTCACCGTCGAGGCCCGGGAACTGGACACCGGCCCCCTCATCACCGACCTGGAAATCAGCATCGCGGAGACGTCCGGCGGCGCCATCGGACCGGACACCCTGGCAGGGGCCGCTCACTTCAACGCCGACCTCTTCGACCACGCCACCGTCACAGCCCTCCTGGACGGACTGCGACGCGTGCTGGCGGACGCGACCGCCGACCCGGACCGGGCAATCGGCGACCTCGGGGCGGAAACACACGCCGCTGACCCGGAGCGAGAGCCGGACACCCGCCGGGCTCTCCTGCCGGACCGGTTCGCGCGCCAGGCAGCCCGTACGCCCGGCGCGCCAGCCGTGACCTTCCGCGACACCACCCTGACCTACGGAGAACTCGACGCCGCCGCCAACCGGCTGGCACGGCTGCTCATCGAACACGGCGCCGGACCCGAACGGTTCGTGGCGCTGGAGCTGCCGCGCTCGTCCGGCCTCGTCATCGCCGTGCTCGCGGTGCTGAAGACCGGGGCGGCCTACGTGCCGCTGGAACCCGGCCGGCCCGCCGGACGCAACGGCACGATCCTGCGTGCCGCCCGCCCGGTCCTGCTCCTCACCACCCGGACACCGGCGGCCGCGTCCTCCGTGCCGTATCTGACCTGGGACGGCCCTGAGCTGGCCGACGCCCTCCGCCGGTTCCCCGACGCGCCCGTACACGACCGCGAACGTGCCTGCCCCCTGCTGCCCGCACACCCGGCCTACGTCATCCCCACCTCCGGCTCCACCGGCGAACCCAAGGGCGTCGTGGTCCCCCACCACGCCGTGGCCGGCCTGTTCAGCGCCGCCCCGGAGCTGGACTTCCGCGCCGACGACGTGACGCCGCTGCTCCACTCGCACACCTTCGACCTCTCGGTCTGGGAGATGTGGGGGCCCCTGCTGCACGGCGGCCGGCTGGTCGTGGTGCCGTACGAGGAAAGCCGCTCCCCGGCGGAACTGCTGCGCCTGCTCGTACGCGAAGGCGTCACCCAGCTCCACCAGACATCGACCGCCTTCGAGCAGCTGACGCACACCCTGCGCGAGGAACCCGCCCTCGCCGGAGAACTGGCCCTGCGCCGCGTCGAACTCGGCTCGGAAGTGCTGCTGCCCCGCACCGCGCGCGAGGGCCGGGAACTGCTGCCCGGCGCGCGCTTCGTCCACGAGTACGGCCCCACCGAGACCACGGTGCTCGTCATCGCCGGATTTCTCGACGGGCCCCTCCCGGACGGCCGGGCGCCATCCCTCGGCCGGCCGCTGGACGGCGTCCGCGCCCACGTCCTGGACGACGCGCTGCGCCCGGCCCGCCCGGGCGCGGCGGCGGAGCTGTACGTCTCGGGCGCCGGTGTGGCACGCGGCTACCTGGGCCGCGGCGCGCTCACCGCCGAACGCTTCGTGGCCTGTCCGTACGGGCCGCCGGGGGAGCGCATGTACCGCACCGGGGACGTGGTCCGCCGGCGCGTCGACGGCTCGCTGGAATTCGTGGGCCGCGCGGACGATCAGGTCAAGGTGCGGGGTTTCCGTATCGAACCGGGGGAGGTGCGGGCCGTGCTGACCTCGCACCCCACGGTCGGTACGGCCGTGGCCGTCGCCCGCGAGGACCGGCCGGGCGACCGGCGGCTGGTCGCCTACGTGACCTCCGCCGCCGGGCGGACCGCCGACCCGCGCGAGCTGCGCCGGTACGTTGCCGGGCGGCTGCCGGACCACATGGTGCCCGCCGCGATCGTCGTCCTGGACACGCTGCCGCTGACGTCCGGCGGCAAACTGGACCGCGCCCGCCTTCCACAGCCCGATTACGCAGCGGCCTCCTCGCGCCGGGCACCCCGCGACGACCGCGAGCGGACCCTGTGCCGGCTCTTCGCGGAGGTGCTCGGCCTCGGCACCGACGCGGCAGGCGTGGACGACGACTTCTTCGACCTCGGCGGCGACAGCATCATCGCCCTCCAGCTCGTCAGCCGGGCCCGGCGGGCCGGACTCGCCCTGGCCCCGCGCGACGTCTTCCGCCACCGCACCGTCGAAGACCTCGCCGCGCAGGCGGGCCCGGCCGGGGACACACCGGACGCGCCCACCGGACACGACAGCGGGCCGCTGCTCCTCACCCCCGTCATGCACGCCCTGCGGGAGACCGGCGGGCCGGTGGCGGGCTGCCACCAGTCCGTCCTGATCCAGGTCCCGCCCGGCCTCGGCACGGGCCACCTAACCACCGCACTCCGTACGCTGACCGCCCATCACGACGCGCTGCGGCTGCGGCTGACGCGGGTGGGCGGCGGAGCGGTCTGGGCCCTGGACATCGCTCCGCCCGGGGCGGGCCTCGACACAGCCCCCGAACAGGACCTCGTCCACCGGGTGGACGCCACGGAACTCGACGGCACCGCGCTCGACGACGCCGTACGCCACCACAAGGACGCCGCACGGGGCCGGCTGGACCCGGAGCCGGGCCGGACCGCGGCCCTCCTCCAGGCCGTCTGGTTCGATGCCGGTCCAAGCAGGCCGGGGCGGCTGCTGCTGACGATCCACCACCTCGCCGTCGACGGCGTCTCCTGGCGCGTACTGCTGCCCGACCTGCAAGCCGCCTGGGAAGCCGCCGCAGCAGGCCGCCACGCCGAACTCGAACCGGTGGGCACCTCCCTGCGCGCCTGGTCCCAGCGGCTCACCGAGCTGGCCCAGCGGCACGGCCGCATCGCCGAACTCCCCCTGTGGACCGGCATCACCGGCAGTCCGGAACCGCCCCTGTCCCACCTCCCGTACGACCCGGCCCGCGACCTGACGAGCACGGTACGGCGGTTGACCCTGACCCTGCCGCCGGAGCAGACCGCCCCGCTGCTCGGCCGGGTGCCCGCCGCCCTGCACGGCCGGACCGACGACGTCCTGCTCACCGCCCTCGCCCTGGCCGTCGCCGACTGGCGCCGCCGCCGTACGGGCTGCCGGGACACCGCCGTACTGGTCGACATCGAAGGGCACGGCCGCGACGACGCGGAGGACGGGCCGAAGGCGGACGGCAGGCCGCAGGCGGGCAACGGTACGGCCCGGAACGCGGCCGCGGGCGCCGACCTGGCGCGGACCGTCGGCTGGCTCACGAGTGTCCACCCCGTACGCCTCGACCCCGGCAGCGCCGACGCCACCCGCCTCCGCTCCGGCGGCCCCGCGCTGGACCGGGCCTACCGGCGCGTCAAGGAACAACTGCGCGCGGTCCCCGGCAACGGCATCGGCTACGGCCTGCTGCGCCACCTCAACCCCCAGACCGCCCCGGCCCTCGCCGGCGGCACCCGCCCCCTGGTCGGCTACAACAACCTCGGCCGCCTCGGCGGTCTCGGCCGGAAGACCGGGGACTGGGCGCCGGTGCCCGGCTCCGGCGGCATCACCGGCGGCGCCGACCCCGCGCAGCCCGCCACCCACCTCGTCGAGCTGGACGCGCTGGTCGAGGACCGGCCCGACGGCCCCGCTCTCACGGCGACCTGGTCCTGGCCCGGCGCCCTGTTCACCGAGGACGAGGTACGCGACCTCGCGGACACCTGGACCCGCCTGCTCACCGCGCTCACCGACCGGGCCGCGAAACCGGACGCGGACGGCCGCACACCCGCCGACTTCCCCCTGGCCGCCCTCACCGAGGACGAGACCGCACGGCTGACGCACGACTGCCCGGACCTGGCCGACGTCTGGCCCCTCACCCCGCTCCAGGAAGGGCTGCTCTTCCACGCCCTGTACGACGAGCAGGCCTCGGACGTCTACACCAGCCAGCTCGCTGTGGACCTGCACGGCCCCCTCGACCGGGACGCGTTGCGCGCGGCAGGACAGGCCGTACTGGAACGGCACCCCGCCCTCCGCGTCACCTTCCGGCACGAAGGCCTGCGCGCCCCGGTGCAGGTGGTGCCACATCCACGGGCCGTCACCCTGCCGTGGGCCGAGCACGATCTGGCGGATCTGGCCGGTGACGCGCAGACGGCCCGGGCGGACCGCATCGCGTCCGACGCCCGCGCCACCCGCTTCGACCCCGCCCACGGCCCGCTGCTGCGCCTCGCCCTGCTGCGCCTCGGGCCCGGACGGCACCGGCTGCTGCTGACGGTCCAGCATCTGATCCTGGACGGCTGGTCCGGACCGCTGGTACTGCGGGACCTGCTCGCCGTCCACGCGGCAGGAGGTGACTCCACGGCCCTGGGTGCCCCGGCGCCGTACCGGGAGTACCTGCGCCTGCTCATCGCACAGGACCGTACGGCTGCCGAAGCCGCCTGGCAGCAGGCCCTCGCCGGGGTGGACGGACCGACCCTCGTGGCGTCTCGGCGTACCGCCGACGCGTCCGCGGAACACGGAACCGTCCGGGCCACACTGTCCACCGGGCTGACCGCCTCCCTGCGCGCGCTGGCCCGCCGCCATGGCCTGACACCGAACACCGTGCTCCAGGGCGCATGGGCCGTCGTCCTCCGCGGCCTGACCGGACAGGACGACATCCTCTTCGGAGCCACGGTCTCCGGCCGTCCCGCCGGCCTGCCGGGCGTCGAGGACATGGTCGGGATGTGCAACAACACCGTGCCGGTACGGGTACGTCTCGACGCGGCCCGGCCCTTCACCGAGGCCCTGTCCCGCCTCCAGGACGAACAGGCCGGGCTCCTGCCCCACCAGCACGTCGGGCTCTCCCGGCTGCATCGCCTCTGCGGTCACGACCGGCTCTTCGACACTCTCCTGGTCTTCGAGAACCTTCCCTCCGAGACCTTCGGCACCGGCACGGGTACGGGTGTGGATACGGGTACGGGTATGGGTGCGAGCACGGGCGCGTTGCGTGTCGCGGACGTCCGCGTCACCTCCGGCACGCACTACCCGCTGAGCCTCGCCGTCCTCCCCGGCGAGCGCCTGGGCCTCAAACTGGGCCACCGCTCCGACGTGTTCGACAAGCGCACGGCGACGGCCACCCTCCACCGCCTGATCCGCGTCCTCAAAGCAGCATCGGACCACCCGCACTGGCCGGTCGGCGACCTCCCCGTCCTCTCGCCCGGCGAACGGACCCGCGTCCTGCGGACCTGGAGCACCGCCCCCGGCCCCGCCCCCGCACCACAAACCTGGCCCGCCCTCTTCGAAGCCCGGGCGGCACGGACACCCGGCGCCACGGCGCTACGGAGCGCCGACGCCACGCTCACCTACGCCGAACTCGACGCGGCGGCCAACCGGCTGGCACGGTCGGTCATCCCGCACGGCGCGGGGCCCGAGCGGTCGGTGGCCGTCGCCCTGCCGCGCTCCGCCGAACTGATCGTCGCGGTCCTCGCCGTCCTCAAGACCGGGGCCGCCTACGTCCCCCTGGACCCGGCCCACCCGGCCGAGCGGATCGCGTGCCTGCTGCGCGACACCCGGCCGGTGCTGCTGCTCACCGACAGCGTCACCGCCGGAATGCTGCCGCCGGGCCCGGAGCCCCGCCTCATCCTGGACGACCCGGACACCCGCGACCGGCTCGGCAGCCTCCCGGACGCCCCTGTCCGGGACGCCGAACGCGCAACGCCCCTGCTGCCCCGGCATCCCGCCTACGTCATTCACACCTCCGGCTCGACCGGCGGCCCGAAGGGCGTACAGGTCACCCACGAAGGCATCGCCGCGCTCGCCACCGCCCAGACCGCCCGCCTCGGCACCGGCCCCGGCAGCGTCGTCCTGCTCTTCGCCTCGCTGAGCTGCGACGCCTCCGTGTCCGACCTGTGCACCGCCCTCCTCTCCGGAGCCACCCTGGCCGTCGCCCCCGCCGGTACCCTCCTCGCGGGCCGGGAACTGACCGACGCCGTCCCACGGTTCGGCGTGACCCACGTGAAGCTGCCACCGAGCGTCCTCGCCGGACTGCCGCCCGGTGCACTGCCGCGGGGCGTCACGATCGCGGTCGCGGGGGAGCCGTGCCCCCCGGACCTCGTGGCCCGGTGGGGCTCCGAGCATCGCCTGGTGAATGTGTACGGGCCGACGGAGTCGACGGTGTGCGTGACGATGACCGGGCGGTTGACGTGCGGTGTGGGCGGGCCGCCGCCTATTGGGCTGCCGGTCGTCG
>NZ_JBVIQN010000058.1:0-37542 GCF_055577005.1 Streptomyces sp. NPDC033221 | reverse complement strand
AAACGCGTGCAGTACCGGCCCGACCTCATCGACGGCTACCTCACCGGAACCGGACTGGACCTCAACCTCGCGTAACCCCCACCGTTAAAGATCTCCAGCCGAACCGCACTGCTTCGGCGTGGCCCTCGACGGCTCCGACTCGTTCGCCGACAACCGTGAACTCAACTACTTGGGCGGCAGGGTGGGCAGGCGGCATACCACCGTCGGCGGACCCGAGCGCTCCGACATGCTGAAGCGGCTGAAGTACGGCATGCGACGGATCTCCGCGGCTGCGACCGGACCCGCCGAAGCTACGGCGCACTTTCCGGTGGAGCCGATCGCGTTGCGCCCGCATCCGTGGATCCGGTGCGCTCCGGCAAGGTTTGATCTGCACGGTCCGGGCGGTGGTTCCTCCCTGTTGGCCGATCCGGTACGCGAACAGGTGTACGCGTTACGGAAGGGCCATGTGACCCGAAGTGCCGCGCCTGGTGGGCCCTTGATCGCGACCAGTGCGCACGGCCGGTCCCTGCTCGGCAAACTTGCCGCCGCGGATGTCGGGGTCAGGTGCGACGAACCGCTTCCGGCAATGCGTCCGTCACGCTGAAGGAGTCACACGGTGCACATCACCCTTGTCAATATGCCCTGGGCCTCGATCGACTTCCCTTCGCTGGCCTTGGGGATTCTCAAGCAGCGCGTCGCTGACGAGTTCCCGGACAGTCGTGTCGACGTCGTGAACGCCAATCTGGACTACCTGGACTGGATCACCGAGCGTGCAGGGCTGACGCGTGCGGAGTACAACTTCTGCTGGGACTCCTACTTCACCGGCTACAGCGAGTGGGTCTTCTCCTCCGCACTGTACGACGATCCGCACTGGCGTAACACCGAATTCGCGGACCTTGTGGCGGAAGCCGTACCAGGGGACATGCTCAACAAGGGGCGTCAACTGCACGCGCTCGCGCCCGAGTATATTGGATCCCTTGTTGATCGAATTCTCGCCGACCGGCCCGATGCCGTCGGGTTCTCGACCACGTTCGCGCAGAACAGTGCCGTGCTTGCCGCGGCCAGGCTCATCAAGAAGCTCGCACCAGAAGTGTATGTGGTGCTGGGCGGCGGGAATTGCGACGGCCCACAGGGCGCCGCCCTCCATCGCGGATTTCCGTTCATCGACTATGTGAATCGCGGTGAGGGTGAGGTGTCGTTCACGCGGCTCCTCACCTGTCTTCGCGACAAGTCGAGCCCCGCGGGCATCCCCGGACTCTGCTGGCGCGACGTGGACGGTACTTCGCATGCCAATGCCATGAGCGCGGCCCCACTGCCGGCGTCGGCACTGGTCGCGCCGGACTACACGGACTACTTCGAGCAGCACGCGGCCTCCCGCGCCGGAGCCATGGCCGAGCCCCACCTGGTGGTGGAGAGCTCACGCGGCTGCTGGTGGGGTCAGAGACATCACTGCACCTTCTGCGGGCTGAACGGTTCGTTCATGGAATTCCGCAGCAAGAGCCCGGACCGGTTCGTCGACGAACTGCTCGCGATGACAGAGCGGTACCGGGTCCTCAACGTCGCCGTGGCCGACAACATCCTCGACATGGCATATCTGCGGTCGGTGGTACCGAGGCTCGCGGAGGCCGAATGCGACCTGCGCATCAGTTACGAGATCAAGTCCAACATGCGCCGTGAACAGCTCGCCTCCCTCGTCGCCGCCGGTATTCACTACGTGCAGCCCGGCATTGAAAGCCTCAGCGGGCGTGTTCTGAAGCTGATGGACAAAGGTGTGACCGGCTGCCAGAACATCCGCATGCTGCGGGACGCGGAGTCAGTGAGCCTCGGCGTCGTGTGGAACTACCTCTTCGGCTTTCCGGGCGAGACCGAAGAGGACTACGACGCGGTGATCGACCAATTCCCGGCCATCCATCACCTTGCTCCGCCGAACGGAGTCACCCGTATAGCCATCGAACGCTTCAGCCCCTACTTCAACCGCCCGGAACTCGGCTTCGGCAACCTGCAGCCTGCCGCCCACTACGCGGTTATCTACGACCTTCCGGAATCCGAACTCCGGGGCATGGCCTATGTTTTCGACGCGGCGCACCAAGGTATCTCCACCACGCACGCAGAGCGGTTGGGCAAAGCCATCGAGACCTGGCGTCATGAGTTCCCTCAAGGGCGGCTGACTCAGTGCGACCTGACTGACTCCATCGTCCTCACCAACACCCGGCCCGGCTTCGCTTGGCGGACTCTGCGGATCGAGGAACCCTGGGAGGTGTCCGCTTTCCGGCTACTGGAACAGCCGTGCACAAAGGATGTACTGCTGAAGAAGCTCCGGGCAGGCAATCACCACATCGCCGCGGAGGACCTGTCGGCCTTGCTCTCCCTCTGGCGCACGTGGGGGCTGCTCTTCGAAGACGGTGGCCAGGCCGTGCACGTCGTACCGCATGCCGCCAGGATCTCATGCGCTGGGTGGCCCACGGCGGAAGTCCGGCCCTGGTGCCCGCACTGCTCCAGGGCTCGGTGGGCCGAATTCCGGAAGCGGGAGCGGCGACGGCGCTCCGGTGCTGGCGGGAACGCGACGAAGAGGCACGCGAGAGGGACGGCATATACCTGGGAGAGGGCCGGTACGAGGACACCGCTGTACGAACCGTGTCGGACCTGGTGGCACGGGGCGCCCTGCATGTTGCCCTCCCTGAGCCCGTGACCCTCGGTCATGGCGATCGCGAGAGCGACCGGCGGGCGGTCCGAGGGTTCACCCATGTGCGGGAATTGACAGGGCACGGTCTCTCCGTTGACTGGGATCTTGACCTTGGCGCCGAGATCGGACAATGGCGGCTGTTCAGCCACCTGTATCCGCCGCGTTCGGTGGCCGGCCCCGACGGCGACGCCGTCCTCGACCAGTGGCGCACCACGTTCCACATGAACAAGTGTGGCTACCGGCACGGCATGGGGTTCGTCGAAGTCACCGACTTACGCCAGGGGACACAACGGCGCGTCATCATGCGCAAAGCGAACAAAGGGAAGCTCGCGTCACTACTGTACGGTGCCCCGGTCGCTGATTTCCGGCGAGAAGAAATCGAAGCGTTCGTGAAGTCGGGGCTCGTTCACCAGGTCGGCTCCCTGCTGTGGTGGTTGCCCTCCCGTATCACCCGCTGGCCGGTTGTGGGGTGACGGAAGGCAGCCGTGGCCGCGCATCGGAACGCCGTACAGAGAGGAATCAAGGGCCATGCTTCATGACGAAGCCGCCTTTCCGCTGCGCTCCCTCAACGCGGCCGAATGGGACCGCACTTACGATTCCGCGATCGCCGGATGGGATGAGGAGCCGCCACCGGCGCTCGGCGAACTCCTTGCCGAGTACGCTCCGCCCCCGGCCCGTGTGTTGGATGTCGGCTGCGGGCTCGGCACCACCGCTCGGTGGCTCGACAAGCGCTCCTACACCGTGACGGCTTGCGATTTCTCGGCCCAGGCGATCAAAGAGGCCCGGCGCCGCACACCGGCCGGTTCGGCGGTGCGGTATGAGGTCCTTGACGTCACCGGCCACGTGCCCCTGGACCCGTTCCCGGTGGTCCTCGACCGTGGTGTTCTGCACACCCGCCCCACTGATCGTGAGCGCCGGATGTTCGCCGCGGCGCTGGCCCGGATGTGCCGGCCCGGCGGCCTGTGGGTCCGTGTCGGGGCCGCCGCGCTCAGCGACGAGGATGCCCTGGACCAGTCCAGCGGACCGTCCTGGACCACTGAGGAGACGTTCCTCGACGCAGTGGCTACGTGGTTCACCGTGCTCGACCTTCGGATCGCCGATTTCGGCCGGCAGAGGGGTGTTACGGACTGGCCGGCCCGGTACGTAGTGCTCCAGCGAAGGGAGAACTGAGAACTGCCGGCGCTCGGCCCGTGCAGCAGTCCGTAGTGAACACCCCCGACGGTGCCCTCGTAGTCCGCGGCACCCGGAAGAGCCCCCTCAGCCCGCCGATTCCCCCGCATGCGGGCTCAGTGCCCCGGCCCCACCAGCGCGAACAGGGCGATGCCCAGCAGGACGGTAGAAGCCCGGCGGGTGGGGTCGGGGCCCCTCGTAATCGACCACCTAGGCATCGCCCTGAACGACGCTGCCCTCGCCAGTCCTGGCCCAGCCTGATGCTTGCCGAGGGCGACGCGCCGGCGGCGCTCTTGGACGACCATCCCATCCCTGCCCAGCACGGGGTGGCCCACGGCGCGATGACATGGACCGGGGCAACGCGGTGCAGGCGCATGAGAGTGGCAGGTCGGGGTGGTGCACAGCCGGTGACGGATACGCGCATGGGGCGGCCGGGCGGCATCCAGCAGGTCGCGTGGGTGACGCGGTGTCAGGCCGACACCTTCTCCAGCAGGTGCCGGGCGAGGGCGGGCAGCGCCTCACCCGCCGGGGCGGTGCACACCGGATCTCCGTCCTGCGGCCAGCTCGTGGTCCGCGTGCTCCAGCTACCGGTACGGGTAGGGAAGCCGACGCCGCAGACGGTCTCCTGCCGGTCTTCGGCGCGGGCTGCGGGGCAGCGCGATGCCCGTCGCCACCACCGGGATCTGCCCATGCCCGGTGACGGCTTCCGCGACTGGTCCGCGCCTTCGGATGCGCAGGGAACGGCGTCGGCCGGAGCTCCGGGTGCAGGGATGGCACCCGTCCCTGCAGTGGTTTCGCGCGGCTGGCTCGTCCTCGTGGGCCCGGCCGTTCGGTCTAGGCGGGACTGCCGTGTGCGGTGGCCTCCGCGAGGGTGTGTCTGAAAGGTCCGGAGGCCGAAAGGGCGAGGGCGTACCCGGACGGAGGAAAGGCAGGGATATGGCCAGGTGGAGCAGGAAGCAGCGCCGGGGGCCGGGCCGGGTCGCGGTCCGGTTGCTGGCCGTCCTGGTGTTGCTGACGTGCGTCGGGTGGACCGGCGGGCCCGGTCTGCCGCCGGCACCGTGGCAGGGTGGCCTGTGGATCGATCCGGACAGCTCCGCGCACCGGGCGCTGGAGGAGCACTCGGGTGGTGACGAGGAGGAGCGGGCCGTACTGCGTCGGCTCGCCGGGCAGCCGACCGCCGTCTGGCTGACGCAGAGTGACCCGTTGCCGAGGGCACGGCAGGTCACCGTCGCGGCGGAGACCGTCGGGCGGGTGCCGGTGCTGGTGGCCTACCACATCCCGGGCCGGGACTGCGGCCAGTACTCCGCCGGCGGTGCCTCGGACGCGGCCGGGTACCGCCAGTGGGTCGCCCGCCTGGCCGCGGGCTTGGAAGACCGGCGGGCCATCGTGATCCTGGAGCCCGACGCCGTGGCGCAGGCCCTGTCCGGCTGCCCGCGTACGGAGCTGCGGCAGCGCTTGCTCGCCGAGGCGGTGCGCACGCTCAAGCGCCGGCCCGGGGCGCGGGTCTATCTGGATGCGGGCAATCCCGGGTGGGCCCGCGACACGGGGCGGCTGGCTGCCGCTCTGTCCGCCGCGGGCGGGGTGCGGGCCGACGGGTTTTCCCTCAACGTCGCCAGCTTCCACACCACGGAGGCCACCCTCGCGTACGGCGAACAGATCTCCGAGATGCTGGGCGGGGCGCACTTCGTGATCGACACCAGCCGTAACGGCAACGGTCCGCCTCCCGCGGAGCCCGGTGCGAAGCCGGCCGGCGGTGAGGAGTGGTGCAATCCGCCGGGGCGGGCGCTGGGACGTCTGCCCACCGCCGCCACCGGGCATCCCCGGCTGGACGCGTATCTGTGGATCAAGGTTCCGGGCGAGTCGGACGGCACCTGCCGGGGCGGGCCGCCCGCGGGCCGGTGGTGGACGGCCTACGCCGTGGGACTGGCACGGGCCGTGCAGGGGCCGGAGCGGCGGTAGCCCGTACGACTCTCACGTCACCCGCACCCACCGGGCTGGTGACGGGGTACCGCGGGCGTCGGTGACGGTGAGCATGTACCAGCCGTGCGGCACCAGCCCGGGGGACCGGGGCACCGTCACGCGCAGCCGGTGGCCGTGCTGGGCGGTGTCCAGGGCGATGGAGCGCTGTTCGATGTCGGTGGTATGAGTGACCGCGCCGGGACGCATCAGCCGGGCCCCGCGCACGGCGCCGGCCGCCTCCAGCGTGAAGGTGGCGTCGGCGCCGCGCGCGAGGCGGGACGGTCCGCTCAGCACACGGGGTCGGGAGGCGCGAAAGAGGTAGGGCGGGGAGTAGACCTCGATACGTTGTTCGAAGGTGCCGTCCTGGGTGTTGGCCTCGTCGGCGAAGAGAGGGTCGGAGCCGAAGGTGGCGATCCGGCCGTCGGGCAGCAGCAAGGCTCCGGCGTGGTAGTTGCGGCCCACACTGGGCTCGGCGGCAGGGCGGAAGACGTCGTGTGCCGGGTCGTAGAACTGGGCGACCAGATGGTCGCTGGTGCCCTTGCCGCGGTAGTCGCCCGATCCGCCGGTGGTGAAGACGTGGTCGTCGGGGGTGAGGACCGCGTTCAGGTAGCGGGTGCCGCGGCCCAGGTCCGGGCCGCGGCGGTAGCGGGGTGCGGGCCGCGTCAGGTCGGCGATGGCGGTACGCCCGGTGGACCGGGGCGACTCGCCGACGCCGCCTCCGCCCAGGATCATGACCCGCTGCCGCTGCGCGGGCGGCAGCAGCACCGAGGCGGAGGTCTCGGCCAGGTCGGCCTCGTCCAGACCGGGCACGGGTTGGAAGGCGTTGGTGCGTACGTTCCACAGGCCCGGCAGGCGGCCGCGGTCGGCGGGGCCGTAGCCGGAGCTGGAACCGGAGTAGAACAGCTTGCCGTCGGCCGTCAGGAACAGGGCCGGATAGGTGGGGAAGTAGCGGGTGGGTCCGGTCGACCAGGCGTGCGTGGCGGGGCGGTAGATCTCGTTCCTGCCGGGGATGATCTGGCCCATGTCGTCCAGGCCGGAGGCGGCCAGCACCGTGCCGTCCGCCAAGGGGGCCAGGCTTGGATACCAGCGGGCTTCGGACATGGGGGCGGTCGGCAGGTAGCGCTCGGTGACCGGATCGAATTCGTAGGATTCCCGGATGCCTTGGAAGTCTTTCTTGTCCAGGGCGAGTTTGCTGGCCGTGCCGTAGTGGTTGCGGGCGTCGGCGCCGCTGAGCCCGTCGATGGTGTACCGGGCCGCGGTCTGCGTGGCGCCCTGGGGGCCGGGGCGGTCGGCTTCCACGTATACCCGGGCCCGGCTGGCGGTGACCCGCACCCGCCGGCCTCCGTCGAGGACGGCTTTTTGCGCACGGGGCACCAGGACGGCGCTCTGGGAGCGGTAGGTCTTGCCCGCCGGTGAGCGGAAGACGGAGCCTTTGGGCAGCGTTTTCGGGGCGTCGGGGTACTCATTGCTGACGATCATGGTGCCGCCGGCGCGGTGGACGTCGCCTTCGAGCTTCTCGTAACGGGCGGTGCCCCCGGCCACCAGTAGCCGCCCGCCGGGCAGCTGGGCGTGCCCGCCGCAGAACAGGTCCTTGGGTGTGGGCACCTCGGTGAAGGTGTTGCGGACCGGGTTCCACAGCACGCTGCGGAAGGTGCCGGCGGCGAACTGCTTCTCATCGTTGCCGGAACCGGCGATCAGCAGCACTTTGCCGGTGCGCAGCAGCGCGGCGTGAATGGCGTTGACGCGCCGTTGCTCGGGCACCTCCACGGTCTCCCAGCGCCCTTGGCCGGCCAGGTACTCCGGTCGGCTGATCGTGTACTGGTGGTAGGCACGGGAGACGATGCCGTGGACGGCCGGGGCGTTCAGACCCGCCAGGGTCAGCAGGGCAGCCGCCCCGATGGCCGATTTGCGGGTACGGGCGCTGGGGCGGTACGGCACGGAGGTCCCTTTCTCGGCTGCACGGACCTACGACGCGGAGGGCAGGCCCGCGCCGGCGGTGACGGGGTGGCTCGGGTTGGCGGTGACGGGATGACCCGGGCCTTGCGTGGCCGTGAGCCGGGCGGCGCGGGCGGGCCGGGCGAGCCGGCTCCAGCACCACAGCGTCGGCGGGACCAAGGCGATGACCAGAGCCATCAGGGCCCAGACACACATGGCGACCTGCGTGTGGCCGAGTAGCGGAGCGGCCAGCAGACAGCCGGCGAACAGGGCGGCCCACGCCAGATGGGTGGTGAAGGTGCGCCAGGTGTCGGGGCTCGCGGTCTCCCCCTTGGCGGTGACCACGAACCCGGCCTTACGGCGCAGCGCGGCCGCGACCAGTGATCGCGCGTACAGGGGGGCGGACAGTGCCGAGAGCGCCATGCCGGCCGCGCCGGAGGAGCCCTGGGGCTCGTGCGGACTGACGTTGTGCCGCCGGTTCCACAGGTACAGGCCGATCTGCAAGGCGGCCGCGTCGCTGTAGAGCATCAGCCACACCTGCGATTCGATGTGGATGCCCGAGGCGCCCAGCCCCAGGAACAGCAGGCAGGACAGGCCCCCCAGCATCCAGTTGACGGCCGTCAGCGGATAGTAGGCGATCATGAGGGCGTAATTGAGGGTCCGCCCCGGCGGAAGGCTGAAGACGGCGCGCGGGAACTGGCGGCCCAGGGTCTCGTAGGTACCTCGGCTCCAGCGCAGCTGCTGGTTGAAGAAGTCGCTCCAGGCCGCGGGCCCCTCACCGACCGCCAGAACGTCCGGGGTGTACACCGAACGCCAGCGACCCCCCGTGGCCGGGTTGCGGTGCCGGTGTATCTCCATTCCGGTGGCCATGTCCTCGGTTATCGAGTCGTACAGGCCCCCGACCTGCTTGAGCGCGCTGATACGTACGCAATTGTTGGTGCCGACGAACATCGGGGCCCGGTAGGCGTTGCCCGCCCGCTGGATCAGGGCGTGGAAAAGGAACTGCTGGCTCTCGCAGGCACGGGCGAGCGCGCTGTCACAGTTGCCGTAGACCTGGGGCCCGACGACGAAAGCGACGTCCGGATCACGGAAGTAACCGAGCATGCGTTCCAGGAACTCGGGTAGCGGCACATGATCGGTGTCGACACCCGCCATGAACTCGTAGGCATGACCGTGCTGGTCCAGCCAGGCGTTGTAATTGCCGTGCTTGGTGCGGGCTCGAAACGGCCCCGACGGCTGGTTCCAGTTCTTGACGTTCTTCCGGGAGAAGTGCCGCACCCCCAGCTCGCGGCACAGCTGCCGCGCCTTGCGCGAGTTCCCCTCGTCCAGCAGCCACACGTCGACCCGCCCCTCGTGGCGTACCGCCCGCGCTCCCCGCAGCGTGGCCCGCACCATGGCCAGAGGCTCTTTTCCGGGTACGAAACTGGTCAGCAGGGCCACTCGGCTGCCGGGACGGGGCGTTACCGGGACCGGGTCACGGGCCATCAACGTGGCATGGGCGTTGGACGCCACGTTGACCAGCCGGAAGGTCTCCAGCAGCCCCAAGGATATGAGCATGACCAGGTCGGCGCCGCGCTCCCAGGCACTCACGCCCGGACGGTGCACCCAGTGCTGAGGCTGCATCAACCACACGAGTAGCCCCAAAGAGACCAGCGGCGCGCCGGCCAGCAGCAGCGCGGTACCGATCCGATGCCGCCCCGAACCCAGCAGACTGCGGTAGCGCACCCGGTAGGCGGCTTCATCCGCACCGGGCTCCGGGGCGGTCAGCGGACCGGCCAATCGGCTGAAGCGCGGGTAGTCGTACGGTCCTTCCGCGGATTCGTCCGGCCCCGGTGAGGCCGTGGCCGGGGTCGGAAGGGCTGGGCGGCGGCGCCGTGCGCGGCGCCGGGAGCTGTGTCGTGTCGTGGGCATGGGACGGTCCCCACATGCTCGGTCTGCCGCCTCACGGCAGATAGATAGGGCAATAAGGAAAAAAGCTAACAAGAGTTTGTGTGGGGGGCCTCTCGAAAACCGGTACGGCCCCTTCAGGGCGGAGCGCCGGAGTGCCGCATACGGCTTACTCCGGCAGGGGGCTGTTCTCGGGCGACGAGGAACGCCCTGGCACGCCGGGACGCGCCGCTGACCGTCTCCGCTCTGCCCGCAGGGCACCCCCGTGGCCACCCTGATGCGGTGCCTGGCGGCGCGCAGGCGGGCGAGGGCAGCGCTTCCCCGTCGGTGTCTTTTCGCGCATCGTCACGGCTGCCGGATCAGGCGCTCCTGGCGAAGTTGCTGTTGCGGGACGCCCCTGGACGGTTGCAGCCCGCCGGTCCACGACGGCCGTCATCCGCGCCGTCCCCGACACCTGCGGGAAAGAGCACTGGGTACGAACCTCCCTACCCGCACCTGTGCGAACGCGTCGCCGACCCGGTCAGTGAGCCGCATCCGAATCCCGAGCCGGCCGCCACCGGCGCCTCACCGGGGCTGTGTGGCCCTGCGCCGACCTTGGGCCCCGTGGCGGGCGATTCCGGCCTTTCTTGGCCCCGCGGTACGGCCGACACAGGGAGGAGGCGGTCAGTCCGACGCCTGGAGCAGAAACCGGTAGGCCCAGGCCCTCGGAACCGCTCCCTCACCCCGCCGATTCCCCCGCGTGCGGACTCAGCACCCCAGCCCCCACCAGGGCGAACAGGGCGATGCCCAGCAGGATGCGGTAGACGACGAAGGGCATGAAGCTCTTGGTGGTGATGAACTTCATGAACCACGCGATGACGGCGTACCCAACGACGAAGGCGATGACCGTGGCGAAGATGGTCGGGCCCCAGGAGACGTGGCTCGCGGTGGCGTCGCTGCCGAAGGCGTCCTTGAGTTCGTAGACGCCGGAGGCCAGGACGGCGGGGATGGCGAGGAGGAAGGAATAGCGGGCCGCCGACTCGCGGGTGTAGCCCATCAGGAGGCCGCCGCTGATGGTGGCGCCGGAGCGGGAGACGCCGGGGATCAGGGCCATGGCCTGGCAGACGCCGTAGATCAGGCCGTCCTTGACGTTCAGGTCGGTGAGGGTCTTGCGCTGTTTGACGGCGCGGTGGCGGCCGCCGGACTCGTCACGGGCGGCCAGGCGGTCCGCGAAGCCCAGGACGATGCCCATCACGATGAGGGTGGTCGCGATCAGGCGCAGGTCGCGGAAGGGGCCCTCGATGGCGTCCTTGAGGGTGATGCCCAGGACGCCGATCGGGATGGACCCGACGATGACCAGCCACCCCATCTGGGCGTCGTGGTCGTGTCGCAGGTCGCGGTTGACGAGGGAGCGTGCCCAGGTCGAGACGATCCGCGCGATGTCCTTGCGGAAGTAGATCAGTACGGCGGCCTCGGTGCCGATCTGCGTGATCGCGGTGAAGGCGGCGCCGGGATCCTGCCAGCCCGCGAACGCCGCGGTCAGGCGCAGATGCGCGCTGGAGGAAATGGGCAGGAACTCGGTCAACCCTTGGACCAGGCCGAGGATGAAGGATTCAAACCAGTGCATCGGAGCTACGCCATCCAGAGGGTGATCAAGCGCTTGTCCAGCGAAGAAGCGGGCGAAGACGCGGGTCAGGCGACACGAGGGCGGAAGGGACGGGAGTGCGTGCGGGCGGTCGGGGGATCAGTGACCGGTCGAGGGGCAGCGTAGCGCCCGAAAGTGTCCGAGTGGGCAAAGGGCTCTTTCCGGGCGCCCGGCGGTCAACGCCCCCGAAGTGACGCACGCTTGCGCCACGCCACCAGCACCGCGGCCAGACCGGAGACCGCGATGAACCCCGTGGAGATCAGGAAGGCGGGCGAGGTGGGCGTCGAGGCGCGGGCGCCGGCGATCACGTACGCGGCGGTGTTCGGCACGCTGCCGAGGGTGGTGGCCAGCAGGAACGCGCCCCAGCCCATACGGGAGACCGCGGCGCAGTAGTTGGTGGCGCAGAACGGCAGGCCGGGGAAGAGCCGGATCGCCATCATGGAGCGGAACCCGTGTTCGCTGAGCTGCCGGTCGGCGGCGGTCAGCCAGCGGGCTCGCAGAAAGGGCCGCAGGGCGTCCTGCCCGAGCAGCCGGCCGAGCGCGAAGGCCAGGCCCGCGCCGAGGACCGTACCGGCCAGGGCGGACAGGAAGCCGGACAGACTGCCGAAAATGGCCCCGGCTGCGAGGTTCAGGACCGGGCGGGGGACGAAGGCGGTGGTGCACACCCCGTACGCGAGTCCGAAGATCACCACCGCGCCGCCGCCGGCCCACTCGGGCGGCCAGCCGTGCGCCAGCAGCCGCTGCGGCTGCCAGATGATCATCGCGGCCGCGGCGCCGGCGAGCAGGACGAGGAGTACGGCGAGGCGGGCCCAGGGGGAGAAGAGCACACGCGTGCAGCGCGCGGCGAGGCCGTCGGGCGTTGCGGCGGGTTCGAGCATCCCGGGAGCGTAACCGACAAGCGTGGCGAGCAGGTGTATTCGCGGTCGCTGGGGGGTTAAGCGGGGGGAGGGAGAGAGGGATGGTGGTGGAGAGAGACAAGGTGGGTGAGGGTGAGGTGGGGGAGGGGCGGGTGGGGTCAAGGAGAAGTGGCGGCCGGGTGGCGCTGGTAAATCGTTCGACGTGGCGCGTACCGCGCGAGATCCTTGGCGCATGTTCCGGCAGCCGTACCTCGCGCTCACGTCCGCAGTCGCGGACGCGCCGAAGGCTGCCGTCGACTCGCTCGCGGCCCTGATCGCCGCGCTCAAGGCCGAGGCCGACGCCGTGCCGTACCCCGGCACCGCCGTCGCCGCCGGCACCGCCGCAGCAGGCACCGCCGCCGTCCCCGCCGCTTCCGTGGCAGGCACCGCAGCCCCTGCTGCCGGCGGCGCGCGAAGCTGACCCTCTCCGGATCGACCGGCGAACCCCGCAGGGGGAGGGTCGGTGGGGCTCAGGGGTTCCCACGGCGGTGCGTCACGCCGCCGTCATCACCGCGTTGTTGCGAGGAAGAACAGCCATGCCCAAGACGGCATACGTGCGGACCAAGCCGCACCTGAACATCGGCACCATGGGCCACGTCGACCACGGGAAGACCACCCTGACCGCCGCCATCACCAAGGTGCTCAGCGAGCGGGGCGGCGGCACCTTCGTACCCTTCGACCGGATCGACCGGGCCCCCGAGGAGGCCGCCCGCGGCATCACCATCAACATCTCGCACGTCGAGTACGAGACCGGCACCCGGCACTACGCCCACGTCGACATGCCGGGCCACGCCGACTTCATCAAGAACATGGTCACCGGCGCGGCCCAGCTCGACGGCGCGATCCTGGTCGTCTCCGCGCTGGACGGGATCATGCCGCAGACCGCCGAGCACGTCCTGCTCGCCAAGCAGGTCGGCGTCCGGTACATCGTCGTCGCGCTGAACAAGGCGGACGCGGGCGACCCCGAGCTGACCGACCTGGTGGAGCTGGAGGTCCGCGAGCTGCTGACGGCGCACGGTTACGACGGGGACCACGTGCCCGTCGTACGGGTCTCCGGGCTGCGCGCGCTGGAGGGCGACCCGCGCTGGAGCCAGGCCATCGAGGCGCTGCTCGACGCGGTGGACACCTACGTGCCGACGCCGGAGCGGTATCTCGACGCGCCGTTCCTGCTGCCGGTCGAGAACGTCCTGACCATCACCGGCCGCGGCACGGTCGTCACCGGTGCCGTCGAGCGCGGCACGGTACGCGTCGGCGACCGGGTGGCGGTCCTGGGCGCCGGCACGGAGACGACCGTGACCGGGGTGGAGACCTTCGGCAAGCCGATGGAGTCGGCCGAGGCGGGGGACAACGTCGCGCTGCTCCTGCGCGGTCTGCACCGCGACGAGGTGCGCAGGGGGCATGTCGTCGCGGCACCCGGCAGTGTGACGCCACGGCGGTGTTTCACCGCCGAGGTGTACGTGCTGTCCACGGAGGAAGGCGGCCGCCGCACACCGCTGTCCACGGGCTACCGCCCGCAGTTCTACATCCGTACGGCGGACGTGGTCGGCGACATCGACCTCGGCGAACGCGGCATCGCCCGGCCCGGCGAGACGGTGACGATGACCGTCGAGCTGGGGCGCGACATCCCGCTGGAGGCCGGGCTCGGCTTCGCCATCCGCGAGGGTGGCAGGACGGTGGGGGCCGGCACGGTCCGTACGGTCGCCGAGGTGTCGGTACAGGCGTAGGGGACGGGGAGAGGGAGGAGCAGGGAGAGCAAGAGGAGAAGGAGAAGGGGGGGAGCCGCGGGGGCCGTGCCGTACTCGGGATGCCGGGTACGGCACGGTGGGATACCGGGTACGGCACGGCCGGATACCGGATACCGGATACGGCACGGTGCGGGCTGCCACACTGCCGTACGGAGCCCCCGTACGAGGTCTGCGTACGAAGCCTCCGTACGGGGTCGCGTAGGAGACCCGTCGTACGGGGGCGCCTCGGACGGCGAACCGGAGAGGGGACCGCATGACGGGCACCGCGCTGGTACTGGGCGGCGGAGGCTACACGGGCATCGGGTGGGAGATCGGGATGCTCGCCGGACTCGTCGAGGCCGGAGTCGACCTAGCGATGGCCGATGTGGTCATCGGGACCTCGGCCGGTTCGATCGTGGGCGCCCAGCTCACGTCCGGGCGGCTGACGCCGGAGGAACTCTTCGCGCGTCAGCTCGCCCCGGTCACGGGGGAGACCGCGGCGCGGATGGGGACGCGGGAGCTGGCCCGGTTCGCGTACCTGGCGCTGCGCTCGCGCGACGCCGTGGACTTCGGCGTCCGAATGGGGCGCCTCGCGCTGGGCGCCCGCGCGGCCTCGGGGCCCAGCCGCCGGGACGCCGTCGCGCGGCGCCTGGTCAGCCACGACTGGCCGGCGCGGCGCCTGATGATCACCGCAGTGGACGCGGCGACCGGGCAGCGGACCGCCTTCGACGACACGAGCGGGGCGGACCTGGCCGACGCGGTGAGTGCGAGCTGCGCGGTGCCCGGCGTGTGGCCGCCGGTGCGCATCGGCGGGAAGTGGTGGATCGACGGCGGTGTGCACTCCAGCGCCAACGCGGACCTCGCCGCCGGGTACGGCCGGGTCGTCGTCCTGGCGCCGGTGGCGTCCGGCGGCGGGCCCATCGCCACCGCACGGTCGCAGGGTGCGGCACTGGCGCGGCGCGGCGCCCGGGTGTGTGTCCTGGTTCCGGACCGCACGGCCCGCGCCGCCTTCGGCCGTAACGTCCTGGACCCGGCCAAACGCGCCGACGCGGCCCGCGCCGGACGCCACCAGGCGGCGGCGCACCTGAAGGAGGTCGTGGCGGTGTGGGAGGAGTGATGGGGGAGAGGGGGGATGAGGGGGAGGAGTGATCAGGGAGAAGGATGGTGTGGGGGTGGGTGCGAGGCGGTATGCGGCCGGTCCGGGGCGGGGCGCCGGGCGCCTTCGTACCGGCACAATGGGACGGTGGACGAAGCAGCCGAGCAGATACCGGGTGGGCCGGACGAGCGCGGGACGGTCGAGCCGGGGCCCGGCGTGATCGCCCCTCGCACCCCGGACCCGGCGGCAGCACCGGTGCGGCCCGCGGCCCCGGCGGTACCGGAGGCCGACCCCGTCCCCGTCACCCGCGTCGTCGACTGGGGAACCGCCAAGCTGATGCCGGACGTCGACCGTCCGCGCGCCTGGCTGCTGACCGTGGACGGCGCCCCGCAGTCGTACGTCGATCTGGACGCGCCGACCGACCTGGAATTCGAGTACGCGCGCCGGCTCGCGGCCGTCCTGGACGCGGCCGGCGCTCCCGCCGAGCCGCTCGACGTGCTGCACCTCGGCGGCGGGGCGCTCACCCTGCCGCGCTATCTCGCCGCGACCCGCCCCGGCTCCCGCCAGGACGTCGTCGAGGCGGACCGGGGGCTGCTGGCCCTGGTCGCCGAAGAGCTGCCGCTGCCGCCGGACTGCGGCATCGAGGTGCGTGCCGAGGATGCCCGTACGGCACTGGAAGCGGCGCCGGAGCACAGCGCGGACGTGATCGTGGCGGATGTCTTCGGCGGCTCGCGGGTGCCCGCGCACCTGACCTCCGTCGAGTATGTGCGTGCCGCCGCCCGGGTGCTGCGCCCGAACGGGATCTACGCGGCCAACCTCGCCGACAGCGCGCCCTTCGGGTTCCTGCGGGCCCAGCTGGCGAACTACGCCACCGTCTTCGGCCACCTCTGTGTGATCGCCGAACCCGCGGTGCTGCGCGGCCGGCGCTTCGGCAACATCGTGCTGGCCGCCTCCCGCGTCGAACTGCCTCTCGCACAGCTGACCCGGCGTGCCGCCGCCGATGTGTTCCCCGCGCGGGTCGAGCACGGCGACGGGCTCCGGCGGCTGATCGGTGACGCGACGCCGGTGCACGACGCCCAGGCCGTACCGTCGCCCCGGCCGCCGGACGGCGCCTTCAGCATCGGCTGAGGGCGGCCCCGGCATCGACTGAGCCCGGGGCGGCCGGCGGCTGTCAGGGGCTCTGGACGGCAGGTCCGGGCTGCTGTGGCTCTGTGAGCGGTGTTCCGGAAGGCTCCGTGACCGGTGTCACGGCGGGCTCCACGGCGTCGGCGGAGCGGCGCGTCAGCCGGCGGACGTCCGGTACGCACAGCACCGCCGCCGTCAGCAGCGCGATCAGCGCGGAGCAGCCCCACAGCGCCGCGGTCCGCCCGATGAGGTTCTGTACGGGCCCGGCGAGCGCGGTGGCCACCGGAGTGATCGCGAGCGAGCCGAACCAGTCGTACGACGAGACCCGGGAGAACTTCTCCTCCGGTATCTCCTGGTGCAGCGCCATCATCCACATGACGCCGAACACCTCGACGGCGATGCCGGTGCCGAGCATGACCAGGACCAGCACGGTGACCGGCACCGGTACGGCGAGTGCGGCCGAGGGGAGGGCGAGCGGGAAGACGCACAGGATGCCGGTGAGCAGGATCCGGCGCGGCTTGATCCGCATCATGAGCAGCGCGCCGCCGACCGTGCCCGCGCCGAAGGCGGCCAGCGCCAGGCCCCACGGCCGGGGGCCGCCCAGGTGCTCCTCGGCGACCATCGGCCCGTACACCGCCTCGGCCGCCACCACGACGGCGTTGACGACCGCGAACTGTCCGACGACGGCCCACAGCCAGGGCCGGGAGACCACCTCGCGCCAGCCGTCCCGCAGGTCGGTGAAGAGCCCGGCCGTGGGGGCACGCTCCGGTATGTGGCCGACGTCGAGGAAGGTGCGCAGTGCGCCCGCGACGGCGAAGGCGGCGGCGTCGACGGCCAGCACCCAGCCGGGCCCGACGGCGGCGACCAGGGCGCCGCCGAGCGCGGCACCGCCGATGTTCGCGCCGTTCATGCTCATTCGGAAGAAGGCGAAGGCCCGGCCGGAGTGCTCGCCGGAGACGCTGGAGAGCACCATCCCCTCGGAGGCGGGGGCGAAGAACGCCTGGCCGGTGCCGCCGAGGGCGGCCAGCACCGCCATCTGCCAGAGCCGTGCCTCTCCGGTCAGCACGAGGACGGCGAAGAGGCCCTGCGAGACGCAGCTGAGCGCGTTCGCGGCGACCATGACGCGGTGGCGCGGCAGCCGGTCGGCGAGCGCGCCGCCGATCAGGAGGAAGACGACGAGCGGCACCGTACGGGCCGTGGCGACCAGGCCGACGTCGGTGGCCGAGCCGCCGGTGCCGAGTACCGCGAACGCCGCCGCGATCAGGGAACCGGCGCTGCCGAGGTTGGCGACGACGGCGGCGGTGGTCAGCAGGGTGTAGTTGCGTCCGGCCCAGGCGGGGCGGCGCAGGGGGCGGCGGCTGCCGTCGCGGTTGTCCGCGCGGTCGGTCAGCACGGTCGTACCGGGGATCGCCACGGGACCGCGTGCCGCGCGGGATACGGGTTCTGCTCGCCTCCGGGCGGCTGCTGACCTGGCCACATGGGCCACCACGATAGGCGCCCGGGCCCGTGGGCCGGAAAGCCGGGCAGGGCTTCCCCCAGCAAGCTACTCGTAGGTAACATGCCAGGCATGTCCTCCGAGACCAAGCCGTCGATCGGCGAAATGATGGCGGCCACCGTGCCGATGGCCCGTACGCTCCACCTCGAATTCATCGAGGCCACCCCCGAACGGGCCGTGGTCCGGCTGCCCGACCAGGCGGATTACCACAACCACGTCGGCGGTCCGCACGCCGGCGCGATGTTCACGCTCGCCGAGTCGGCCAGCGGCGCGATCGTGCTCGCGGCCTTCGGTGACCAGCTCTCGCGGGCCGTGCCGCTCGCCGTACGGGCCGAGATCGGCTACAAGAAGCTTGCCATGGGCCCGGTCACCGCCACCGCCGAGCTGGGCCGCCCGGCCGCCGGGATCGTCGCCGAGCTGGACGCGGGGGAGCGGCCGGAGTTCCCGGTGAACGTCGCCATCACCCGGGAGGACGGCGCCGTCACCGGCGAGATGACCATCGTGTGGACGCTGCGCCCGAACAACCCGGCCGCCTAGCCACGGCCAGGCCGGTCCGCCGCGGGCGTTCGACTCCATGCGGGGCGTTCGGTCCGCGCGCAAATTCCTCCGGGTCCGAGGCAACTCCACGCTGCCGGCGCGCGTCTCGTACGGAGAGTCCGTACGGAGCGCGGATGCACTCGTGCGCTCGTACAGAGCACTCGTACGGAGAACACGGCCCGGTCACCGGCCCGCCGGCCCATGCGTTCCCCGGCCCGTCGCGTACACCGCGGCGGGCCGGGGCCGTACCGCCGGTCAGCGGGGCGGCCCGACGAGATCGAGTAGGCTTCCCGGGCGCGCGGCGGCGCGCGTAACACGGGGGGAAACGCGATCATCGACGGCGTCGCGGACGCCGGGCGGCGGCCCACGGGGGCCCGACACCTAGTGGAGGATGCGGCGTTGCAGATGGAGTGGCTGGAGACGGTACCGGCCGTGAGCGTGTACCTCCTGGTGGGGTTGGTCATCGGCGTGGAGAGCCTCGGCATTCCGCTGCCCGGTGAGATCGTCCTGGTGAGCTCGGCGCTCCTCGCCGCGACGACGGACCACATCGATCCGCTGGTGCTGGGTGCCTGTGCGTCGGCCGGCGCGATCATCGGGGATTCCATCGGCTATGTGATTGGCCGCAAGGGCGGACAGCCGCTGGTCAACTGGGCCGGGCGGAAGTTCCCGAAGCACTTCGGGCCCGACCAGGTCGCGATGGCCGAGGAGAAGTTCGACAAGTGGGGCATGTGGGCGGTCTTCTTCGGCCGCTTCATCGCCCTGCTGCGCATCTTCGCCGGGCCGCTCTCGGGCGTGCTGAAGATGCCGTACTGGAAGTTCCTCATCGCCAATGTGCTCGGTGGCGTCGTCTGGGCCGGTGGCACGACCGCGCTGATCTACTACGTCGGTGTGGTCGCCGAGTCCTGGCTCAAGCGGTTCTCCTGGGTGGGGCTGGTGGCCGCGGTGCTGTTCGGCGTCGGTTCGTTCGTCGTGATGAAGCGGCGCGCGGCGAAGGCGGCGGCCAAGCGCGAGGTGGCCGCGGCCCAGCCCGCCGACGCGATGGCGGAGTGACGTACAGACGTCCCGTCAGCTGAAAAGGAACCCGCAGCGGGTCCCCGGGAGGGGGTCGCTGCGGGTTCTGCTGTGTACGGCGGGGGCGGCGACGGTGCCGCGGCCCGTTGTGGTGGCACCCGTCGCGGGGGCCGGTGCCGGGACGGCGACCGCGGGGTCTGCCGGGGCGGGGACGGGGGTGCTCGTCGGCTCCGGCGTGGTCACAGTGGTGGCCAGCAGAACCTGGCTGGGCGTGGGCCCGGGCCCGTACCAGGTGTCCTGATACGGGTGCTCGGCCGCCTTCCGCAGGCAGGCGACGGCGGTACGGGTGTCCGTACGGCGGAGCGCCAGGACGCCGCGGGCGTGCGCGATACGGGCCAGCGTGTCCGCGTCGGCGTGCCGGGCGGCCGCCTGCCCGGCACGGTTCAGCAGCGCCTCGGCGGTGCGGTCGGCGTGGTCCTGCGCGGCGAGCCAGCCTGCCAGCCACAGGGCGCGGGCCCGTACGGCGGTGTCGTCCCGGGAGCGCCGCAGCAGCCGCGCGAGGTGGGCGCGGCCCTCGCGCCGTCGGCCGCAGACGGCCCACCGGAACCACAGTGAGACGGCGATCTCCAGCGCGGTCAGGGCGTCGTCCGCGTCCTGGGGAGGCAGAGTCAGCGCCGCGCGCAGGTTGTGTCCCTCGGCCTCCACCAGGCGGACCGCCACCCGGTGGTCGGGGCCCTGCCAGGTGATCTGCGCCTCGGCGGCGAGCGCCGCGCAGGCCATCCGGAAGGCGCGCAGCGCCGATGCCTCCTCGCCCGCGGCGCGCACCCGCGTGAGACCGGCGGCGCGGGCCGCGGAGGTCAGGCGGTAGCGGGGCGAGGACGGGGGTGGGGGCGGAGTGGGTGGGGAGACCTCGGTGAACATGGGGTCGGGGCCGGGATGCGGGGTTTCCCGTATCCGGGCGAGTACCGAGGCCCTGTGCAGGCGTTCGAGAGCGGCCTCGACCTCGTACGCGGAAACGTCACTGCGACCGGTGATATCACTGCGGCCCGCCACGCACCCCGCCAGCCAGCCGTCGAAGTCCCCGGGAAGAACGGACAGCCGCGCCCACACCAGGCGGTCCGCGGGGGAGCAGGGGCCGGGTGCGGGAGCCGATGCCAGGAGCGGCTGCCCGCCGGACGCCACCACGGGAGCCGGCCGCATCACGACGACCCGTTCCGCGCCGATCCCCAGCGGTTGCCGCGCGGTGGCCACGATCCGCGGACCGGCCGTCTCCGTACCTGCTCCCACCTCCGCACGCAGCAGCTGCCGCACCAGCCACGCGCACGCGCCGGCCACCGGATCGCAGTCGTCCAGCAGGACGATCAGGCCCCGCCGGGCGCAGTGGGCGGCCAGCGCCTCCGGCTGTGTGTCATACGGCAGGCCCGCCGCGCGGACGAGAGCCGCGGCCACGCCCGTTTCGTCCACATCCTCCCGGCAGCCGACCCGCACGAAGCCGCTGCCGGGGAGGCCGCCGTCCCGCGCGACCGCTTCCAGGACGGTGTGAGCGAGTGTGCTCTTGCCCACATCCGGCGGGCCGGTCACGGTCACCAGCGGTGTCCGGGTGAGCAGCGCGCGCAGTGCGCCGCGCTCCGCGGCGCGCCCCGCGGCCCCGGGCGGCGGCGGAATCCAGGCCCCTGCGGTCATCGCTCACCCCGTCCGTAGCGCCACCTCGTGCCGCGCTGTCGCCGGTCGGAAAACACGATGCCCAGAGCCGGTTCGCGAATCAACCGCAACCCGGCATACCGATAGAGGGAACCTAAACCCGCCTGTTCGACATCCATAAGCCTGGAGGCGCACGACGGTGTGCGCGACCGTGACGCCGTCGTACGGCGGGCGGCCGGACCGGTGCCCTTGGGGGAGCCGCGGGCGGCAAGCCGGCTGATCTTATTCTGGTGTCCTTCGCCCAGATGGCGGAGCGGTGCCCGCCGCCCCGCCGGACATGAGTCTGCAAGGAGTACGTCCCGATGAAGCGCCTGCGAACCAGTACCGCGGCCGTCGCCGCGGTGAGCCTGATGGCGATGGGGCTCGTGGCCGGCTGCGGCAGCAAGGACCGGGACGAGGTGGACGCCTCCCATGTGCCGCAGCTGCGGCAGCAGGCGCGGGAGGCGAGCAGCGGGACCGCCAAGGTCGTCCAGCCCACCGGGCCGGCTTCGCACTTCGTGACGCAGCGCACCACGGGCGACGACGGGACGAAGATAGTCAAGACCCGGTGGCACGGCAAGAAGTCCGGGTTCACCGGCGACATATGGTCCTGGGTGCCGCCGCAGTACAACCAGCCCCAGTACGCCAAGAGCGGTTTCCCGGTCCTGATAGCGCTGCCCGGCGCGTACGGGTACCCGAACAACTACTGGATCGGCGGCGACTTCAAGCTGGAGGAGAAGATCGCCGAATGGTCGCAGTCCGGCAAGACGCTGCCGTTCATCCTGGTGATGCCGGTCCTGAACCCGAAGAAGAAGTACCACGACGGCAGTGACATCCCCGGGCAGCCGAAGATGGGCACCTGGCTGACGGAGGACGTCCCCGCCTTCGCCCGCGCCAACTACCGTACGTACAACAGCCGCGACGGATGGGCGTTCATGGGCTCCTCCTCGGGCGGCTTCGCGGGCCTGAAGGCGGTGCTGAAGCACCCGCACCAGTTCAAGGCGGTCATCGCGAACGGGCCGGACACCGTGCCGGACTCGCCGATGTGGAACGGGCACCCCGCCGAGAAGCGCGCCAACGACCCGGGCCTGCTGGCCGAGAAGCTCAAGGCCAAGGGCGGGCCGGACGTCTACCTCGCGTTCGAGCTGGGCTCGAAGGAGGTCGCGGTGCCGTACGTGAAGAAGTTCATCCGGGAGCACACCGGCGGTCCGATCCACCACACGCTGTTCGAGATCCCCGACGGCAAGCACAGCGGCCACACGTACATCCAGCGGATGCCGGAGTCGCTGCACTGGATCAGCGAGCAGATGCTCGGACCGGTGCCGATGGAGGACCGGCCGAACTCCTGAGAGCCTGAATGATCCGCAATCCCGCCCGCGGCGCCCGCGGGCCCGTCGCCTACTGTGCCCCCAGGCGCGAACCCGAACGGTCCGAACGGCCCGGCGACGAGGAGTACGGCAATGGAGCAGCGAGCACTGATCGCGGGCGTGGGCGGCCGGGAGCCGTCGGTCGATCCGGCGGCCTTCACGGCACCGACCTCGGTCGTCGTCGGAGACGTCACGCTCGGGCCCGGCGCCGGGGTCTGGTACCACGCGGTACTGCGCGCCGACTGCGGTCCGATCGTGCTGGGCGCGGACAGCAACATCCAGGACAACTGCACGGTGCACGTCGACCCCGGCTTCCCCGTGACGGTCGGCGAGCGGGTCTCGGTGGGGCACAACGCCGTGCTGCACGGCTGCACGGTCGAGGACGACGTACTGATCGGTATGGGGGCCACCGTCCTCAACGGCGCGCACATCGGCGCCGGGTCGCTGGTCGCGGCGCAGGCGCTGGTACCACAGGGGATGCGGGTGCCGCCGGGGTCGCTGGTCGCCGGGGTGCCCGCCAAGGTCAAGCGCGAACTGACCGAGGAGGAGCGCGACGGCATCCGGCTCAACGCCACGATGTACGTCGAGCTGGCCAAGAGCCATCAGGAGGTGGCCGAGGGCCGGTAACGGCCTCGGCGGTGTGCCCCCGCCCCGGTGGCCGGGTGCGGGGCGGCGGCCGATCATCGGGGCATGGTCCCGTCCGACGCGCCGCCAGGCCTCCGGCCCATGCTGGCCACCCCCGGCCCGCTGCCCGCCGCCGGGGAGGAGCGGGAGTGGGCGTTCGAGGCGAAGTGGGACGGGGCGCGGTGTCTGGCCGGCGCGCCGGGCGACGGGACGTCGCGGCTGGTCACCCGGGCGGGCAACGACGCTACGGCGACGTATCCGGAGCTGGCGCCGCTCGGTGAGCGGCTGCGGGGGCGTTCCGCGGTTCTCGACGGTGAGGTGGTCGTCCTGGACGCCGCGGGGCGGCCGGACTTCGGGCTGCTGCAGCGCCGGATGGGCGTCACGAACCGGCGCCGTGCGGCCGCCCTGGCCGGGGATCACCCGGTCCACCTCGTCCTGTTCGACGTGCTCAGCCTCGATGGGCGCCCGCTGCTGGAACTCCCGTACGTGGAGCGCCGCGCCGCCCTGTCCGAGCTGGGGCTGGACGACGGACCGCACTGGTCGGTCCCGGCGTATGTGACCGGCCACGCGCGGGCGACCTGGGAGGCGACCCTGGACGCCGGTTTCGAGGGGGTCGTCGCCAAGCGGCTGACCTCCCGCTACACCCCCGGCGTCCGGTCGTCCGAGTGGCGCAAGACGAAGCACCTGGTGACGCTCGATGTGGTGATCGGCGGTTGGACGGAGGGGCGTGGCGGCCTCGCCGGGCTGCCCGGTGCCGTACTGGCGGGGGTCGACGGGCCGGACGGGCTGCGGTACGTCGGTTCCGTGGGGTCGGGGCTCTCCGGCCGTGAACGACGGGAGCTGGCCGGGTACTTGGAGGTCGTACGGCGGGACGCCTCGCCCTTCGTGAACCAGGTCGACGCGCCGGGCGCCCACTGGGCGGAGCCGCGGCTCGTCGCCGAGGTCACCTTCTCCGGCTGGACCTCCGCCGGCCGCCTCCGGCAGCCGACCTGGCACCGGCTGCGCCCGGATCTCACCCGGCTGGACTGATGAAGCCTTCGGGCGTACGCCGGTGGGCGTCGCCGTCTCACATGCCGGTCTGCACGGACGGCGTTCCTGCGCAAGTCGCCGTAACGGCTTTCGGGGCGGGCCGGGAACGGCCGCTGTGCGGGTCCACCGCGCTGACCTGCCGGTTCGCCACCCGGCGGGCGTCAGTGACGGCGGCCGGAAGAACCGCCGTGCCCGGGGCCGGTGGAGTGGCCGCCGCCACCCGGTGGTTTGCCGTGTCGCCGCAGGGTGACCCGTCAGACGACGTGAAGCTCCAGCCAGCGTGTACGACCGGCAAGGAAGGGAGCGGCCATGCCCTTGCTCGCCGCCCTCTGGCCTCTGGCGATGCTCGGACTCGTGATTGCCCTGGGCCGGTACGAAGACGCCATGCTCCGCCCCCGCCGGCCTGACCGGCCGCCCTCGGCCGAGCCACCGGCCACGGCTGCCCGCGGCCGGCAGTACCAGCGGCCTGGCCCGTACGGCCGGGCCGCCTCCATCGACCGCTACCGGCACTCCTCGCCCCTGACCCGGCTGCCTGCCCACCCGCTGGTCCTCAGGTCCGGCGCGCCCCAGCGGCTTCCCCGGCGCCACCACGGCCAACCGCCGTCCTCCTGACCGGCCGGAGTGCCGTGAGCGAGGAGCGGCGCCGGCGGCTGTGGTCTCAACCGGCCCGGCGCCTGCCTTCCGGCGGCCGCTTGCGGAAGGCTGGGGGACGGGTAACTCATCACCCCGTTCGGTAAACACCTCTTTTGTGGGACGGCCGGGACGAGGGGGTCCGTACTGCCACGCGATGGCGGGAAAGCGGCGTTCCGTACGGCTACGCCGCGGCGAGGGCGTCGGCCACTGAGCTGTGCAGCGGGATGGTGCGGTGCACTCCGGTGAGGCGGAACGCCTTGCGGACCATGGGGCGGTCCGCGGCCACGCTCAGCGTCACACCGTGCTCGCGCGCGGTCCGCTGGCAGCTCAGCAGGGTCTGCAGCCCCGCCACGGTGATGATGGGGGCCCGCAGGTCGATGACGACCCCGTTGGCCGCGGGCTCGCGCAGCAGGCCCTGGAGGCCGGCGGCGACCTGGCCGGTGTTGGCGATGTCGATGATCTCGGGGATCTCGATGACGAGGCGGTCGGCGATACGGTAGTTCGACAGGTACATGATGACTCCGGCCCGGGCGCCGAACGCCCGGTGCGACTCGTCGTGGATGGTGTGGGGCGGTTTTGGAACCGGGACGGCCGGCGCCGGGCCCTGAGCGGAGCCCGGCTCGCAGGCGGGAAGCCCCTGGCCGTGGCACCGGCTCGTACGGACGTACGCGGTCAGTCGGCCGGCGCCCGGCCGAGCGGCAGCCGGCGCGGCACACGTGGCGAGGTGCCGCCGCCGGGCGCGGCGCCGGTCCCGGCGTCCTCGTAGCGGAGCACCGGGCTGGGCCACCAGTTCTGACCGCCCTGCTCCAGATGGCGCAGCAGCACACCTTCGCGCAGCGCCCACGGACAGAGGGTGACCTCGTCGATCCCCATGCTCTTCATCGCCTGGTGGGCGACGACGGCGCCGGCCGGGGCCTGGCGGCAGCGGGCGGCCGAGATCCCCGGCAGCTCCGCCCGCTCGGCCGCGGTCAGCGCCGACAGCTGCCGTACCGCCTCCTTCAGACCGGTACGGGCCAGCCGGCGCGCGACGAACGGGCCGTCCCGCCCGGGCGCGGCCCCGCACAGCCGGGCCAGCTGCTGGAACATCCGGGAGGTGGCCACCACGGTGTGCGGCTCCTCCCAGCGCACCCGGGCCGCCACGTCCTTGAGCGAGGCCCGCACGTACTGACGCAGCTCCCGCAGCGCCGCGCGGCCGGGTCTGCCCCGGCCAGGCAGGCACTCCCGGGTCAGCCGCCCCGCGCCCAGGGGGAGGGAGAAGGCGAAGTCCGGCAGGGCGCCGCGGCCGAACGCGACCTCCAGCGAACCCCCGCCGATGTCCAGCAGCGCCATCGGACCGGCCTGGAGACCGACCCACCGCCGCGCCGCGCGGAACGTCAGCTCCGCCTCCACCTCGCCGGGCAGCACCGCCAGCCGCATCCCGCTCCCGGCGCGCACCGTCTCCAGCACCTCGTCGCGGTTGGCGGCATCCCGGACCACCGCCGTGGCGTATGCGAACAGCCGGTCGCACCGCCAGTGGTCCGCCTGCTCCCGGGCCCGCGCCACTGCTGCCGCCAGCCGCCGCGCCGCCTCCGGCGGCACCGTCCCGTCCGCGGCCACGTGTTCGGCCAGGTGGACCGGACCCTTCAGGGAGTGCGCGGGCAACGGAACGCCGCCGACCACTTCGCTGATGAGCAGATGTACGGAGTTCGACCCGGCGTCGAGGACGGCTAAGCGCATGCCCGTGCGGGTACCCCTTTCGGCCCGTTTCAGCGCCTGGGCCCCGGTCCGGTCGGGCGCCCGCCACCGGAGCGGGGGCCTTCCGGGCGCTTGTACGGCCGCTTCCGGGATACCCGGGGCGGCATATCCGGGGCGGGATACCCGTCCCACGTCCGACAGCCGCCGGTGCGGTCTGTCGAAGGGAGCCCTCGTCATGTCGTCCGACCGGGAAGAACTACTGATCACCGCTCTGCTCGAACTCGCCGACCCGGCCGGCGGACAGGATATGACCGGCCCCGTGAAACGGCTGGCCGAGTACTGCGTACGGCTCCCGGGCGTGCAGGCGGGCGGTGTGCTGATGGCGGGCGGCCCGGGGCAGCCCACGCTGGCGGTGGGCTGCACGGACACGGCCACGCGTCTGGAGCGGGTGCAGGTCGAACACGACGAGGGGCCCTGCCGGGACGCCTGGCGTACGGGGCAGAGCCTGACCGACGTACCGCTGCGCCATCCGCGCTGCCGGGCCCGCTGGCCGCGCTTCACCGCCCAGGCGCTGGACGAGGGCTTCAACGCGGCCACTGCCCTGCCTGTGCGCTACCGGGACCGGCGGCTGGGTGCACTGAACCTCTTCCACCAGCACGGGGCACTGGCCCGCAAGGAGGTCGCGCTGGGGCAGGCACTGGCCGACGCCGTGGCCATCGGGGTGGCGTACCGGACGGACCTGAACGGGCTCAGGGTCTGGGCCGGACAGCTCCAGACCGCCCTGGACAGCAGGGTCGTCATCGAACAGGCCAAGGGCGTGCTCGCCGAACGCCGGAGCCATACGCCCGACGACGCGTTCGAACTGATGCGCCGCTACGCCCGCGCGCACCAGCGCAAGCTGACCGACGTCGCCCGGCAGGTCATCGACGGGCCCGCCGACTCCGGCCCGTTCGCCCGGCCCGAACCCGGCTGACCGGCGCGTTCGTGCCGGGACCGGTGGCCGGGGCGCGCCCGGTTCCCTCGTTCGCTCTCGGCTTCGGGCTGTTTCGCGAAAGGGCCAACGGGCACTCCGTAACGCATGGCACGGGAGGGCTCGGACGTGCGGGGCGGGGACGGAATGAAATCGGTGCATCCTGGAGGCAGAAAAGCAATGGATCACGGTACGAACAAGGCCGGCCCGGCCCGGGACGACATGATGAAGAAGGAACTCCAGGGCGAATTGAAAGCCGACCGCGCACTGCGTGCCGAAGAGGACCACGAACTGGAGCCGTCCGGAGAGGACCAGCCCGACGTCAGCCGGACCGCCGGATCCCCCACGCCGGGCAGCGTCCCGGACGGTATGACGCCACAGGCCGTGGAAATCCGTACCGAAATGGCCCAGCACCTGAGCCGCAGTCTGTATCCGGCCGATCGCGACACCATCATCAGCACGCTCCGGCAGAACAACGCGCCGGACCGGCTGGTCGCACTGGCCCAGCGCCTTCCGGAGAACGAGCGGTACGAGAACGCGCAGCGCATCGTGGAATCACTGGGGCTCACCAGGTAGCGGCACACCGCGACCGCGAAAGCCCCCGAACGACTGTCACCGACGTCGCCGGAGAAACGCCCGGGACGGCAGGCCGTGACAAGCGGCCCGCCGCGGGTGGCAACCGGCACCGCTGGAAAGAGAGCTGTCATGTCCGATGAAGCGATGGGCGACGAGGTCTATCAGCCGGCCGCGTCCGACAAGCAGGGAACGTCCGACGAACTCGACATGGAAGACGCTCTCGACGAGCCGGACTACGACGACATGCTGGACCAGGGATACTCGCCCCCCGAAAAGCCGCTGGCCGTCAACCAGACGGGCACCACCGCGAACGAACAGCGCACGGGCGAGAGCCTCGACGAACGGCTCGCCAAGGAGGAGCCGGACGTCGAACCGCCGGACGGAGACGGCATCGGCGACCAGCAGGACGGCGAGGGCGAGCCCGTGGACCGCCAGGTGGGCGACGAGCGCGCCGGACGGATGACCGGCACCGACGAGGGCGACGCCCTGCGGCTGCGCAACGACGAGATCGGCCGCGACGTCGGTATCGACGGTGGGGCGGCGTCGGCCGAGGAGGCCGCGGTGCACATCGTCGACGATCCCGACCTGCGCTGAGGGCCGCCGACACCCCTCCGGGCGCGCGCCCGGTCGGGCAGGCGTCGTGGCCGGTCCGGTCGTGGCCGGTCAGGACGCTTTCGCGGCGGTCCGGCCGCCGCCGCTGCCGGACAGCGCCGCGATGAGATCGTCACGCGTCATCGAGGACCGGCCCTGAACGCCGGCCTCGGTGGCGCGTTCGTAGAGTTCGGCCTTGCTGAGCTGGGAGAGGCCGGCGGAGCTTTGCCGGCTCCCGCTCTCCTTCCGGGAGCGGCGCCCGCCGGTACGGCGCTTCGCCGCCACCGCGCCCTTCCCTTTCCGTCCTTTCGCCGATCCCTTGGCCGAATCCACGCTGGCCTGCAAGGCGCTCATCAGATCCACGACATTCGTGGACTCCGGCGGCTCCTGGCTCTTCTCCACGGTCTCGCCCTTGCGTTTGGCCTCGATGAGCCGGCGCACCTGTTCCTGGTATGTGTCGTGGTATTCCTCGGGCCGCCATTCGGTGCTCAGGGCCTCGACGAGCTGCACCGCGGTCTTCAGCTCCCGCTCCGGAATCTTCGTCCGGCCGGGCAGATCGCCGATCTCGTCGCGCGGATCGCGGATCTCGTCCGCCCAGTGCAGGGTGTGCAGGGCCAGGATGTCGCCCTCCGCCTGTACCGCGACCAGATAGGCGCGGTTACGCATCACGAAGGTGGCGATACCGGCCTTGTTGGACTCCTTCAAGGCCTTGTGGAGCAGGGCATAGACCTTGCCGTAGTCCTTGCCGCGCGGGCCGAGATAGTAGGTGGTGTCGAAAAAGACCGGATCCACCTCGTCGAGGTCCACGAAACCGCTGATCTCCACCGCCTTGGACCGGCCGGGCGCGATGTCGTCCAGTTCCTCCGGCTCGACCAGAACGTACGCGTCGCCCGCGTCGACCCCTTTGACGATGTCCTCGGCGGACACCTCTTTTCCGGTGCGTTCATTGACCCGCTTGTTGCGGATCCGGTCGGACGTGCCGCGCTGGATCTGGTGGAAATGCACGGTGTGGCTCTCCGTCGCCGCGTACATCCGCACCGGCAGACTGACCAGCCCGAAGGACAGGGAACCGCTCCAAATGGCTCGTGCCATGGTCTGCACCACCTCCGAAATCCATCGCACGCCGGTTACCGGCCCACCGCATCCCGGCGGCGGCACCCGGACCGGAAAAGGGCCGAAGACGTCACGTGTTCGTGGCGGCAGGACGGGTACCGCGTAGACAGCCGCGCGTTTGGAGGTATCGACGATGACCGGGAACGACCAGCGGAATCCCGTGCACGAGCACCCGAAGCCGGAATTCCCTCAGCAGGACCAGCCGCACCCCGGCGCGACGGACGACATGACTCCGCGGCCCGACCACGGCGAGACGTCCTACGAGGGCACCGGACGGCTGCGGGACCGCCGCACGCTGATCACCGGCGGTGACTCGGGCATCGGACGCGCGGTCGCGCTCGCTTTCGCCCGTGAAGGGGCGGATGTCGCCTTCACCTATCTGGAGGAAGAGGAGAAGGACGCGAAGGAAACCGTCCGGCTGGTCGAAGAGGCGGGGCAGCGGGCCCTCGCGGTGTCGTGCGACATCCGCGAGGAGGAGCAGTGCCGCGCCCTGGTCGACCGGGTGGTGCGGGAATTCGGCCGTATCGACGTCCTGGTCAACAACGCGGCTTACCAGATGGCGCAGCCCGACGGAATCGAGGGCATTTCCACGGAACAGTTCGACCGGGTGCTGCGCACCAATCTGTACGGCATGTTCTGGCTCTCCAAGATGTCGCTGCCGCACATTCCCGAGGGCGGCAGCATCATCAACACGACGTCCGTACAGGCGTACCAGCCGAGCCCGCAGCTGCTCGACTACGCGACCACCAAGGGCGCCATCGTCACCTTCACCCACGCACTGGCCGGCGACCTCGCCCAGCGCGGCATCCGCGTCAACGCGGTGGCCCCGGGCCCGGTGTGGACGCCGCTGATCCCCTCGACGCTGCCGGACACCACCGGGTTCGGCAAGCAGAGCCCGCTGGGGCGGGCGGCCCAGCCCGTGGAGATGGCACCCGCCTACGTCTTCCTCGCGTCCCAGCAGGCCGGTTACATCACCTCGGAGATCGTCAACGCGACCGGCGGCACCCCGCTGCCGTAGCGAAGCGGCCGCAGCCGCATCGGAACCCATATCGGAACCCATGTCAGGACCCCCAGGGAGGTTCCCATGCTCAGCGCCATCGCCGACGTGTTCCGCGCCATCGGGAACGCGATCGCGACCGTCGTCACCCTGCCCTTCCGCGCCCTCGCCCGCCTCTTCGGCGGCGCCTCGCGCGGTGCCCGGTGAGCCGCCCGCACCGGCCCGGACCGCAGACCGTCGTCATCACCGGCGCCAGCGCCGGAATCGGCCGTGCCACGGCCCGGCTCTTCGCCGCGCGCGGGGCGAACGTCGCCCTGCTCGCCCGCGGCCGCACCGGACTGGACGCCGCGGCGGCCGAGGTCGAGGAGCGGGGCGGCCGTGCCCTGGCCCTGCCCACCGATGTCGCCGACGCCGAGCAGGTCGAAGCGGCGGCCCAGGCGGCGGAGGACGCCTTCGGGCCGATCGACGTATGGGTCAACGACGCCTTCAGCACGGTGTTCGCACCGTTCACGGAGATCGACGCAGCGGAGTACCGGCGCGCCACCGAGGTGACGTACCTGGGCTTCGTCAACGGCACGCGGGCCGCGCTGCGCCGGATGCTGCCGCGGGACGCGGGCTCGATCGTGCAGGTCGGCTCCGCCCTCGGCTTCCGCTCCGTACCCCTGCAGTCGGTGTACTGCGGCGCCAAGCACGCCATCAACGGCTTCACGTCCAGCGTCCGTACCGAACTGCTGCACCAGGGCAGCCACGTCGCTGTCACCGTCGTCCAGATGCCGGCCGTCAACACTCCGCAGTTCGACTGGGTGCTGTCCCGGCTGCCGAAGACCCCCCGGCCGGTGGCCCCGGTCTACCAGCCGGAGGTGGCGGCCCGGGCCGTGCTGCACGCGGCCGCGCACCCGCGGCGCAAGCAGTACTACGTCGGTTACTCCACGGTGGCGGCCATCCTGGGCAACCGGATCGCGCCCGCCCTGCTGGACCGCTACCTCGCCCGTACGGGGTACGACTCGCAGCAGACGGACGAACGGGCGGACACGGGACGGCCGGAGAACCTGTGGCTGCCCGCGGACGGTGCCGACGGCCCCGACCACGGCGCGCACGGCGCCTTCGACGACAGTTCCCGCCCGCACTCGCCGCAGGCGGCCCTCGCGCGGCACCCCGTTCTCGTGGCGGCTGCCTCGGCGGCGGCCGGCGCGGCCGTGGGGGTCGTACTGGGACCCGTACGCCGGAGCGGGCGCGGCCGCTGACCAGGGGGCCGGCCCCGCACGACGGCGGGTAACCGGTCCCGCGCGTTGGCGGGTATCCGGCCCCTCACGACGATGGCGGGAAGGAGTACTGGTGCAGCAGCCGCACCAGGTGCACGGCGTTCACGGCGAGCGTGCGCGTCGTGGCGGCCACATTCTTCGGCCGCTCGTCCAGGTCCTGGTAGTCCGTGCCGTGCTGCGCCTCGCCCACCCAGTACGTGACGGCGTTCGGCGCGAGGGAGAAGCCGAGGTCGTTGAGGCCCTGGAAGAGGTCGGCGCTGACCTTGTGCGCGCCGTCCTCGTTGCCGACGACGGCGACGGCGCCGACCTTGCCGTACATCAGCTGCCGCCCCTGCTCGTCGGTCTCGGAGATGTCCGCGTTCATCCGCTCCAGCACCCGCTGGCACAGGCTGGACGGGTGGCCGAGCCAGATCGGGGTGGCCAGCAGCACGATGTCGGCCGCCAGGAGCTTCTCGCGCAGCCCCGGCCACGCGTCGCCGTCGCCCATGTCCGTGCCGACGCCGGGGCGGATGTCGTGGTCGGCGACGCGTACGGACTCGCACTGCACCCCGAGGCCGCCCAGTTCCGCCAGTACCTGGTCCGCCAGCAGCTGACTGCTGGACGAGGTGGTGGAAGGGTTCAGGGTGCAGACGAACGCCAGGGCCCGGATCATGGCAACTCCTCGGAGATCGGCAGGGTGTGAGCACGCCGTGGCGCCCCGGTCACCCGTGGTGTGGACCGTACCCCGGGTGCCCGGGCCCCGCCGTTCGACACGGAGCGGGCGCACCCCGCGGCACGGTCGTGCTCACCGGTCACCCGCGTACCGGCGCCGCGCCCAGGCGGGCAGCGCGAACCAGCACAGCAGGAACCACGCGACCAGCCCCGAGACGATCCAAGGGACGGCGCTGTCGTGCAGCGCGATGCGCAGGATGAGCAGGAACGCCGAGATGATGGTGGCGAGCAGCAGCACGATGCCGATGATCGTCAGCCGGGACGCCCAGGTGACCGTCTCCGCCTTCAGATGCCGCCCGGTGACGAGCCGGTGGAAGGCGACCGGCCCGATGAGGGCGCCGTTGGCGGCCGCGCCCAGACACAGCGTCACCACGTAGATCGCCCTGTCGACCGAATCCAGGGAGGTGAAGCGGGGGGTGAAGACGACGGTGAGCAGGAAGCCGAACAGGATCTGCACGCCGGTCTGGGCGACCCTGACCTCTTGCAGCAACTCGTTCCACCGCCGGTCGGCACGCTCCTCGGCCGACTCGCGACGGCCGTCGACAGCCTGCTCGGCGGGTTCCATGACCCAACGATAGGCGGGCCGCCGGGCGCTGTCCCCTCGGCGGACGGGGCATTCGTGGGCGGGACCGCCGCCCGCCGGTGGGGTGAAGATCACAGGGGCCGGCGGGGTGGGCGGCGCACCGGCCTGAGTACGGTGAGCGGGTGCCGAAGAAGAACGTGTTCTCATCCGTGGCGGCGTGGCGCCGCCGGACGGTGTCCCGCGCGGTGCACCGCGGGGCGCGCTGGGTACGGGAGGCGGGCGCCGCCACCGCCGAGCGCCCGGGACCGTACCGCTTCCGCCGGCTGGGAGCGGGCGCCCGGCTGGCCTACCCGCAGGGCACCGTCTTCGGCGACCCGTGGATCGAGATCGGCGAGTACTGCATCATCGCCCAGGACGTGACGCTGACCGCCGGGATGATGCCCGGCCTCGACCTCGGGGCCGACCCGATCCTCACCCTCGGCAACGGCGTCGTCCTGGGCCGCGGCAGCCATGTGATCGCCGACGTCCGGCTGACCATCGGCGACGACTGCTTCTTCGGCCCCGGCGTGTACGTCACGACCACCAACCACAGCTACGACGACCCCGAGCTGCCGGTCGGCAAGCAGTGGCCGCGCAGCGAGCCCGTCACGATCGGCCCGGGCGGCTGGGTGGGGACCGGCGCGGTGATCCTGCCGGGCGCCCGGCTGGGCCGCAACGTGGTGGTCGCGGCGGGCGCCGTCGTACGGGGCGAGGTCCCCGACCACGCGGTGGTGGCCGGGGCGCCCGCCAAGGTCGTCCGCTCCTGGGACCCGGAAACGGGCTGGCAGCCGCCGCTGCGCACCCCGGCGCCGGTGCCGGTGCCGGAGGGCGTGACGTCCAGGGAACTGATGGCCCTGGCCGCACTGGAGACCGGGGCGGACGGCGGGCTGCCGGTGGAACCGGGGCAGGGGCACGGAACCCCGGTTCCGGGGGCGGCTGCCGACGCTTCCTGAAAGGCTCCCGGACGGCCGGGCCGGGCTCCCATCGCACCCACGCCTCACCCCTGCGCGGCAGAGCCCTCCCGGCGCGCCGCGGCGCCGCCGAACTCGCGCACCGCGTCGTCGACGACGGCCTCCAGCCGCGCGTGGTGCGCGCCGTGCCAGTACACCCGGTCGCAGGCGGTGCACTGGGCGAAGACGTCGTACGTACGCCGCGTACCGCCCTCCAGCCGCTCCTCGACGGTGCCCTTCTCGGCCTCCTTGAGCAGACCGTTGCAGGCGGTGCACCGGGTCCACGGCGCGAGCTCCGGCGCGAACCGTCCGAGGACGTCGCGCAGTTGCTCGTCGGGGCGGTCGCTGTAGACGTACGCCCCCGCCCAGTTCTCGCGCCGCCGCAGCAGACCGCGGTCCCGGGACAGCAGCACCCGCCGCTCGGCGGCCGACCGCGCCGCCAGGGCCGGGTCGCCGATGTCCTCGCTCTCGTACGCCGCGTCCACGCCCAGCAGCCGCAGCCGCCGTGCGAGGGTCCCCAGGTGCACGTCCAGCAGGAACCGCAGCGGGGCGCCCGGCGCTTCCTGCGGCCGTTCGACCGCGCACACCTCCACCGACTCGCCGTCCCGCGGCACGTGCGACACCGGCACCGTACGGCCGTCCACGAGCAGGCGGCCCACCTCGGTCAGCGGGACGCCGAGCGATTCCACGACATGTCCCAGGGTGGACGTGCCGTCGGTGTGCAGGGCGGTGCGGCCGTGGCGCCGGTCGGCGGAGACGAAGAGCCGCAGCTCGGGGGCGACAGTGAAGTGGATCTCGGGTCGGTTCACGCCGTCAGGATGCCATCGCGCCGTGGCGCGCCGCGTACCGGGCCGTCCGGGCCCTCTCGCCACGCGGCCGTTCCTGTGATGTCCTCGACGGGCGGGGTGGCCCTGACGAGAGGACGCCGGTGCGGTCGAGGAAACGTACGGTGCGGGCCGGGGCGGCGCTGCTCTGCGCGCTGCTGGCCGGCGTGTCGGGCGGCTGTCAGCAAGGCGGCGTGTCCGACGGGCGTTCCCCGTTCACGGGCAAGGCGGCGCGGGCCGCACCGGTCATCGCCGTGAAGATCGACAACGTACGGGCGGCGCGCCCCCAGACGGGCCTCGACGCCGCTGACATCGTCTACGTGGAACGGGTCGAGTCGGGACTGTCGCGGCTGCTGGCCGTCTACTCCTCCCGGCTGCCGCAGGCCGTCGGCCCGGTGCGCAGCGCCCGCGAATCCGACCTGGAACTGCTGCGCCAGTTCGGCCGCCCCGCCTTCGCCTACTCCGGTACGCAGGCGAAGCTGGAGCCCGAAGTCGAGGCGGCTCCGCTGTACCCGGTGCCGCCGGGCAAGACGGGCGACGCCTATTTCCGCGGCCGGGACCGCGCGGCACCGCACAACCTCTACCTGCGCCCCGAGAGCGCCCTCAAGGCGGCCCCCGGCGCGAGCACCGCCCACGACATCGGCTTCCGCTTCGGCACCGCGCCGTCCGGTGGCCGCAACACGCCCTCGTACACCGCCCGTTACCCGGCCGCCCGCTTCACCTTCGAGTGGTCGGCGCAGCGGCGGGGCTGGCTGGTGTCGATGGACGGCAGCCCGGTCAAGGCCGCTTCCGGGGAGCGGCTCGCGGTTCCCACGGTCGTCGTCCAGGGCGCACGGATCCGCCCCTCGCGCTACCACGACCGCTGGGGCGCGTATTCCCCGTACACCGAGACGACCGGCTCCGGACCGGCGCGGGTGCTGCGCGACGGCAAGGCGTACGACGCCCACTGGTCGCGGCCGTCCTCGAACGGCGGCACGGACTTCACCACGGCGTCGGGTGCACCGCTCAACTTCGCGGCCGGCCAGGTGTGGGTGGTGTTCGTGCCGAAGGAGGCGGTGGGCGGCGGGGCCGGATAGCGGCGGGAGCGCCGCGGCACCGGGTGATCAAGCCGGCGGAGGCCACGGACCGTCGGGCTCCTCGGTGAGGGCGCGGGCGAGGACGTCCACGTGCGCCCGGCGGGCGTCGGCCTGGCCGGTCAGTACGTCGAAGGCGGCGGCCGGGGAGAGGCCGAGGCGCTGGGCGAGGATGCCCGTGGCCTGTTCGGTGACGACGCGAGCGGTGAGGCTCCGCCGCAGCCGCTGGGCCCGCAGTCGCCTGGCCCAGCACAGCAGCAGCCCGACGGTGGCCGCGTCGGCCAGCTTGCGGGCACGTTCCTGGAGCGGCGGGGGCAGGAGTCCGGGGGTGCGCCGGTAGAGGTTGACGACGCCGACGCAGTGGTCGAGGTGGCGCATCGGCTGGGCCCACATCGCCAGGTAGCCCGCCGCCGTGGCCCGTACGGTCAGTTCGGGCCAGCGGCCGTCCGGGACGGTGAGGTCCGCGACGCCGCACGCGCGGCCGGTCAACAGGGCGTGGATGCCCGGACCTTGCGCGGTGCCGGTCTCGAACAGCTCCACCCGGTGGAGCGCTTCCTCGGTGCTGGCGGCCACCTCGACGCAGGTGCCGGCGGGGCGGATGCCCGCCTCGGCCACCGGGCCACCGGGGGCGGGGGAGCTGAGGAGCAGGACACCGGCCGCGTCGACGGGCAGCAGATCGACGCAGTACGTGACCAGACGCCGGGTGAGCGTGACCGGTGTGGTTCCGGGGCTGGTGACCGCCAGGTCCGCCAAGGCGGCGCCGAGGGCCGTCCCGGCCTCGTCGGACGAGGGGTCGCCGGACGGCGGACCGATGGTCTCAGGCATCGACGCACTCCTGGGGAGGACCGGTGCTCCCGGCGCTTCGGGAGCGGCCGGCCGGGGCTTCGGACGGCCTGCCGGGGTGCCGTCCGGACGGCACCGTGGGCGATGGCGTACCGGTGGGACGGGCGGGTCCGCTACCGCCGGCGTGTCCGCGGCTCAGCAGGCGCTGGTGCCGTACGGCGGCCGCGGCCACGTCGGCCAGCGCCTGGGCCAGTACGGTCGTGGCCTGCTCCGGAGGGCCGGGCTCGGTGCGGTAGACACCGATCGTGCCGATCGTCTCGCCCCGCAGCCGCATCGCGGTGGTCTGCACCGCCGCGAACCCGGCCCTCCGGGCCGCCGGCGCGAAGGACGGCCACCAGACGTGGGCGTGCGCCAGGTCGGGGCACTGCGTACCGCGTCCGGTGTGGAAGGTGTCCACGCAGGGGCCTTCGGAGCGGCTCAGTTGCAGCCGCTGCAGGAGGCGCGCCGGTTCGGTGGAGGCCGAGACCAGGTTCAGGCTGCCGGAGGCGTCGGTCAGCAGCATTCCGCACCCGGCGGCCTCCAGCAGCTCCTGGCAGACGTGGGTGAGGGTGTCGAGGAAACCGGCGGTCTCGGCCCCGGTACGCGGGGAGCCGCCGGCCAGGTCCGCGAAACGGCAAGGGAACAGGTGCGCGTACGTATCGGAGCCTTCCATGGCGCCCCTTCCTCCGGCGTAAAATGCTGCGGCACGGACCAGTTCACGTCCGACACCCAGTGAAGCGGGGCCCGTTGGCCGCTTCATCGGTGCCGGATCAACGCCGCATCAACGCTGCCGACACCGTTGGACGACCGTTGCCGTCTTCATCCTCCGAACCACCGTGGGGCGGCGCCCGGCCGGGCGCCGCCCCGGCCGGCGTGCCGCCGGGCGCCCGGGCGGTGGTCGCGCTGAGTGACGACGAGAGCGACCCCCTCGCGATGTCCCGGGTCTTTCTTGAACGAGATCGG
>NZ_JBVIQN010000057.1:0-37857 GCF_055577005.1 Streptomyces sp. NPDC033221 | reverse complement strand
GTCATGTGGCGGAGCCACCTGTCCCTTTGCGCCGTGCGGCGAGGGTGCGTGCCGGGCGTCGCGATGCCGCGGAGATCCGTCAGAAGCGCCCTAGGGTGCGCCGACATCCAGGTGGGGCGTGCCGGCGTCGTCGCGCATCCACACGCCACGCTCCGGTGTGCCGAAGTAATCGTCATCGCCGTGCAGTACCCGGAGGGAGACTTGGGGCGCGGTGGCTTTCAGCGCGCTTGTCAGCGTCGTCTTGCCCGCGCCGGACCCTCCGGTCACCGTCAGCAGCATGTGGTCCCCCTTTACGCCGTCTTCGAGCGGCACGGCGTCCTCGCCCGCCGATTCACCACCCTCTCTTCGGAGCAGACGGGGGTGACGGCCGGGTGGCGGCGAGGGGCGGCTTCCGTCGGGAACCGGGAGCCGCCCCCGCCCGCAGGCCGGCGGCCGGGCGGTCGTCAGGCGTTCTTGCGGGCGACGGCCCCGTACATCGCGATGTCCCGGTCGTCGACCTGCTCCTGGTCGGCGTCGGGGCGCCACTGGTGAACCTGCGTCAGCCCGGGGCCGACCAGGTCGAGCCCCTCGAAGAGCCCTTCGGCCTCCGCCTTGGTACGCAGCTTCATGGGCATCCCCCGGCGCGCGTACTCGTCGGCGACCCGGTTGACCTCGCGCGGCGCGAAGTCGGCGGTACCGATGGTCATGGCCAGGAAACTGCCCGCGGGAAGCGGTTCCAGGAGGCGGCGCACCAGGCTGTGGTCGTCGGGCGGGAGGATGAAGTGCAGGATCCCGATGATCATCAGGCCGACCGGCTGCCGCAGGTCCAGCAGTTCCCGGAACTGCTCGGAGCCGATGATGGCCTCGGGGTCGCGCATGTCGGCGTCGACGTACGCGGTCCGGCCCTCGGCGGAACCGGTGAGCAGCGCCCGCGCGTGGGTCAGCACGATCGGGTCGTTGTCGACGTACACCGCCCGGGCGTCCGGCCGTACCTGCTGGACCACTTCGTGCAGGTTCGGGGAGGTGGGCAGGCCGGTGCCGATGTCGAGGAACTGCCCGATGCCTTCCTCGCGGGCCAGGTAACGGGCCGCGCGGTGCATGAACTTGCGGTTGGCCCGCATGTGCACGGGCAGCGCGGGCCACTCCTTGCACATCGCGTCACCGGCCTCGCGGTCCACGGCGTAATGGTCCTTCCCGCCGAGGATGTAGTCGTACACGCGCGCCGAGTGAGCCGTACCGGTGTCTATCCGGTCCACGGGGTAGCCCTGCTCCAACACCCTTGCTCCTTACGGTTGTACCTGCGCCACCACGGTCCTCCGGCGCCACGGCGAGTGTATGCGGTGCCCGATACGATCTTGCCCGGGCGGGCCGGGCCGGGTACGGGCAGGTCCGTACCGGCTCTGTTGCTACCGGTCGAGGGCCGCGAGCGTGGCGTCCAAGTCTGTGGCGCGGGGCCGGTTGTGGGGCAGTTTCGCGAGCAGGGCCGCCATGCCGCAGGTGTCGGTGGCGGCGGAGAAGACCAGGCCGCCGCCGATCGCGGCGGACAGCCAACGGGCGTGGCGGTAGCGGGTGCCGAGCGCGAGACCGGCCACCACGAGGGAGCCGGCTGCGAGGCGGACCTGTCGCTCCATGGGCCAGGCGGCCCCGGTGTGCTCTTCGCACTCGACGGGGTACCCCTCCGCGGTCCAGGCGGTGGTGCCGCCGGTGAGGGTGGCGGCGGGGATGTCGGCGGCGGCGAGTTCTTCGCAGGCGGTGACGGAGCGGTTGCCGGAGGCGCAGACCATCAGCAGTTCGCCGCGGGCGGCCGCCGCCTTGAGGGCCGGGAGGGCGGTCGCGAGGTGGCCGAGGGGGATGTTGTGGGCGCCGGGCAGGTGGCCCGCGGCGTATTCGCCGGGAGTGCGCACGTCGACGACGGTGTAGGCGCTCAGACGATCGGCGGCCTGGCCGGGGTGGAGGGCAGTGTGGGTGATCATGTGCGTGGGGTTCCTTTTCGTTTCTTCACCCGGGGAAAGCGAGTCCCGAACAGACTAGAATACCCGCGGGGGTATCTGACGTGTCCGGCACGCCGGTAGCCGGGACGTCCCCGGTGTGTCTTGGTGTGCAGGTGGTACCCGAAGGAGGAAATATGGAGCTGGAGATGGCGGCCGATGAGCTGAAGAGCGTGCTCAACCGGCTGCGACGGGCACAGGGACAGATCGCCGGAATCATCAAGATGATCGAGGACGGCCGGGACTGCGAGGACGTCATCACCCAGCTCGCGGCGGTCTCGCGCGCGCTGGACCGGGCGGGGTTCGCGATCATCGCGACGGGCCTGCAGCACTGCATGGCCGGTGGGGAGCAGAGCGGCGGCGACCGGGAGCAGATGCGGGCGAGGCTGGAGAAGCTGTTCCTCTCGCTGGCCTGAGAGGCCCGCCGGCCCGAGGGACGTGCCGGCCTGGCCACACGTCATGTCATGGATCACGTCACACGTGCTGCCGCACGTCACACCACACATCACGTCACGGCCTCCACGAGCATGAACACCGCCACGGCCGGCAAGACGTACGCGAACAGCCGCTGCAGGCGCGGCCCGGCGACCTTCCCGGCGAGACGTTTGCCGTCCCAGGCACCCAGCACGGCGGCCGCCGTGAACGGACCGATGACCGCCCAGTCCAGCGAGCCGGCCGCCCCGGAACGGGTGGCCAGCGAGGCCAGCGAGTTGACGGTGATGACCAGCAGGCTGGTGCCGACGGCGGCCCGCATCTCGAAGGCCATCACGGTGACGAGGGCCGGTACGGCGAGGAAGCCGCCGCCCACGCCGAGCAGCCCGGTCAGAGCGCCGAGCCCCGCTCCGGCCCCCGCGGCGCGCCCCGGCCGTACCCCACGGTCCCCGGTCACCGCGGCGGCGGGGCGCAGCATCATGACCGCGGCGAGGGCGGCGATGCCCGCGAAGGCGATCGTCAGGGCGGCCTGAGGCAGACGGGCGGCGGCAGCCCCGGCCAGGGCCGCGGGCAGGACACCGGCGGCGGCGAAGGCCGCTCCCGCCTTCCACCGCACGTTCCCGGCCCGCGCATGTGCGTACAGCGCGGTCAGGGAAGTGACGGTGACGATGAGCAGACTCGCGGTGGTGGCCGCGGCAGGCGTGAAGCCGAGCAGGTAGATCAGCGCCGGCACGGCCAGGACGCTGCCACCGCCACCGAGCGCGCCGAGCGCCAGACCGACCACGCCTCCCGCGACCAGGGCGAGAATCAACGCGCTCACGCCGCCGGCCTCTTGCCGCGCCGGAAGAGAAACATGCTGTGCCTTCTGTACGGGGGAGGGGGAGCATGTGGTGTGGAACGAGGAACGGGCACCGGCACTGGACTCGTGCGCCCTTGACTGCGGTCAGGACCGCGCGACGCTGACCGTCAGTCCCGCGTCGCCCGCCGCCTCGAAGCCGTCGTCGACGGCCACGACCCGCCGGCCCGCGGCGTCCAGGAGGGAGGCGGCGATCGCCGCGCGCATCCCGCCCGCGCAGTGCACCCACACGACGCCTCGCGGGACCTCGTCGATACGGCCGTGCAGCTCGTGGACCGGGATGTGCACCGAGCCCTCCACGTGGCCGTCGGCGCGTTCCGAAGCACGGCGCACATCGAGCACCACCACCTCTTCGCCACGCTGACGGGCCGCGGCGAGGTCGGCGAACGCGGCGCGCGGGAAGGAGGCCGGCTGCTCGCCTTCGCGGAGCCAGCCGGCCGGGTCGCCGGTGGCGGCGGCGGCCGGGCGGTCGATGCCGACCCGGGTCAGCTCCCGCTGTGCGTCGGCGATCCGCCCCGGGGTGTCGGCGAGCAGGGTGACGGGCTTGCCCCACGGGATCAGCCAGGCCAGATACGTCGCGAGTTTGCCGTCGCCCTCGAAGTTGAACGATCCGGCGACATGCCCCTCGGCGAACGCGACCCGGCTGCGCAGATCCACCACCCACTCCCCCGCGGCGAGCCGCTCGGCGATCTGCCGCGCGTCGGCGGGCTCGGGCGGGGTGAGGTCGACGGGGGCGGGGCCCGCAGCATTGACCGGGCCCATGTGGGCGTAATAGGCGGGTACGTCCTCCAGGTCGGCCAGCATGCGGGCGACGAAGGTGTTCACGTCCAGGGTGAGCGCGTCGTTGGCCGTGCGCTCCTTGCCGATCGTGGTGGCGTCCCCCTCGGACTGGGAGGAGGAGCAGAAGCTGCCGAACCCGTGGGTGGGCAGCACCGGAACCTCGTCGTCCAGCTCGTCGGCGAGGCGGTTGGCGGAGGCGTACTGGGCCCGGGCCAGCTGCTCGGTCAGCCGTGGTTCGACCAGGTCGGGGCGGCCCACCGTGCCGATGAGCAGCGATCCGCCGGTGAAGGCCGCCACCGCCTGCCCGCGGTCCTCCAGCGCGTACGAGGTGTGGTGCGGGGTGTGGCCGGGGGTGGCGATCGCCCGCAGCACCAGGCCGTCGTCCACGGTCACCGTGTCGCCGTCCGCGACGGGAGTACGGGCGAACGCCACCTTCGCCGCGGCCGGGACCAGGTAGGCGGCGCCGGTGACACGGGCCAGTTCCAGGCCGCCGGTGACGTAATCGTTGTGTATGTGGGTCTCCGCCACGTACGCGATACGCACCCCGCGCCGCGCCGTGGCGGCGATCACCTGGTCGATGTCGCGCGGCGGGTCGATCACGACCGCGGCGCCGTCGCCACCGGCCAGGTAGCTGCGGTTGCCCAGGCCCTCGAACGCCAGGGTGTCGACGAAGAACACGGTTACGCCTCCTCCATGTATCGGGTGCGCCCCAGGGGGGGACGATGTACCTCGGGGGGTATCTGATGCCCACCATAACAGGGGTACCCCCGGGGGTATTCCGGAACGCTGCTCGGGACCCGGGGCGCCTCCGTCCGGGCAGCGCCCCTCCGCATCGGGTACCCGGTGGGGTATCGGGGAATCCGCTGAGGGCCCACGCTCCGGCGCGCACGACGCCTTCCGGCCTGGCGCCTGTCTGCGCCGACGCGGCCGGGCTACAGTCAACTCCGCACACCACGCCGCCTCTTGCCGCTGCCCAGTCCCGGCCCTCAGCTCCCAGCCCGCGCCCTCGGACCCCACCCGCCCCACGGCCACCCCCGCACCACCGGCACCTCTGACACGGAGCCCTCTCATGACCACACCGCGGGACCTGCAGATCGTCGCCATGATCACCGCCCAGGACGGAACCGCCCCGCGCCCCGCGAACGCGGGCGACCTCTCCCTCGCCCTCGCGGGCGCCGAGGTGATCGACCTGCTGAACGCCGGGATCCTCACCCTGGACGGCAGCCTCGTCGTCCCCGGCGACCGCCGGCCGGCCGACCGCCTGCTGGACGCGGCGGCATCGACACTGATCCGGCAGGCGCCCTACGAGCCGGTCGAGGACTGGCTGTGGCGCCGGGGCCGCGGCCTGTCCGCGGTCTACCGCGCCGCGCTGGCAAAGGAAGGGCTTCTCACCCGGAAGCGCGGCCGCTGGCTCCCCCTGCGTACCGGCCGGACAACGTTGGCCGCCTCGTCCGCCCGCAGCCGCGCGGCCGACCGCTGGGCATCGGGCGAGCCCGTCCTCGCCGCCCTCGCGGCGGCCGCCGGACTCCGCGACAAGCCGGCCGACGACTCCTTCGGCGCGACCGAGGACGCGGTCATGACCGTCCTCGCCGCCGTCAACGGTGCGGTGGTGGAACTGGAGGCCGTACGGCAGCGACGGTCCGTCGAGGACGCCGCGTTCGACAACATCTGGCGGGGCGCGTGACGAAACGGCCACTCAAGTGCGGACAGGCCGTGGCGGGTGAACCACCGTCGCACAGCTGTCTGCCGAGAAGGCGTTGACAGTTCGCGCGACGGCCTACGACTTCCTCGACTCGCTCCGCAACCCGAACACGGTCCGCGGCTACGCGACCGGCGCCGGCAAGACCGCCGAGCGGACCGGGGAGGCCCGTCCGCCGGGGTTGGCCGCGGACGCCGAGACCGGCGAGGCCGCTCGGAGCCGGCCGGCTTGCTCACCCCTGGCAACACGCGCCACCGGGTTATCCGTTCGGCTCAGACTTGCGAAGGTCACCGCCTTCGCTCGCCAGAAGGGCGCTGCCGACGACGTCGAAGAGGCGGTTGGCGCGCGGTGCGAGCGCGGGTTGATCACCGGCCCAGGCGAGCATGGCTATCAGTGCGAACAGGTCGTCGCCATCGATATCGTTGCGGGCCGCGCCAGCGGCCTGGGCCCGGCCGAGGAGCCGGGCACCGGCCGCACGCAGCGTGACGCACGAGGAGTGCAGCGCGGAGTCGGGGTCCTCTATGGCGGCCGCCATCAGCACCGTCACTCCGCGGTACTCAGTCGTCCAGGCAACGCAGTCGCGCACCCATGAGACAAGCGCGTCTCCGGCTGCCTGGGCTCCCTCAAGCTCGCCCGCTTTGGCCGTCAGGTCGCCGAAGCTCGTGTGCAGCAGGGATTCCAGCAGTGCCTCGCGCGTCGGGAAGTGCCGCAGCAGCGTCGCAAGCCCGACGCCGGCCGTGCGCGCGATGTCGCGCATCGACACGTCGATGCCCTGCTCGGCGATGGCGGTGCCCGCCACGGCGAGCAGATGGTCACGGTTCCTCTTGGCGTCGGCCCGCATCGGTCCCCTCGCTTGACCAAGCGGTTCACTGATCCATATATTCGGATCAGTGAACCGTTTATATGGTTCACTGAACCAGATCAGCGTATCCCGCGCCGCGGGCAGGGAGGACCACCATGTCGACCCACACGATGAAGGCGATCCGGCTGCATGAGTTCGGCGGCCCCGAAATGCTGCGTTACGAGGAGGCGCCGGTCCCCGAACCGGCGCCGGGCGAGGTACTCGTCCGCGTGCGGGCGGTCGGTCTCAACCCGCCCGACTGGTACGTACGCGAGGGCATGCCCGGCATCCCTCCCGAATTCAGGCCCCCGTTCGACCTGCCCCTCATCCCGGGGACCGACATCTCGGGGGTCGTGGAAGCCGTCGCCACCGACGTCCAGGACTTCGCGGCCGGAGACGAGGTGGTGGGCCTGCTGCGCTTCCCCGTCCTGATGCAGAGCGGCGCGTACGCCGAGTACGTCACCGCACCGGCGACCGACCTCGCCCGCAAACCGGCCGGCGTCGACCACACGCACGCCGCCGGGCTGCCCATGTCCGGGCTGACGGCATGGCAATACCTGATCGAGCTCGGGCACGACCACCCCTCCCCGTTCCAGGAGGCCAGGCACCGCCCCATGGCACTGGGCAGCGACACCACCGTGCTCGTCAACGGCGCCGGCGGCGGAGTGGGCCACCTCGCCCTGCAACTGGCCAAGTGGAAAGGGGCCCACGTCATCGCCGTGGCCTCCGGCGCCCACGAGACACTTCTGCGCGGCCTCGGCGCCGACGAGTACATCGACTACACCAAGCAGCGCCCCGAGGACATCGTCCGCGACATCGACCTCGTCCTGGACACCGTCGGAGGACCCGCCAGCCGGCGCTTCCTGCCCACTCTCAAGCGCGGCGGCGCACTGTACCCGGTGTACTTCGGGGAGTTCGACGACGAGGAGAACGCGAGACTGGGCATCACCGTCACCGGCACACAGGTTCGCGCGAACGGTGCACAACTCGCCGAACTGGGGCACCTGCTCGACACGGGCGCGATCCGCGTCGCGATCGACAGCACGTTCACACTCGCGGACGCCCAAGCAGCACACCAGCGCGCCGCCCAGGGGCACATCCAGGGAAAGATCGTACTCACGGTCCCTTAGACGCACCATTGAACCGGCCTTGCCCCGGCCCCACGGGCACCGAACGGAGCCGGAGCAAGCCAACCGGTCCCGCGTCCCCTCGGGCAACGCGGGAACCGGTCAACCGGACGGCCGGAGTCGGCGGGTCATTCTCCCGACGACGGCGTCAGCTTGGTGGGGCCGCTCCAGTAGGACTCTTCCCACTGCTTCGCGTCGGGGGTGAACTCGACCTCCATGCGGTCGGCGGCGTCCGGCGGCAGCGAGAAGGCGTACTTGCCGACGGCCTGCCTGCCGGGCAGGACATACCCGGTGATGACCTTCTGCCGCCCGGTGCCGTCGATCACCAGCTCCGCCGAGGCTCCGTCGGCGTCGTTGACACTGGGCAGTCCGGTCTCGACCTCGACCCGCTCGGTGCCGGTGTTCTCGACCGTGACCGTCACCTGGACGGCCTTGTTGCCCTTCGCGTGTCCCATGACGATGCTGCTGCCCGGGACGAACGGCTCGGGCTGGGCGACCGTCACCTTCAGACCGTTCTTGAACGTATAGGACCCTCCGAAGGAGAGGTGCCGCGCCTTTTCTTCCGCCTCGCGCGCCTTCTGCCGCGCCTCGGCGGAGGACTTCACCCGCTCCAGCCGGGCGCGCGCGTCGTCCTCCGCCCGCTTCATCGCCACCGCGGTGAAGATCCCGCCGAAGACCGCGGCCAGCAGACCGAGCACACCCAGGATCACACCGGCCAGCGCCATCCCCTTGCCCGCCGCGCGACCCTTGCGCGCCTGGCTCAGCCCGATGCAGCCGAAGACCACGGCCAGCAGCGCCGGCAGCCAGGACATCCAGAACAGGATGATGAACAGGCCGAGGACCAGGCCGACGATGCCGAGGACCAGGGCGGTGACGGCCATGGCGTTGCCGGGCCGTCGCGCCATCATCGGTTCCATCGGGTACGGTCCCCAGCGGTCCGCGGCCGGTCCGGGTGGCGGCGGGCTCCACGGGTCGCGGTCGGCCGGTTCCGGGGCGGGCGTCGGAGCGGCCGGCGCCGGGGGGACGGACTCCGGCGCGACGGGCTGCTCACCGTCGGGCGGGGTGGATACGGTCACTCACAGTCCTCGAATTGGGTCGAAACAGACAAGCTGTTGACATTACCAGTCGAGTGACTCGGTCGACGCGTCAGCTCTCACTCACGGGACCGGTGACCGCCGGTTCCGCGTCCGCCTGTCGGCCCGCCCGTCCGTACGCCCTACTCGGTGCCCCACTCGGTCGGCGCGTCCTCGGCAGGGCGGTCCGGGTGGTCCGGGTGGGGGGAAGCGGACGGCGGCCGGAGCAGGTCTCCGGCGTCTATGGCGTTCTGGGCGACGGTGGACAGCATGAGGTGATGGCGGCGGGCGTGATCGCGCATGAGGTCGAAGGCGTCGCCGAGAGAGACGTTACGGCCGGCGGCGAGGAAGCCCTTGGCCTGTTCGATGAGGATGCGGCTGTGCAGGGCGATGTGCAGCTGCTCGTTGACGGTGTCGGTGTCGGTGTGCCGGAGGGTGCGGGCGTGGATCAGGCCGATGGTGGCCGCGTCGGCGAACGCCTGGGCCAGGACGAGGTCGTCGAGGGGCACCGGGCTCTCGGTGGCGCGCAGGAGCAGCAGGCTGCCGAGGGTGTCCTGGCGCAGGCGCAGGGGGACGGCGCAGGCGTAGGTGTAACCGGCTCCGCGGGCCTGTGCGGTGAATGCGCCCCAGGCGTCGGGGGCCCGGGCGAGGTCGCCGGGGGTGACGGGTTCGGCGGTGCGGTAGGCGTCCAGGGCAGGGCCTTCCTGCAGGGCCAGGTCCAGCACCCTGGACAGGGCCGGGGTGGGGTCGCAGGGCGCGGGGCTGTACATCTGCGGGCCCGGGTAGGCCAGTACGACCGCGGCATCGGTGACGGCCAGGATGTCGCGGCAGCGGACCGTCAACTGCTGTAGGAAGTCGATGACGTCGAAGTCGGCGACGAGGGTGTCGGCGAGTTCGACGAAGGTCTGGGCGATCTTTTCTTCCCTGCTCATCTTCCTGCTCCTCGATGCGCGGACGCGGGCCCCGGCAGGTCCGTGCCGGTCTGCGGTGTCACGGCGGCAGCTCGCGGAGAATGTCGCGGGCGGTCTCGGTGAGCGGCCGTCCGGAGGCGAACGCCCGGGCCCGGAGCCGCACCAGCGCCTCCTCCAGCGGTACGCCGAGCCGGCAGCTGAGTACGCCGGTGGCCTGGTGCACCTCGACCCAGTGCAGGTCCACCGCACCGGCGGCGCCCGGACCGTTCCGGGACACGGCTTCCCCGGTGTCCGGCCGCCAGGTCAGCAGCCGGGCGGCCAGCGCGTCGGCCACCCGCAGCCCGTCCGCCGCCTGTGGTGCGGTCAGCGGACCCGGAGTCCTGCGGTAGCCGGTCAGCGTGCCGAAGCGCGCTCCTCCGGTCCGTACCGGCCATACGAACATCGCCCGCACTCCCAGGGCCTGGGCCTCGACGACGAACTGCGGCCACTGTTCCGCCGCGCCCACGCCCAGGTCCACCACCTGGCAGGGCACCTCGCTGAAGTCCGTCGTCATCCCGGGCCCCTGCCCGAGGGTGAATTGCGCGTCCTCCAGCCGCGCGCTGATGTCGTCGCTGAACCACACCAGTTCCGCGCCCCACTGCAGGGAGACGGCAATGCCCTCCAACCCCAGCGCGTGCGCGCACCGCACCGCCCACACACGGTGCTCCCCAGCTCCGACGGCCCGCTCCAGACCGACGAGCAACTCTTGTACAGACACCCGGTGCTCCATCACTGAGCCTTCCGCGCCGAGCGGCGGACCGGCACTGAAGACGGCCACTATCCGTATCCGGAGCCTACTCTCCCGCCGCTCGGGGGAGTCGGACAGCGTGGTAACAATTCCCGCCGAGCGAGGCGCAGTAGAAGCCCTAACCAGCATGAAGTACTGCCGGCGGAGGGGTAAGGAGTACGGCGCGAACTGCCGGCCTATTCTCCCCGCCCGGCTGTCACGCAAGGTGACTTCCGCGACGGCGCGGCGCGGGTACGGCGCGTCTCCTGCGCCCGGCGGCGGGTGGAACTACTTCCAGGCGGTGGCGTCCGTCACGACGACACAGTATTTGCGCCAGTTTCCGGTGCGCGACGCCGAGACGGTCGGCTCCGCGCACGCCGTGGCCCGGAAGGTCCGGCCCACCGACGCCATCCGCGTGTACTGGTCGGCGCCGTACTCGACGACGGCACTGCGGGCCGAGCCGCCCTCCACCCGGACGGTGACCACGTCCCCCACCTCGGCGTGGGTGATCCGCCCCCACACGGCCCCGCAGCGTCTGCTGTAACGGACGTGCAGCCATACGGGATTGCCCTGCTGCGGAAGCCAGGTGACCGCGTCCGCGGAGCACCCCTCCTTCTGCGGGTCCTTGCCGTCGCAGCCGGCTCCCGGGCACGGGGGCGGCGCCGGGGGCGGTGGCGAGAGCCAGTCCTGCAACGCCCCGGTCAGCAGGACCGGCAGCACCGCGCCCACCACGGCTGCCGCGAGCGCCACCACGAGAGCGTGCGTACTGTGCTCGCGCAGCCAGTCCCGCGCACGCCGCCATCGCGTCCGCCTCTCCACGCCCGCGCCCGCACCCTCGACCTCGGAGTCGCTCACCCTGCCTCCCGACGTCCTCCACGGCCCCACCAGCATCGGTGGCGCCTCGGCACGCCGGTAAGAAAGATTCACGCCCCATGCGGAACGTTTCGGCGCGCTGTATCGCCGACACGGCGCGCGCCGGGGGCGCCTTTCCCGGGCGTGCGCCAAGCGGGGGCGCATGAGCGTTCCTGTGTCGTTTGCGGCCTGCGAACGCACGGTAAAGGCCGGGTATAGCCGCTGATGAGGGCAGCTCGGGCCTTCTCCGGCCCGGGCCTCAGGCGGGCCAATGCAGACAACAGGGGGAACCATGTTCGATCTCAGGGCCGAGGCGGAAATGCGCCTCTTCTCGGAGAGGCTGGCCAGGGAACTCGCCGGGAAACGGTCGGCCGCTGCGGGCGGCGCGGCCGGCGGCGACACGAAGGATCCTTCCGGCACCGGCCGGGAGCCCCCGAAGCCCCCGGAGGCACCGGAAGCGGCAGCGGAGAACGCCGAGCCGTGACGGACCGCACGGTCAGCCGGTCCCCCGGCCGGACCGGACCGGGCCGGGCGCGGGTCGCCGGACGGGACGTAAGGTAAGGGTGACCTTACCCACCGACCAGCTGCGATCCCCCTCTCCCTCCGCCCCCCCCGCGCCACCGACACGGAGACCGCCTCGATGACCGTCATCGCCCCGCCCCCCGACACGCCGCGGCACCCACCCCGGGTCCCGCGGCCCTCGCCCGTGCCGCGCGCCACCGACGAGCGCGTCGTCCGCCGGGCGGCCGGGATGTCCGCGGCGGAGTTCTGGCAGACGGTGGAACGCGAGGGCACGCCGCTGACCGGACCCGATCCGCAGGGCGCGGCGGACCACGCCCTGGTCACGTTCCTGTGGCGCGGCTCCCCCGCCACCCGCGCGGTCCTGGTGTCGCCCAACAAGCTCGCCGATCCGCGCGACCCGGCCGGCAACCTCATGGACCGCGTCCCCGGTACGGACGTGTGGCACTGGTCGGTGCGGATGCGCCGGGACTGGCACGCCACGTACACCCTGTGCGTGGACGAGGGCGACGGCCCCGCCGACGATGCCGCGTACTGGCCGTGGCTGCGCACGCAGCAGCGCGCCGACCCGTTCAACCCGCGCGCGCTCGCGAGCCGTTGGGGCGACGTCCCGGCCTCCTGCGTCTCGCTGCCCGGTGCGCCGCAGGGCGAGATATGGCGGGAGCGGACCGGCGTGCCCCACGGTTCCGTCTCCGTCCACACCGTACGCAGCGCGCTGCTCGGCAATGAGCGCCGGGTGTGGCGGTACGCACCTCCGGGCGGCGCGGAGCCGGGTGCGGAACTGCCCGTCCTGGTCCTCCTGGACGGGGAGATGTGGCAGCCGGGGCTCGGCGTGGCCACCCTGCTGGACAACCTCATCGCGGACGGCCGGATCCCTCCGCTGGCCGCGCTGCTGCCGGAGTCGCTGGGCGCGGACACCCGCTGGGCCGAGATGACGTGCGACCCGAGGTTCACCGGTTTTCTCACGGACGAGTTGCTGCCCCGGGCGGGCGCGGATCTGCCGCTGACCGCCGATCCCGCCCGTACCGTCGTGGCAGGCCAGAGTCTGGGCGGTTTGACCGCCGCGTACGCCGCGGTGAGCGCGCCCGGCCGGTTCGGCGGCGTGCTGGCGCAGTCCGGCTCCTTCTGGTGGCCGAACGGGCCGGGCGCGCAGTGGCTGACCGGGCGGATCGCGGAGTCCCCGCGGCTTCCGGTGCGGTTCCGGCTGTCGGCGGGCGAGCAGGAGTGGGTCGCGCTGCCCGCCAACCGCCGGCTGCGCGACACCTTGGCGGCGAAAGGGTACGACGACGCGGTGTACCGCGAGTTCAACGGCGGCCATGACTACCTGTGCTGGCGTACGGATCTGGCCGACGGGCTGTGCGACCTGCTCGGCCCGGGGGCAGCCGGGCCGGCGGCCGCATGACGCGTCGGGGCCCGGCCGCCGGAGTGCGGCCGGGCCCCGGTGCGGGGTTGCCCGACGGGCCTCAGTGGGAGCGCGTGAGGCTGATGCGGTGCACCGAGTCGATCCGGTCGGCGCCGGCCGCTGACTTGTCCACCACGTAGGCCGTGCCGCGGCGCACCGTGACGTGGTTCGGGTTGGGGCCGGTGGCCAGCTCGGCCAGGACGGTGCCCTTCTTCGGGTCCACGACGGTGGTGGTGCCGCTGCCCCGGTTGGCGACGAAGACCCGGCCGGAGCGGTGATCGGCGGCGACGGAGATCGCGCCGGCGCCGGTGGGCACGGTCCGGGTGACGGCGCCCTTGCGCAGGTCGACGACGGAGAGGGTGCCCGCGGCCTGATCGGCGGTGTAGGCGGTGCGGCCGTCGGCGGAGAGTTCGATGCCGATGGGGGCGTCGCCGGTGGGGATGAAGCGCGGTTCGGCCTTGTACGGGCTGACCGCGATGATCCGGTCGTTGGTCAGGTCGGTGGCGTAGGCGGTGCCGGTGCGGGCGTCGACGGCGAGTCCGGCGGTGCCGGCGCCCTCGACCTTGACCCGCTTCTTCTCCTTGAAGGTGCGGGTGTCGAACGCGACGACCGTGCCTTCGCCGAAGCCGCTGGTCCAGGCGAGGTCGTGGCGCTTGTCGACGACGATCTCGCGGGCGTGGGCGACGCCGGGGAGGGTGGCGAGGTGCTTGCCGGTGCGCTGGTTGTAGACGGCCACCGAGTTGTTGCGGGTGTTGGTGGTCCACACGGTGTCGTGCTCGTCGTCCACGGCCACGCCGTAGACCGCCTCGACCGCGCCGGTGGCCGGGTCGGTGACCGGCGGCGTGTACGCCTTCTTGACCTTGAGCGTCTTCGGGTCGACCGCCAGCAGTCTGGACTGGGTGACCGGCGGCCGGCCGACGGCTGTGGTGGTCCACAGGACATGGTGGCGCTCGGAGTAGGCCGACTGGTAGAGCCCGGTGGCCAGTTGGGCGGAGTCCACGCGGTACGACGCCTGGTGCGCGGGCCGGTCGTGTGCGACGGCGGTGCCGCTCGCCGCCAGGGCGCTGCCCGCGGCGACGGCGAGGGCGGTGGCGCTGCGGACGAGACGGCGGGAGACGGTGCGGGGCTGCGGCGTCTTGGGGGCGCTCATGGTCTGGACTCCTCCTGAAGAGGCAGGTGAGACGGGGAAGCCGGGGGAAATCCACCCGGCGCGATCAAAGGTTAGCTTAGCCTTACCTAAGTCGCACTCCATCGGCCGGTACCGGCCGGGGGCCGGAAGCGAGCCGGGCACACCGCGACGGCGTGCCCGACTCGCCCTGTCACCGGGCGCGTTCAGGCGTCCAGTGCGGCCAGACGTGCCGCGACCACCGCCGCGATCCCGTCCATCCAGCGCGGCTGCGTCATCTGCGGATGCAGGCAGTCCACGTCATGGTTGGTCAGCGTGCCCTGCACGTACGGCATCCAGGCGCCCCGGGTCAGCCAGTCCTCCGCGCGTGGGGCGGCGGCGGTGAAGAACAGCGCGTCGCCGGTGAACACTCGGTGCTGGTGTTCCCGCATGAGGCGCGCGTTGTTGACGACGATGTCGACGACGGCGGACAGTGTCCGGTCGGACAGCCCGGCCAGCGCGCTGCCCTCGCGGCGCAGCGTCTCCAGGACGTCCTCGCGGGTCAGCTCACCGGTGCGCTCGAACCCAGCCATCCGCAGCAGCGCGGTCAGCGCGTCGGTCTCCTTCGGTACGGCCTGGTCGCGCCACTGGTCGGAGGGGTAGGCGTCCAGCAGGGCGAGGAATTCGACCCGCTCCCCCGCCTCTTGGAGCCGTACCGCCACGGTGTGGGCGAGGACGCCGCCCACGGACCAGCCGAGCAGCCGGTAGGGGCCGTGCGGTTGGACGGTACGCAGCTGCCGTACGTAATCGGCGGCCATCTCCTCCATCGTCGCCGGGAGGGGTTCGTCGCGGGCCAGGCCGCGGGCCTGGAGGCCGTACACCGGCTGTGCGGGGTCGAGCCGGGAGAGCAGGCCCGAGTAGCACCAGCTGATGCCGCCCGCCGGGTGCAGGACGAACAGCGGTACGCGGTCGCCGGCCGGGCGCAGTGGCAGCAGGACGTCCAGCGCGTCGCCGCCGGTCCCGTCGCCGTCCAGACGGGCGGCGAGCGCGGCCGGGGTACGGTCCTGGAAGAGCGCGCCGATGGCCAGGTGGGTGCCGAGTGTGTCACGCACCCGTGCCATCAGGCGGGCGGCCAGCAGCGAGGTGCCGCCCAGGTCGAAGAACGCGTCGTCCACGCCGACCCTGGGCAGCCCCAGCACCTCGGCGAACAGCCGGGTGAGGGTCTCCTCCTGGTGCGTGCGCGGGGCGCGGCCCGGCCCCGCCTCGAAGGAGGGGGCCGGGAGCTGTTTGCGGTCCAGCTTGCCGTTGGGGCTGAGCGGGAACTCCTCCAGGACGAGCACGCTGTTCGGCACCATGTGCTCCGGCAGTGTGCGGGCGAGCGCGTCGCGCAGTTCCTCCGGGTCCGGCGGGGCGGCGTCGTCGCGGTGCTCGTACGTGACGTAGCCGATCAGCCGCTGGTCGCCGGGCCGGTCCTCGCGTACCGCCGCGCAGGCCGCGGCGACGGCGGGCAGGGCGGCCAGCGCCTCCTCGATCTCGCCGAGTTCGACGCGCTGGCCACGCAGTTTGACCTGGTGGTCGGTGCGGCCGAGGTAGAGCAGTTCGCCGCGGTCGGTCCAGCGGGAGAGGTCGCCGGTGCGGTACATCCGGCCGCCGGCGGGCCCGTACGGGTCGTCGACGAAGCGGGTCGCGGTCAGCCCGGGACGCCCCAGGTAGCCGTCGGCGAGCTGGGTGCCGGCGAGGTACAGCTCACCGGGGACGCCGGGCGGGCACGGCTGGAGAGCCGCGTCCAGGACGTACAGGCGGGTGTTCCAGACCGGCGCCCCGATGGGCACCGGACCTTCCGCGTCGGGCGCGCACGCGTGGTAGGTGACGTCGACGGCCGCCTCGGTGGGGCCGTACAGGTTGTGCAGTTCCACGCCGGGCAGTGCCCGCCCGAACTCCCGGGCCGTCTCGCGCGGCAGCGCTTCACCACTGCAGAACACCCGGCGCAGTCCGGTGCAGTTCGCCGCGTCCGGCTCGGCGAGGAACACCTGGAGCATCGACGGTACGAAGTGGCAGGTCGTCACGCCCTGTTCGCGGATGACGCGGGCCAGGTAGGCGGGGTCCCGGTGGCCGCCGGCCTCGGCCACCACCAGCGTGGCGCCCTGGCGCAGCGGCCAGAAGAACTCCCACACGGACACGTCAAAGCCGGAGGGCGTCTTCTGGAGCACCCGGTCGCCCGCTTCCAGACCGTACTGCCCCTGCATCCAGCGCAGCCGGTTGTCGATGGCCCGGTGGCTGACCACGACGCCCTTGGGGCGGCCGGTGGAACCGGAGGTGTAGATGACGTACGCGGGGTGGTCCGGGGTGAGCGGTCGGGGCGGGACGGTGCCGGAGTACGCGTCCAGGTCGAGGCCGTCCAGGGTGACCACAGGCACCTGCCCGTCACCGGGCACGCGGTCGTCCCGGTCGGTGACCACGCAGACGGGCCGGGCGTCGTCGAGCATGTACGCGAGCCGGTCGGCGGGGTAGTCGGGGTCCAGCGGCAGGTAGGCGCCGCCCGCCTTCAGGACGGCCAGCAGGGTGAGGACGAGGTCGGCGGAGCGCGGTACGGCGACGGCGGCCAGCGTGCCGGGCCGTACGCCCAGGGAGGCCAGGTGCCGGGCCAGCCGGTTGGCGCGGGCGTCGAGTTCAGCGTACGTCCAGGCGGTGTCCCCGGAGACCAGCGCGGTGACGCCGGGGATACGGGCGGCCTGCGCCTCGATGGGACCGATGAGGGTGGTGGGCGGCAGGGCACGGGCCGTGGCGTTGAACTTCTCCAGCACCAGGGACCGTTCGGCTTCCGTGGCGATGCCGTGTTCGGCCTGGGGGGCGTGCGGGTCGGCGTGCGCCAGGCGGGACAGCAGGTCCAGGAACCGCTCCAGGTGGTGGCCGAGGTCCGGCTCCTCGTACAGCGCGGGGTTGGCGTCGTAATCGACGCGCAGGCCGCGGCCGTCGGCGCGGTCGTAGACGTTGACGGTCAGCTCGTCGACCGGACCGGTGGACAGGTTGTGCGCGGTGGCCGGGACGCCCGCGAAGTCCAGGCCGTAATCGAAGGGCATGACGTTGATCAACGGTCCGACCAGCGCCCGGTCGGCGCCGAGCAGGCCCAGGTCGCGGCGGATGTCCTCGTACCGGTAGCGCTGGTGGCGGCGGGCCGAGCGGATGCCGAGGACGACCTGGCGGGTCAGTTCGGCGAAGGTGGCGCGCGGGTCGGCGGTCAGCCGCAGCGGCAGCACGTTCATGACCATGCCGGGAACGCGCAGCGCCACCGAGCCCATGCGGCCCATCATCGGCAGGCCGAGGACGACCTCTTCGGCGCCGGTGGCCCGGGACAGGTACAGCGCCTGGGCGGCGATCAGCACGTCGGGCCAGGTGGCGCGGACCGAGGAGGCCAGTTCCTTGAGCCGCTCGGTGACCTCGGGCCCCAGGTACGCGGTGCGGCGCAGGTGGGTGCGGGAAGGCAGTGCGGTGCGCCCGGCCAGGTTGACGGCCTCGGGCCGGTCCGCGAACGCCTCGTTCCAGTGCCGCCGGTCGGCCTCGTACGTGTCCGAGACACGGTACGCGGCGTCGTCGGCGACCAGGTCGGTCAGCCGCCCGAAGGTGGCGGGGGCCACGACTTCACCGGCCGCGAGCGCCGTGTAGATCTCGGCGGTACGGCGGGCCAGCAGCGAGTAGCCGAAGCCGTCCATGACGACGTGGTGAACGCGCTGGTACCACAGCCAGCGGGTGTCGCCGACCCGGAACAGCGCGTGCGCGAACAGCGGCCCGGCGGCCAGGTCGAACGGTTCGGCCAGGTCGGCGCGCATCCAGGCACGCGCCGCACCGTCCGGGTCGGCCTCCGTACGCAGGTCCGCCAGGTGCAGCGGCAGCGGCGCCGGGCCGGTGGACAGGGGCAGCTGGCGGGGCCCGTCGCCGGTCTCGACGATACGGACGCGCAACGCGTCGGCCTCGGCGACCACCTGGTGCAGCGCGTCGGAGAACAGCGCCGGGTCCACCGGCCCGTGGATCTCCAGATACTCCGCGGTGTTCTGCGCGGGGCTCGCCGGGTCGAGGGCCTGGGCGTACCACAGGCCGGACTGGGCGGCCGTCAGCGGCAGGCCCTCGGCGGCGCGGAGGCCGTCGGGGGTGCGGGGGCTGTCGGCGGTACGGGGGCCGGCCGCGCCGGTGTCGAGGAGCGCCGTCACGAAGCCGCGCCCAGGATGCGGGCCCACGCCTCGATGGCGGGCTGCTCGGCGAGGTCCACGAAGCCGGCCCGGGTGCCGTGGTCGCGCCGCCATCGTTCCAGGAGCGCCATGATGCGGACCGAGTCCATGCCGTAGTCGACGAGGTTCTCGTCGACGGGGATGTCGGCCGGGTCCTCGCCCAGCACGTCGGCGACGTCCGCGCGCAGGTGGTCGATGGTCAGTGCCATGACAGGTGGTTCTCCTTGGGGGTGTGGCCGGTGGTGGCTGGGCCGAGCGTCCGGGGCGCCGGCGGGCGGCCGGGGGCTCCCGGGGTGCGGCGGCACCGGGCCCGATGGGGCTGGTGCCCGTAACGGCCCGGCGCCGTCCGTCACTTGGCCATGGCCTTCTCGATGTCGTCCAGGACGGACAGGGCCGCCAGGCCGCCGCCGAGGCTGGTCCACTTGGAACCGTCGATCTCGGTGGTGTGGCCTGCGGTGACCGCGCCGAGCTGCCGGTAGGCGGGCTTGGTCTTCAGCTCCGCGAACAGGTCGGCGTCCTTGCCCTTGGCGGCGAGGGTGCCGATGAACAGCCAGTCGCCGTCGATCTGCTTGATGTCCTCGTCGCTGATCGGGGTGGAGTGGCCCTGGCCGGGGTCGTTCTGGATGCCGGGCCGCTTGAAGCCGAGGCCCTTGAGCACGTCGCTGATGAAGACGCCCTGCTGCATCACGGCGGTGCCCTTGGCGGAGTAGCGGGCGACGGAGACGGTGGCGCCGGCGTTCGGACCGAGCTTCTTCTTCAGGCCGGCCACCTTGGTCTCGTAGCCGGTGAGGAAGCTCTTGGCCTCGTTCTGCCTGCCGAGGACCCGGCCGGTGAGGTCGAGCGCCTTCTTCCAGTCCTTGTCCTTGCCGATGGTCACGACGGTCGGCGCGACGGCCTTCAGCTGCTGGAGCACCTTCTGGTCGGCGAGCTGTCCGGCGAGGATGACGTCGGGCTTGACGCGCAGCACCTTCTCGATGTCGGGGCCGGTGACGGCGCCGACGACCGGTATGCCCTCGGCGCGGTCGGCGAGGTACCCGGGGGCGCCCTGCTGCCCGCGGCCGGCGGTCAGGCCGATCGGCTTGACCCCGAGGGCCAGCGACGCGTCGAGATCCATCTCGCTGAGCGCGACCACCTTGGCGGGCTTGGCGGGGACCTCGACCTCGGCGCCGGTGGCGTCGGCGACGGTGACCTTGCCGGCGCCGCCGGTCTTCGCCTTCTCGGAACCGGACTCGTCCCCTCCGCAGGCGGTGAGGGCCAGCGCCAGAGCGGTGGTGACGGCGGCCGCCGCGGTCCGGCGGACGCGCGGCAGGGAGTGCGTGGACATGTCTGTAGTCTCCGAGTGATGAAGTCCGGCGCCGGGGCGGCGTTTGACGGAACAGTTGTTTCGGGGCGTGCCGGGAAAGCCCGGGCGGCCGGGCCCGCCGGACGTCGAAAGCCCCGGTCAAGCCTTAGGTTAGGCTAACCTTATGTTGGTTGCGCAAGAGGCCGGGGTCCCCAGGGACGACACCCGGCCCCCTCCGTCACGGACGCCCGGCCACCGCCGGCGCATCCTGACCGCCGCGGTCGCCCTGACCGTGCTGCTGGCCGTCCTGGTGCTGCTGTCCCTGCTCATCGGCACCGGCTCCAGCCCGCTCGCGCGCGCGTGGGACTTCCTCATGGGCGACCCGACGGCCCGCGCCGACGCCCAACTCCGGCTCGCCGTCCTGGACGTACGGCTGCCGCGGACCCTCGCCGCCGTCCTCGTCGGCGTCTCCCTCGGCGCCGCGGGCTGTCTCCTCCAGGCCGTCACCCGCAACCCTTTGGCCGAAACCGGACTGCTCGGCGTGAACTCCGGCGCCGCGCTCGGCGTCGTCATCGGCCTCACCTACTTCGGGGTGGAGTCCTCCTACGCCCTGCTGGGCTGGGCGCTCGCCGGAGGCATGACCGCCAGCGCGGTGGTGCTGCTGCTCGCCGCCTCGGGCCGGGCCGCGGCGTCACCGCTGCGGCTGGTGCTGGCCGGCTCCGCGCTCGGCGCCACCTTCCACGGCATGACCTCGTACGTGCTGCTCAGCACCCAGTCCACCTTCGACACGTTCCGCTACTGGACCATCGGCTCCCTCGCGGGCATCAAGACCTCGGACACCTATCCGCTGCTCCCGCTCATCGCGGCCGGCCTGTTGGTCGCCTTCGGCGCCGCCCGGCCGCTGGCCGCCCTGGCCCTCGGTGACGACAGTGCCCGGTCGCTGGGGCACCGTCCCGGGCTGGTCCGGGTCGTCGTCGCCGGGGCGGTGACCCTGCTGGCCGGGTCGGCGGTGGCGATCGCCGGCCCCATCGCCTTCCTGGGCCTGATGGCGCCGCACGCCGCACGCGCCGTCACCGGACCGCGCATCGCCGCGCAGCTCGCCCTGTCGGCCCTGATCGCCGCCGATGTGATGATCGCGGCCGACATCTTCGCCCGGGTCGCCATCCGCCCCTGGGAGACCCCCGTGAGCGTCCTCCTCGCCTTCGTCGGCGGGCCGTTGCTGATCTGGATCGCCCGCTCCCGGCGGATGTCCACGGCGGGAGGCACGGCATGACGGAACCGACGCACGGGGCTGCGGAACCGACGCACGACCGGACCCTCCCGGCCCCCTCCCCCTCGGCCCCCGCCGCGGCCGACTCCCCCGTACCCGACGTGTCCCCGCCCGACAGCCTCGTCATACGGACCGGAGCCTTCTCCTGGCTCTTCCCCCGCCGGGACTCGCTGATCGCCGTCGCGCTGGGGGCACTGATCCTGGTCCTCGTCGTGCTCGGCACGTTCGCCAGCTCCACCGGCATGAGCTTCTCCGAGACGCTCTCCGGCCTGTTCGGCACGGGCGACTCCGCGACGGTGATGCTGGTGCAGGACTTCCGGCTGCCGCGGATCGCCGTGGGCGTCCTGGTCGGCGCCGCGCTGGGCATCGCCGGCTGCCTCGCCCAGACGCTCGCCGGCAACCGGCTCGCCACCCCCGACATCATCGGCGTGAACGAGGGCGCCACCGCGGCCGTCGTCGCCTCCGTCGTCGGCTCGTCCACCGGCATGATCGGCGCCTGGTGGCTCGGCCCGGTCGGCGCGGTGCTGGCCGCCGCGCTCGTGGTCCTGTGCGCGGGCGGCGCGGGCCACCGCGGCCACCGTGTCCTCGTCGTCGGCATCGGCGTCTCGACCGTCGTCGGCGCCGTCACCGACCTCGTCATGTCCCGCCAGAACGACAACACCGCGGGCGGCGTCTTCCTGTGGACGGTCGGCAGCCTCAGCGGACGCGACTGGTCGGTGGGCACGCCGCTGCTGCTGATCCTGCTCGTCCTGCTCCCGTTCGCCCTCGCCGCCGGCAACCGGCTGCGGCTGCTGCGCTTCGACGACGACACCGCCTCCGGGCTGGGCGTACCCGTCCGGCGGGTCCGCGCCCTCGCCCTGGCGCTCGCGGTGGTCCTCTCCGGCGTGGCCGCGGGCATCGGCGGCCCCATCGCCTTCGTCGCGCTGGCCGCGCCGGTACTCGCCGACCGCCTCGGCGGCCGCTCACGCGTACCGGTACTGGCCTCCGGCCTGGTGGGCGGCGCGCTGATCGCCGGCGCCGACGCGCTGGGCCGGGTGGCCGCCCCCGTCGAGATCCCGGTCGGCGTGGTCACCAGTGTGCTCGGCGGCCCCTTCCTCCTGTGGGTCCTCTTCCGCCCGGACCGGCGGGCGGGGAAGCCTTAGGGGCCCGCACGGGCCGGGCGGTAGGGCCGTGGAAGCCCGCGCGGACCACACGTCACCCGCCGGTCGCGGAAGCACTGGCCGTACCTGTCCCGGCTGTCGGCGAGGCGCTACTTTGGGTGGTGCACCGTGAGGCCGTCCGGACCGGGTGGAACCGGTCGGCGTGACGGCCCCGGATGGGCCAGGCAAGAGACGAGGCGGTCAGCAGTTCCTGTCAGCGGGCATCCGCGGTCCTGTGACCGGACTTCCTTCTCCCACCACCGGGCGCGCGCCGAGACCCCGCCCCACGTCGTGGAGGCGGGAGCCTGCCGATCGGCGGTCCTTCATGCCCGCAACCGAACGTGAGGTGCGCATCGCCGAAGCGGTGCGTGACCTGGTGTACCGCGAAGCGGACTTCGATCCGCTGGAACTGCTGCACGACCTGACCGAACACACCTCGGCCCTGCTCCCGGTGGCCGGGGCCGGTGTCACCATCCTCGACGACCTGGGACGGGTGGAGTACGCCACCGCCTCCGACGAGCGCTGCCGCCGGCTGGAGGAGGTCCAGATCGAGCTGAACGAGGGCCCGTGCCTCGACGCCACCCGCGAAGGCGCCGCCATGGCCTCCGCCGCGCTCACCGGCCCGGCGGCGATGCGCTGGCCCCGCTTCGCGCGCCACGCCCGGCGCGCCGGAATCACCGCGGTCGCCGCGGTCCCGCTGCGCACTCCCGGCTTCACCGCCGGCGCCCTGAACCTGATGAGCGGCCAGGACACCGACCCGGTGCTCGCCGCGAGCGACCTGCGTATCGCCCAGGCCCTGGCCGATGCCACCGCCGCCTGCTTCGGTCACCGGCACGATCTGAACAACCGTGCCGTCCTGATCCAGCGGTTGTCCACCGCACTGGACAGCCGCCTGGTGATCGAGCAGGCCAAGGGCGTGCTCTCCGAACGCCTCCGGATCAGCCTGGACGACGCCTTCGACCGGCTGCGCGCACACGCCCGCGCCCGGCAGCGCAAACTCACCGACCTGGCGGCCGACGTCGCCCCGGGCTCGGTGCCCGAGGAGCTGTCCCGGCCGTGAAAGCCCGGCCGTACGCAACGCGAGACGCGCGCACCGGCAGCTTTGACGGCGCCGGCCACCACCGCCGCGCCCGCCGCGCTCGCCGCGCCCGCGAGGGAAGGTAAACCATGTCCAGCGCCCAGCTGGAAACGCTCTTCGACCGGCTGCGTCATGCCGCGCGCACCGGCCAGGGCCTGAACGCCATGAGCCCGGGGGCCGCCGCATGCCTGCTGGGCCACGACGCCCTGACCCTCTGCCTGGCCACTCCCCACGGCCACCTGGAACTCCTGTGGTACGACGACGCCGCCGACCGGCTCGGTCCGACCCTGGACGACCTGCAGTACACCCTCGGCGAAGGCCCCACCCTGGAAGCGGCCCGCACCGGCCGCACCGTCGTCGAACCCGACCTGACGAACACACCCATCGACCGCTGGCCCCAGTTCCTGCCCGCCGCCACCCGCACACCCGTCCGCGCCGTCGTGGCCGTTCCCCTGCGCCTCGGCGTCGTGCCCGCCGGCGTCCTGACCGCGTACCGCATCCGCCCCGGGGCCCCGACCGCCGAGCAGTCGGAGGCGACCGGCCGTTTCGCGCGTGCCGCGCTGTCCCTGCTGCTGCGCACCTCCCCCGCCCGGCTGCTGACCGGCGAGCACGGGGCCGGTCTCGCCCTGCACCGCGCCGAGGTGCACCAGGCCACCGGCGTCCTCGCCGTCCAGCTCCGCATCGCCCTCGACCAGGCCCTCCTGCGGCTGCGCGCCCACGCGTACGCCCAGGACCGCGCCCTGCTCGACGTCGCCCGCGACATCCTCGCCCACCGTCTCCATCTCACCAACGGCCAGCCGTGACGGCACCCGGAGGAGCAGACCGGGGCCGCACCACCCGGGTGCCCCGGCGAGCGTGCGCGCACGCGAAGAAACGGTTCTGCTGGAGATTCAGGTATCCGTCTCCCAGGAGTGATCTGCATGCGCGTACGTCTCGCCTTCACCGGTGCGCTCCTCGCCGCGGCCACGGTTCTTCCCGCGGCGTCCACCGCCCTCGCCGACGACACCCCCAAGGGCACGTCGCAGGCCGCCCCCAAGACCGACACGACCGTCAGGGACTTCGCCTCGGTCCCCCAGGGCAACCGTGATCTCGTCGGGCGCATCATGACCGGCCTCGGCTGAGCTTGTTCTTCATGGTCCGACCTGGTCACGTTCGGCGAGGGCCGCTGGCCGCCTGACTGTATTGCCACGTCACAGCAGGTTGCGGGGTGCCGGTTCTTCGAGCCGGGCGGCCTGCCGGGGCCGGGCCGGCTGGGTGTCGGCGCGCGGGCCGGACACGGCAGAGCCTGTCGCACGACTCCCTGCCGGCCTTGCCAATGGAGAGACCTGTTCGATTCCCACATCTGCTGATGTCTGCGGAGCCTCGGGCGGTATGGGGGTCAACTTCATCGGATGTGACCGTGATCGCATGAGTTCGGTCTGGCCGCGCTCGCGGCGGTGCGGGATGACGAGTCCAGTCCCTGGGTAGCCGCCGTCGGCAATCGTGAGGGTCTCGCCGACGGCGGCCTTGGCACCGGACTCCTCCCACGCCTTGCAGTCGTTGCGGTTCCCGGCAAGCGGGCGGCCGACCACGACGACCAGACCGGGTGTCGGCGTCGATGACGACCTGGTGGTGGGTGGAGTATCCCGCGAACGGGGTTATCCAGGACGGCTCCGATGCCGTGATCACACTCGCCACATCATGATCATCACTCAGGCCGGCCCCATGGCGGGACAATCCCACAGCTACGCTGATCGGGGCTGGCCACAGTGAGCAAGACCGGGGGAATCCGTGAACCGACCGCTGCTGTTCCTCGACGTGGACGGGCCGCTCAACCCTTATGCGGCCCAGCCGGAGAGACGTCCCGAGGGCTACACCACACTCAGAGTGCCCCGGAACGGCGCCCATGAAGGCGACAAGGGCCTCTCGTCCCGACGGCGCCCGTTGCGGGTCTGGCTCAACCCAGAGCACGGGCGCATCCTGCTCCAGCTCGGCTTTGAGCTGTGCTGGGCCACCACATGGATGGACGACGCCAATCGGTGGATCGCACCGGTCCTCGGCCTCCCGAGACTTCCCTTCGTCGACTTCGGTGACGTCCTGCTCCAAGAACGCCCTGATGGAGTCCACTGGAAGACCGGACCACTGGTGAACTACGCAGGCGGCCGTCCTTTTGCCTGGGTGGACGACGAGCAGAGTGAGCTGGACCAGACATACGTGACCGCCCACCATCAAGAGCCCGGGCTCCTGCACCACGTCAACCCGCGGATCGGCCTCCGGGAGAACGACTTCCACACGCTCGCCGACTTCGCCGGTTCCCTGGACACCACACGAACCACCGGCTGAGCCCCTCGCCAGCTCTGCAGGTTGTTCTGTCCTCCTCGCACCTTGAAGAACAAGCCGAGCCCCGGAAACCCCGAGGGCGGCATCAGGCCGCCCGGAGGCGGAAGACCGTGGAGGTGGCATCGTCCTCGGCGGCGTCGCCGTCCGCGTTCGTCACCGACACCGTGTGCAGCCCGGCCGCCGTGGCGAGCTTCTCGAAGCCGGAGCGGGTGTACCAGTGCAGCAGCCACGGGCGCTCCTCGACCGTGGTGCCCTCGGCGCCGTGGCGTTCGTAGCGCAGCAAGGCCGTACGGGTCCGGGCGGCCTCGTCGCGTTCCTCGGACACCACGGAGAACCGCAGTTCGGCGCCGTCGTCGGCGAAGGCGGTGTGGACCTGGCCGAGTTGGCCGGCCGGGGTCGGCGACGGGACGTGCAGCGGGATCAGCGCGGAGCCGCCGTCGACCAGGTGACGGCGGATGCCGCGGAGGGCGGCGACGGCGATGTCGTCGTCCGGCAGCAGGTTGAAGGTCGGCCCGGCCAGGAACACCGCGCGGAACCGGCGTGGCAGATCGAGCGCTTCCATCCGCTGGTGGTGGACGGTGACGGTGAGGCCGGCCTCGTCGGCCCGGCGGCGGCAGCGCTCCAGCATGTCCGCGGAGGAGTCGACGCCTTCCACGTCCAGGCCGCTCCGGCGCAGGGCGAGCAGCGGATCACCGTCGCCGCAGCCCAGTTCCAGGGCCGGTCCGCCCGCCTCGCGCAGGAAGGCCGCGTAGGTCCCGGGGTCGGGAGAGAAGGATTTCAGCGGGGCGTAGAACTCGGCCACCAGGCCGGTGTAGAAGTCGGCTGGGTCCATGGACGTTCGTTGGTCCTTTCCGTCAGGGTCCGGGTCCGGGTTCGCGTGTGGGTCCGGGTTCGGAGTGAGCAGCCGGTTCCGCCGCTCGCCGGATCGCGAGACCGTTGCCGTGGCAGCGCGAACGCCGGTGATCCGCCTAGCGAGCCCGACGCAGAGTAGGGCCCGGGTGTCCGGGACCGCCAACGAATATCCGCCTGTTGAGCGGGACGCCGTGCCGCTCCTGCGCTTCCCGGGGCCCCTGCCGGGCGTATCCGGTCGTCGTCCTGCCGGAGCGCCGCCCGGTCCGCTACTTGGCCAGGTAGCCGCCGTCCACCACATGGTCGCTGCCCGTCACGTACGAGGCGTCGTCGGACACCAGGAACGCGATGAGGGCGGCCACCTCGGCCGGTTCCGCGGTGCGTTGCAGCGGGACGGCGGCGAGCAGGTTGTCGGTGGCCCCGGGCGGCAGCGAGGTGACCATCGGGGTGTCGACGACGCCCGGTGACACCGACAGGACCCGGATGCCGTGGCCCGCGTACTCGCGGGCCGCGGTCCGGGTCAGGGCGAGGACACCCTGTTTGGCGGCGGCGTAGGCGGCGTGGCCGCGGAAGGCCGCGTGTGCCGCGATGGAGGAGAGGTTGACGATGACACCGCCGGTCGCGGCCATCGCGGGGAGCTGGCAGCGCATCGCGTGGAAGACGCCGTAGAGGTTCACCTTCACCACGGTGTCGAAGTCGGCGGCCGCCAGGTCCGCCAGCGGGGTGAGGGGGCCGCTGACGCCCGCGTTGTTGACCGCGATCCGCAGGCCGTCGCCCAGGGTGGCGGCGTCCTTGACGACGCGGGAGACGCTGTCCGGGTCGGTGACGTCGACCCGGCGGGGCAGGGCGGTGCCGCCGGCCGCGTTGATCTTTCCGGCGATCCGGGCTGCGCCGTCCTCGTCGAGGTCCGCGAGCACCACCACGGCTCCCTCGGCGGCCAGGCGTTCCGCGCACACCGCGCCGATTCCGGAGGCCGCGCCGGTCACCAGGGCGACCCGGTCCCGCAGTCGGCCGGGCTGCGTTCCGTTGCCGGAGGGCTGGGTGTGCGCTGGCATATGCGGCTCCTGGGTGGGGGCGGGCGTGGTCAGGACGGGCGGGCGTACGCCGTGAGCGGCAGCCGCTCGGGGCGCAGTACGGTGCCGACCAGGGTCCGTACGGGGACGGAGGCGGCCGGTTCCAGACGTCGGTGGGCGAGGAACGCGGCGACCGCCAGGGTCAGTTCGGTCCAGGCGAAGTCCTCCCCGATGCACAGTCGGCTGCCCGCTCCGAAGGGCAGGTAGGTGTGCCGCGGCGGCTTCGCGGCGGTGTCCGCCGGCCAGCGGTCGGGGGCGAAGCGCTCGGGGTCCTCGTACACCCTGGGGTCGTGGTGCAGGGCGTACGGGCTGAAGAACACCTCGGCGCCCGGGGACAGCCGTACGCCGCCGAGTGTGACCGGCCGTACGGCGCGGCGCATCAGCAGCCACGACGGCGGGTGCAGCCGCAGTGTCTCGGTGAGTACCTGCCGTGTGCGGACCAGCGCGGGCACGTCCTCGAAGCCGGGGGGCCGCCCGGAGAGGACGGTGTCGAGTTCGTCGTGGATCAGCCGCTGGACGTCGGGGCGGCGGGCGATCTCGTACAGCGCCCAGGCCAGGGACGCGCTGACGGTGCCGGTGCCGGCCAGGAAGAGGGTGATCAGTTCGTCGGTCACCTCGGTGTCGGTCAGGGCGCCTCCCGGGCCGTCCCCCGTTCCGTCTGCCGGGCCGCCCGCGAGCAGGAGCATCGAGAGGAGATCGCCGCGGTCCCGCCCTTCGGCGCGGTACGTCTCGATGATCCGCTGCTGTACGGCCACCAGTCTGCGCAGCGGTCCGGCGTCCGGCGGCCGCCATCCCGGCAGCAGCGGGAGGCGTTCCGCCCAGGCGTGCAGCGGGGACAGGGCGAGGCGCATCGAGTGGTACTTGACGCTCAGCCAGTCCTTGACGGCCGTGCGCAGCTCGGGGTCCTGAGGGACCGCGAAGAGGGTGCCGAGCAGGATGTCGAGGGTCAGGCGGTGGATCTCCGGCACCAGGTCGAGCGTGCTGCCGGGCTCCCAGGCGGCGGCCCGGGCCAGGGACCGGTCGGCCATGACGCGGGCATGGCGGGCGATGCGGTCGTGGTGGAAGGCGGGCTGCACCATTCGGCGGTGGTGGAGGTGGCGGTCGCCGGAGGCGGTGATCAGTCCGTCGCCGAGGGGTACGCGCAGCGCGTCGAACATCGCGCCCTTGTCGAAGGAACGGGCCTGCGCGGTCAGCAGTTCCCGTACCAGCTCGCCGGAGTTGACGAGGTGCACCGGCCGCGGCCCGATGTAGATCTTCGTCACCGGTCCGTGGTGCCGCTGCGCACGGACGAAGCGCAGGGCGTCCCGGTTGAGCTGCCGGGCGTGCCCGGCCAGCGGCACGCGGCCGGGGGCGACGGGTGCTTCGGTGACGGCACCGGCCGGGTCGCGCCCCGGGCGTGCGGCCGCCCGTGCGCCGGTTCTGCTCATGCCGGGCCACCTCCCGCCCGGCCGCAGCTCAGTTCCTCTTCCGGTGTTCCGCAGCAGCGGTCTGCCGCGGCGGTCCGCAGGCGGCGGCGCCCGGCGAAGAGGCCCTCGGCGGCGAACGCGTGGGTGTGGGTGGGGAAATGGGTGAGGAGCGGCCGCGGGCCATACATGAGCGGTACGCCGGGCCAGGTGCCGTCGGCGTGCTGGGTGTCCACGAGGTGGGCGAGCCCCGGCGCCCAGAGGTCTTCGTCGAAGAGCCCGCCTCGTTCCAGGGCTGCGAGCGCCAGACCGGTGGCGGCAGGCGTGCTCGGGCCGCCTGCCTCGACGGGCCAGCCGCCGTCGGGGTTACGGATTCCGGCCAGCGCGCGGGCCGCGGGGTGGCCGCCCACCCGCGGGGACGCGGCGAGGGCGGGCAGGACTTCGGCCGTGGCGTACGGCAGGCCGCGGTACCACCCGGCGTGCCAGCGTCCCTGGCCGTCGAGGCGTTCGGTGAGCCAGGCGCGCGCTGCGGCGAGTGGTACGCGGTGGCGGCCGGGGTGGCAGGCCAGGGCGGTGACGACATGGGCGATCACGTCGTCCACCGGAGGGTCCCCGGCGGACTGCCAGGTCCGCCAGAGCCCGTCGTCCCGCTGCTGCCGGGCCAGGTGCCGCAGCCCGGCCCGTATCGCCCCGCCGGGTGCTCCGCTTGCGCCGGCCAGGGCGATCAGGGCGGCTCCGGTGGTGTCATTGTCGGACTCGACGCCCAGCCGGTACGGCCAGCCGCCGTCCGGGTTCTGTGCCGCGACCAGGTACGCGACGGCGGCGGGCAGGCCGTGGCGGCCGAAGTCCGCCGCGCCCCGGAAGGTACGTACGGTCAGCGCCGTGTCCCAGACGTCGCTGATGGCGAAGCGCCACGTGCCGTCGGGGTGTTGGCCGGCGATCAGGTGGTCCGCACAGCGGTGGGCGGCGGTGCTGTCGGGCGCGGCGGTCCGGAGGGCGAGCGCCGCGAGGGCGGTGGTGACGGGGTTGGCGAAGAAGTCGCCCGCCGGGGACTGCTCGTCGGCGACCCTGCGTGCGGCGTGCCGGGCGGCTGACCGGTCCCCGAAGTGGGCCTCCACCAGAGCGTGTGTGGACCACAGTTCCACCCGGGACCAGCGTTTGAGCCGTCCCCGGTCGGCGACCGCGGTGGCCAGCATGGTGCGCAGGGCGCCGGGTCCGGTGCCGCCGTGCACCGTCCGGCCGACGTGCAGGGCGAGGGCCTGGAGGAGCCGGGCGCGGGCGGACAGCGCCGGGTCCTCGAAGGAGGGGTGACTCACATCGATGGGGCCGCCGGTGCCCAGGGCCAGGGACAGCAGCGCGCTCTCCACGGAACGGGCCACCGGGTGGTGATCCTGCGGGACGGCACCGGCGGCGAGCCAGGCCCGGCCGCGTTCGGCCGCGCGGGCGGCGCCGGGGTGTGGGGAATGCGCCAACGCCAGTGTGCACAGTGCGGTTTCGGTGATGCGAGGGGCGGGGGTGGCGAGCCATGAGCCGTTGTCCCGCTGGGTGGAGAGGGCGTGCCCGGTGGCGAGGGCGAGGGCACGGTTCACCCGTGGTGCGAGCGTGGGCGACAAGCGGGCGACCGGTGAGTGCGGTACCGCACGTCCTGCTGACATCTTGCCTCGATTCCTGCTGGTCCCGCTTGTGCTTCGTACGTGCGCCTCAACGGTGCGCGGGGCGGTCACCCGTACTGCCGGGCGGCCGGGAGACGACCGGACGGACCGGCTGCGGGAAGGCGCACCGGGCCTGGGGCGTACCGGGGTTCCGGGCCCGGGAGCGCGGGACGTAGCCTGACGGTGTGGACACCTCGCGGCCGGCCGGCCACCCTCCCCGAGAGATCGTTTCCATGGCGGACACATGCTCCGCCGCGTTGCAGAACATGCCGCAGCTGGAAATATGGCTCAAAAAGCTCGGGTTGCCCGTGGACATCGCGCTGGTACCCCTGATGTGTCTGCAGACGGCGTTCTTCACCCCGTGGCTGCCGCCGGAGACATGCCTCCGGATGTCCCGGCTCACGGTCTGGCTGATGGCGATCGACAACGTCCTGGACGCACCGGACACTTCGCACGCTCCGGCCGCACCGGGCTCCGCGGGCGCGCTCTGGCCCGCGGTCCGCGTCCGGGACTGGCACCGCGTCCTCGACGGGCGCGACGCCGGCGGTGACGACCCCGTGGCGCGTGCCCTGGCCGAGATCACCGAGGACCTGGACGGAAACGGCACCCCCGAACTCGTGGCCCTCTGGCGGGAAAGCATGCATCAGACACTGACCGGGATGCGGCACGAACACGAGGCGGCCGAAACGGTGGCCGCTGGTGGCACGGCACCTCCACTGGCCGACTATCTACGGCACGGCGCCTGGAGCATCGGCGTCGAACAGCAGGTCACCGCCCTCTGGGCCCTCCTGGACGAGCCGGACCTGCCCCGGCGCCTGCCGGTCCTGCGCGAGGCGATGCGCCAGGCCGCGACCGCGATCCGGCTGCTCAACGACCTCCGCGGCCACCGCCGGGAACAGGGCGAGGGAAAACCCGACGTACTCACCCTCGGCCTGACCGAGCGGGAGGTGTACGAGCGGGCCGCGGCAGGACTCGACAGCAGCCGGCGGGCCCTGGCTCCGCTCACCGCGGCCGGGTACGGTTCCGCGGTGGCCCTGGAGCGGGTGGTGCTCTGGCACGCGCGGATGTACCACCGCTTCGACCCCGTACGGCCCGGCCGGGAAGCCGCTCCTCCCCTGCCGGGCAGCACCGCCCGCACCCCGTCCGCACCCCGACCGAGGAAGGTCCCGCCCATGGGCATCGAGCAGGAAGTCCTGGCCGCCGTCGCGTCCGGCGAGCCGTACGAGACCACGAAGTTGGCGGAACTCTTCGACCGGCTGGAACCGGTCGACACCGCATTTCTGATCGGCACCTGGCGCGGCGGCGGGTTCGAGGACACCAGCGAGTACGCCGCGCTGCTGACGAAGATGCGGTGGTACGGCAAGCGGTTCGCCGACGCCGACCACGTGGAGCCGCTGCTGTGCCGCGACGAGGACGGGACGGTCTACTCGTACACGGAGATGGGACTCGCGTCCTTGCGGGAGGTCGTCCACCGCGGCAAGCAGTCCGCGGCGATGGTCTACGACCAGCTGCCCGTCATCGACCATTTCCGCCGGCTCACCGACGACGTCCTGCTGTGCGTGATGGACAAGAAGGGCGATCCGGAGGACTTCTACTTCCATCTCACCCGCGTACCGGACCTTGAGGTACGCGCCTGACGTCACACCGCCAGTGACCGGGGCGCCGGGGCACCCGGCCCGGGCCCGCCGCTGTGCTCGCGCCAGGCCGACGCCAGGCGGCGCACCGCTTCGGTCAGCGTGTCAGGGTCCGCGACGAAGTGCATCCGGATGCGGTCCCTGCTGCCTCCCGAGGCGTCCAGTCCCCTGCCGGGCAGCACGACGACGCCGTGGCGGAGGGCTGCCTGGGCGAAGGAGTCCCCGTCGCCGTGCGGCAAGCGCACCCAGAGGGTGTGACCGCCGGTGACGGGAGGTGCCTGCCACTCCGGCAGCCGTCGGGCCAGCTGCGCCCGCAGGTGGTCGTGCCGGGCCCGGCGGTCGGCCGACGTTTCCCGGCAATGGGCTTCCAGCTGCGGAAGCAGCTCGGCGGCGGCCAGCTGGGCGGGCAGGTTTCCGCCGAGGTCGTGGACCGCCCGTAGCCGGGCGAGACGGTCGATGACGGGCCGGTCCGCCCGGATCCAGCCGACACGCAGCCCGCCCCAGACGCTCTTGCTGAGCGAACCCACGGAGATGACCGGCGCGTCGAACGCGGCGAGCGGCGCTGGTGTCCGGTGCCCGGGAAACGCCAGGCCGGCCAGGACCTCGTCGTCGATGAGCGGTACACCGGCGTCGGCGGCCGCCACCGCGAGCCGCCGGCGCGCGAGCTGGGGCAGCACCGCTCCGGTCGGGTTGTGGTGGGTGGACACGAGGTAGGCCAGCGCCGGCCGGTGCGCCGCGGAACGTACCGCCGCTTCGAAGCCTTCCAGGCCGACGGGAAGAGTCCGCAGGTGGACGGTCTGCTCGCGGAACGCCTCCAGCGCACCGGGGTACGTGGGCGCCTCGACCAGCACCTTCCCGCCGGGATGGACGAAGGCGCGGGCGAGCAGGGAGAGGGCCTGCTGCCCGCCGTTGGTGATCACGATCTGCTCGGGCCCGGTCGGGACGCCGCGTCGCGCGTAGTGGCGGGCGACGGCGTGGCGCAGCCGCGGGTGGCCGGTCGGGTGGTACCCGATGTCGTCCCGGATCGTGGCCAGTTGGGACAAGGCTCGCTCGTACGCGGTCAGCAGCACCGGGGGTGGCGAGGTGGGCGCGGCGCACGCCAAGAGGATCACGTCGTCGTCGCGGGGTTCCAGGAGGTGGAGGAAGACCGGCGCCGCGGTGCTCTCCTGCGGTGCCGTACGCGACGGGCCCGCCACGCGGGTGCCACTGCCCTGGCGCCGGGTGATCCGCCCTTCCCTGCGCAGCTGTTCGTACGCGGCGACGACCGTCCCGCGCCCCACGGCAAGCGCGGTCGCCAGCACCCGGTCGGGCGGGAGCGCCGTACCGGGCAGCAGATCCCCTCGTCGACGAGGCGGCGCAGGCGCGCGGCGAGCAGGAGGTACAGCGGGCCGCGGCCGGCCGACCACCGGCCCAGGCGGTCGGCCAGTTCGGCTGGGTCCGTGGCCATGATCGGTTCTTCCGGGTCGGGGAATCGGGAGAGCTGATTGGTTCATCAGGCGGACCAATTATGGGGTATTGGCTCTGGGAACCGGCCACTCGGACGGCGAGGATCATGACATGACCACACACCACGCAGACCTGCGCCACCTCGCCGCAGTATCGGTCCCCGACGCCGTCGCCGCTCTCCCGGGCCCCTTCCAGCAGCACACCCTGGCGCACGTCAACGACACCACCGTCGTCCGCCTGGCACGGCTGGAAGGCGACGCCTGCCCTTGGCACCACCACGACGAGGACGAGCTGTTCCTGTGCTGGGACGGCGCCTTCGAGATCCAGTTGGAGGGACGGGACCCGGTGGCGCTGAAGGCGGGTGAACTGTTCGTCGTACCCGCGGGGATACGGCACCGCCCCGTCGCCGAGGAGCCCGCTCACGTCCTGCTCATCGAGCACCCCGACACGAAGCAGTACGGGAACTGAAGCGCCCGGACGCACCGGGGCCGGGCTGCCCCTCGTACCCGTCCCCGGGCGCTCGTTGCCCCTGTCAGCCCTGCCCGTCCTCCCCCGCCTCCCGCGCCCGCTTGTTGCGCGCGCCCACGACCAGGGCCGTGGCCGCCCCCGTCACCGCGAGCGCCACCGGGACCATCCAGCCGCGGTTGACGGAGTGGCCGAGCGCGTGGTCGAGAGAGAGCCGGCCGGGCCCCGCGATGCCGAGACCGGTCGTCGTCAGCCCCAGGAAAGCCGGGTGCTCGTAGCCGCCGCTCTGCGCGAAGAACCCGTTGGGGGCGTGTACGGCGGCGGCGCCCGCCATCGCGCCCGCGGCGGCCGCGCCCGCGGCGGGGGTCGCCAGCCCCAGCGCCAGCAGCGCCCCGCTGCCCAGCTCCGTCAGCCCGGCGACCGTGGCGCTGGCCTTGCCCGGCGCGAAGCCGACGGACTCCATGAACTGGCCGGTCCCCTCGATCCCGCCCCCGCCGAACCACCCGAAGAGCTTCTGCGCCCCGTGCGCGGCCAGCACTCCGCCGGTGCCCACCCGAAGCAGCAGCAGGCCGAGATCATGTCGGTCGAAACAGGTCACGATGGACTCCCGGAGCAGCTGGCAGAGACGGCCCCTCCCGCGAATCCATCGTCCCCCCTCCCGGCCCGCCGCGGGCGCGCCCACTCGGCCATTCGGGTGACGGGACACGAAGTCGGGCACGGCCCCCCGGCCCTGACCCATCGGAGACCCTCTAGGACCCGCTCCCCTTCCCCCTCGCCACTCGCGTCGTGCGATCCGGCGCCTGCGCGCCGTCGTCCAGCTCGCGCAGGAACCAGGTCAGGACGAAACCGGCCAGGAGCACCGCCCCGCCGGCGAGGAACATGACGTGGAAGCCATGGGCGAAGGACTCCGTGACCGGCTGCGCCAGTCTGGTGTCGATGCCGTGCAGCAGAGAAGTGTCATCAAGGTCGAGCACCGTCCCGCGGCCCGATTCCACCATCGACAGAAAGCGCTGGTTGGCGGAGCCCCCGGTGACCGCCGGGTCCGTCAGGACGCTCTCGAAACGACGGGAGTGCAGCAAGTCGGCCAGGCGTCCGAGCGCCGTCGCGAACATGAGGGAGAACAGGACCGCGATGCCGGTCGAACCACCGAGCTGGCGGCACAGGCCGGACGCGGCGTTCGCGACGCCGAGTTGGCTCCTGGGCGCGGCGTTCTGCATGGCCAGGGTGATGACGGTCTGGGACAGCCCGATGCCGATGCCGAGCCAGCTCACGGTCAGGGCGATGCCCCACATCGGCGTGCCCGCGCCGGCACCGGCCAGGGTCAGCAGCGCTCCGGCCATGGAGCCCAGCCCCACGACGGCGAGCTTCTTGAACCGGCCCGAGGCCGCGATGAGTTTACCGGACACCACCTGGGAGGCGATGGTGCCCACCATGAACGGGATGACCACCAGACCGGCCTCGGTCGGGGCCCGCCCCTGCACCAGCTGGAGGAACAGCGGCAGGGCGGTCACCGTACCGAAGATGCCCACACCGATCGTGAAGTTGACCGCCGAGCACAGGGCGATGCCGCCCCGCCGGAACAGCCGGAGCGGCAGTACGGCCTCGTCGCCGCGCCGCAGCTCGACGGGGACGAACAGCGCCAGCCCGGCCGCGCCCAGTGCGAAGAGGGCGAGGGAGGCGGGCGCGTTCCAGCCCCAGGACCGGCCCTGTTCGGCCACGATCAGCAGCGGCACCAGGAACAGCGCCAGGGCCGCGGCTCCCAGTACGTCCACCCGGTGCTCGCGGCGTTCGTGCGGCAGCGCCAGGGCCCTGCGTACGGTGCTCAGGGCCAGCAGCCCCAACGGCACGTTCAGCAGGAACACCCAGCGCCAGCCGGCCACGCCGAACACCTCGCCGGCCTCCGCGAAAGCACCGCCCGCCAGCGGGCCGACGACGGCGGCCACGACCCAGGCCAGCTGCAGGAAAGCGAAGTAGCGGGCACGCTCCCGCACCGGCACCAAATCGGCGACGACCGCGGTGGGCAGGGACATCAGCCCGCCGCCGCCCAGCCCTTGGACCGCCCGGAAGAGCGCGAGTTCCGCCATGGACCCGGCCGTTCCGCACAGCACCGACCCGGCGACGAACACGGCGACCGCGAGCAGATACATCGGCTTGCGCCCGTAAACGTCGGAGAGCTTGCCGTAGAACGGCATCGCCAGCACGGAGGCGATGAGGTACGCCGTTGTCGCCCACGCCTGCTCGGTCTGACCGTGCAGATCGTCCGCGATGGTGCGCATCGCGGTGGCGACGACCGTCTGGTCCAGTGCCGCGAGGAACACGGCCAGCAGCAGGCCCGACATGGCCGTCAGGATCTGCCGGCGCGTGAATCCTCCGGGTGCCCGGTCCGCCTCGTCGGCGGTGCCCGGATGCGCGGCTGCCACGGTTCCCCACTCTCCCGGCCGGTGGTCACGGCCCCGTCCGCACGCGCTCGGCCCGCGGTCGGCGCCCCGGCCGGACGCCGAGCGTAATCACCGGAACGGATTTCGACAAGCCCTTGTCATTCTCTCAAAGGGCTCACCAGCCGCCGGTCCTCTCCAATGGGCGGGGCAGTCCCTGGCGGCGTGGGACATACGCTGTGGCCATGGATTCCTCCCCTGACGTGGACGTGGCCGTGGACGCCCTGATCGAGGTGACCGCCGAGGTCTTCGCGGTCAACGGCCGCCTGCTGCGCGAAGGGGACCGGCTCTCCGCCCACGCGGGCCTCACCTCCGCGCGCTGGCAGGTGGCCGGACTGCTCCTGGACGGCCCGTCGACGGTCGCCCGCCTGGCCCGCGACCGGGGACTGCGGCGGCAAGCGGTCCAGCAGACCGTCGACCGCCTGCGGACCGAAGGCGTCGTGACCACCCGCCCCAACCCCCAGGACCAGCGCAGCCCGCTGGTCGAACTCACCCCACGCGGCCGGCGGGCCCTGGACGACCTGGGCCCGCTGGAACAGCGGTGGCTGGAGCACCTGGCCGAGGGCATCCCGCCCGAGGACATGCGCGTCGCCCTCGCGGTGCTGCGCCGGCTGCGGGAGAACCTGGACGTCCGCCCGGTACCGGAGGACGGCGCCGGGCAGCAGCCCTCCTGACCGCCGTGAGGCCGCGCCGCTCACTTCTCGCCCGGACACCCGACCACCCCCGGCGCGCCGCGACCTTACGATCGGAACGTGACCATGACATACGAGTGGCGTGGCGACTTCGACAACGGCTCCCTTGAGGCGTTGCACGCCGAGGGATTCGACCGTCCGGCCGGGAACACCGACTGGCGGACCCAGGTGCATCGGCACAGCCTCGGCTGGGTCTGCGCCAGGGAGGACGCCTCTGACGCATCCCTCGTCGGCTTCGTCAATGTCGCCTGGGACGGCGGGGTGCACGCCTTCCTCCTGGACACCGTGGTGGCCCGCCCTTTCCGGTCCCGGGGTGTCGGCGCCGCGCTGGTCGAGGTCGCCGCGCGGGAATCGCGTGCCGCGGGGTGCGAGTGGCTCCACGTCGATTTCGACGAACACCTGCGGCCCTTCTACTTCGAGACCTGCGGCTTCACGCCGACCCCGGCGGGGCTGATCCGCCTGCCGCCCCGGGGCTAGGCGGTGTCTTCAAATGATCTTGTGTGGTGGATCATGGGCGGGTGATACGTCGACATGAGCTGTCGGATGCCGAGTGGGAGTTCGTCCGGC
>NZ_JBVIQN010000056.1:0-40194 GCF_055577005.1 Streptomyces sp. NPDC033221 | reverse complement strand
AAAAGTGAGGATGTAAGTTACGGGGTTGGAAATGTTTCCCTCCCGACCCGCCGAACCCACAAGCCCAGCAACCACCCCCCCCCCCCCCCCCCCCCCCCCCCCGCGCCTCTGTGCGATCCGCGTTGCGGATCGATGCTCCAGGTAAGGCCATGCGCTTACGCGCATGTGCGCATGGCTGATGTCCATGTGTGTATGCGCATTGACGCATGGCCCTGTTTGCTTCTCGATCATGGTTTGGGGTTGCGCATGTGCGTGTTTGCACATAGCCGGTCATGTAAAAGCCCCTCAATCCATGCCGGATTGAGGGGCCTTGGGCGTTTCCTGAGGTTCTGTTACATTCCGGGGCGTTCTCCGCCGTAATCGCGTAGGAATTCCATAGATGTCACGTCTTCGAACTGGATGCCGCCGTAGTACTGCTCTCCAAGAGCGTCTTCCAGGGCCTGCGTGGCTGCGGCGTCGTCGCCAGAGTTGTAGGCGTCGAGGATCGCGTCTATCTGATCGGGTTCCAGGAAGATCGGGTGGTCGGTATCGCCACCGATGGTGCGTTCCCGTCCCTCGAACGCCTTGCCCGGGGACTTGGCACCGACCTTCGCCGTCATACGGAAGTAACTGCCCTGGTTGCGCATCCGCTGCTCCCGGAGCGGGGAGAGCGCCTGCCGGCGGATCTCTGGAGCCTTGGCCACGGTCTCCTGGATCTTCTGCAAGTTCTCGGGCTTGGGCTTGCTCTTGCCTGAGAACCAGTTCCGGACGGTGGTCTCTCCCTTACCCATGCGCTGTGCGATCGACTTCAGCGAGAGTCCGGCGCCCTTGAGCGCTGAGAGCATGCCGCCCACGTCGTCGCTCTTCGGATGCTTTTTTCCGCGGGTGATCGCCCCGAAGAGCGCGGACGGCTTGTCCCTGGGGGTCTTCGCCATGGGTTACGCCTCCTTCTTCTCTCCGGTGCCGACGAAGGTGAGAACGTCCGCTACCTGGTTGGCGCTCTTGTACTCTGCGGCGAGCATGTCGGCGACGTCGGCCATGAGGGCGGTGCCCTTGATGCCGAACTGTCCGAGACCGGTGCCGATGCGGAAGGACGCGGGGGCGGCGGTGACCGGGTCGGGGTCGTTGGAGGCGAACAGGGCGTTGTCGGTGCCGATGGCGAGGGGGTACCGGCCTTCGGCCGCGGCCTTGTCGAGCTTGCGGGTGAAGTTGGCGCGGGCGAGGGAGATCACGGCGTGCCGGTGGTCGGGCCGGTACAGCTTCCCGGAACCCTTGACCGTGAGCATGCCGGAAGTCTCCCGGTAGGTGGCCTTGAGGGCATCCTTCACGGCGTCGGCGTCCGGGTCAGCCTCGCGCTCGCGCAGCACCTGAACAGCGTCGCGCAGGGTCTTGGCCCATGGCTCGTAGTAGCGGGTCGATTCGTCGTAGACGTACGCCTCGGTGGGGTTGACGGCGTAGCCGAGTTCTTCGGCCACGGTGAGGGTCGGGGTGGCGTACCAGCGGGGGCCGGTGCGGCGGGCTCGGTGGCCGATCGGGTGGAAGAGGTTGGGGAGCAACCGGTCCTCCCACTCTCCGGGGTCGAGCAGCCAGTAGCCGGCGGTCTTCTTGTTGAAGGTACAGCCCTCGGTGATGTGGCGGGGGTCGCCGGTGCCGACGACGACCTGAAGGAAGCTGCCGAGGTACATCATGCGGGCGTCGTAGGAGTGGACGTACTTCATGTCCAGCTCATTCGCCTCGGGGGCGCGCATCCAGGAGTAGTCGTCTTCGGTGGTGCGGACGCGGGCCGGAGGGGGCGGGGTGGGGCTGGCGATCAGGTGCGGGGCGCGGGGGTGCGGGAAGGTCTGCGCGAGATCGATGCCGGTGACGCCGGGGGTGAGGCGGTAGGCCATGCCGGTGTGGTGGGCGTACATACCGATCCGGTAGGCGAGGGTCGCGGGGTCGAGCGGGTACTGGTTCTCCTTCAGCAGCTCGCAGCTGGTGCCGTCTTCCCACCCGACGACGACCAGGCGGACCGTACGGCCGCCGGGTCGGTACGCCGACATCCATGACCGCAGCTCGCCCACGTTCCAGCCCGCGTCCCGCAGCGCCAGGACAGCCTCGTGCTGCTTGGCTGCCTTGCTGCCCTGCTCCGGGGCCTTCTTCGGCAGGCCGATCCTCTCTGCGACGTCCGGCCAGATCCACACCTGTGCGTCGTCCGGCAGGCCGAAGTCGCGGCTGACTCCGAGCCGGAGCGTGGCGCCCCACTCAGCAAGGTCGGCCAGCGACTCAAGCCGCTCGGGGAGCGGGACACAGGTGAGGCGGGAGTCGGCCAGGTGCCCGCCGTTGGCGTCAGCGACGACCGCCGGAGCGACGAACCTGGCAGCCGGGTCCGTGTGCATGTGTGCAGATGTGGGGGGCATGGCCTCCTCCTTCTTCGTCTGGGGTGTGCTGGGCGCAGTGGTGCTCTGCTCGGGTGCCGCCACGACAGCGGCAGGGACGGGCGCGGGCTCAGGAGTACGGGGGGTGGGCAGGCCGACCGTGTCGGTCGGGAGCTCCTGCTGTGCCGGTTCGGCGGGCGTCTCCTGGACGGGGGTGTCGCCCTGGTCGGCGGGCTGGTCCGGGGTGTCGTCGCCCGGGGTGCCGCCATCGTCTCCAGTGGGGCTGGCGGGTGGGGTGCCCTCGGAGAACAGCCAGGCCAGCTCGAACTCCCATACACGGCGACGCTTGTCCTGGATGACGGGCCGGACCTCGGTACGACGGCCGTCCTTGGTGTCCTCCGTCGCCAGCACGCCCGCGTCCGCGAGGGCTTGCGCGACGGAGCGCTTGCCCAGGTTGATGGGGTCCTTCTCCGCGCTCGCCTGCGCTTCGATGGTGGCGTACGCCATGCCGGGGTCCAGCCACACCTTGATGCCGTCGGTCCATCCGAGCGCCACGCCGCGCGGGCGCAGCTCCGGCTCGCTCCGGTTGAAGTCGCTGTTGCTGGCCGGGCGCCAGATCTCCCAGCCGAGGGCGGTGGCCTGTTCAGGGGTGCCGCCGGTGTCGCTGGACACGAGGTGCGCGCGGGACATGAAGGCGGACAACAGCAGGTCGGCGACCCGCTCCGGGACGCTGCGGCGGTTGCTGACGGTGGCCTGCCGCCGCTTGGCCTCCAGCAGCCCCTGCTTCGCGCGGACCCACAGGTCTTCGGCTTCGTCCTGACTCAGGGCGCCGCGTTCGGTGGCCATGTCGAGCATCGCCCGCCAGCCGGCGGCGAACTCGGCGACGGCCTCGGAGTGGCGCAGGTCCTGACCTTCGTCCTTCGCTCCCTCGTGGGCGAACTCCGCCGTGTACGCGGCAATGGTGGTCTTCAGGGTGTCAGTCATCGGGATTTTGGGGGCGTAGTGCTGAGCCATCGCGGCGGTGAGCGAGGCCCTGCCGTGCGCCAGCTCGGGCAGGGACAGCTTGATCAGGGTGCGGATGCGGAATTCGCCCTGCACCAGTGGGATGTAATGCACGCGGTCTTCCGCGCTGCCCGCGCTGGCCGGGAACTCGCCTGTCAGCACGGCGATGCCGCGCGGCTTCAGCACGGAGCGGAAACCGCCGGTCTTCTCGGAGAGCTGGCGGCCGGTGGCGTTGAAGATGGCGCGGATGATCTGGTTGGCGCGCTGCTGTGAGCGCTCCAGCCCGCGGTCGGGGGCGAGGTCGTCCAGCGGCAGCAGGACATCGCCGCCCAGATGGAACAGCTTGGTCAAGGTGGGGATCGTGATGGCGTCCTCGCCTGCCGGGATCGGCATCGCGTTGATGTCGATCCCCGGAATGAAGTGCTGCGCGCAGGCGCAGGCCAGCGAGGTCTTGCCGGTGCCCTTGGTGCCCAGCAGCATCACCGGCCGGTGCACATCGCCCAGAACGGCCCTGTAGGAGGCTCCCAGGAGTGGCGCGGCGATCCGGGCGGGCAGCTCATCCAGGAGGACCACAGATGCCTTCACGGCCTTTCTGAGCGCCTCTGAGGTGGTCGGCGGGGCCGGGAGGACATAGTCCTTGAGCTGGTCCGGGAGCTGAGCGTCCACGCCTTTTACGGGGCCGTTGGCGTCGATCGCGCCGCCGGCGTGCACGTAGATCTGGCGACCATCGATGTTTTCGCGCCAGCCCAGCAGGGCGAAGGCGGACACCGTCTCGGGGTCGGAGACGGCGAGGATGCCGTTGCGCACGTCAGAGCGGCCCTGCGGGGTGTCGGTGTACGACAGGTCGAAGGGCAGGCGGTCGACCCATTCGAGCTTGGTCCACTCCTCGCGGGTGACGCGCTCCACGGTGACGGTGTCGCCGTCCTTGGTGACCTCCAGGTCGTAGCCGCGGGTGCGGGAGCGGGCGGCCGTTTTCCTCTTCTGCTCCGTGGCCGGGTCGGCGGTGCCGGTTTTCCTCGGCTTGTCCGCCGAGCCGCCGGTGTCGAGCGTGTAGAGGCGGGTGACGCGCACGTCGGCGTCAAGGATCTGTACGAAGACGGGCCGGGGTTTCTTGCCCTTGGGCTTGGGGCCGGGGCTGCGCTTGCGCTTGGCCAGCACGCTGTCGATCACGGCGAAGTCGTCGCTGAGGAGGAACGGGTGCGGCTCGTCGCCGCCTGCCCCGCCGCCGGTGCCTCCGCCTGAGCCGCTGTCCCCGTCTCCCGGCCCGCCGGGGCCGCCGCCCTTGCGGTGCGCGCCGAGGTCGATGACGTCGGCCTCGCCGTGGTCCTCGGTCCCGGCCGGTTCGAGGGCGGGAGCGGCCGATCCCCAGGTGCAGGGTACGAAGTCGCCGGTCCCGTGCCCGGCGTTGAGGTGGTCGTGAGCGTCTTTGCCCTCCGCGGCCTCGACGACGTCCAGGGACGTCGCGACGTCATGGAGCGCGGCGCTGACCGCCTTGGCGTGCTGGTATCCGGCCTCGTCACGGTCGGCGACGATGACGACGCGGGCGCCGACGAGGGCCTTGGTGTGCTCGTCGCGCCACTTGGTGGGTCGGTGCGCGGCGGCCGCGCCACCGGGGTTGCAGGTCGCCACGGCTCCGGCGGCTGCCATCGCGTCGGCGTCCTTCTCGCCTTCCACCAGGTAGACGGTGCGGCCTTCGCGTACGGCCTCCAGGACCTCGGGCAGCCGGTACAGGGGGCGGGACGCGTCGGCGGCTGGCCACTTGCGCAGCCACTTGCCGGGGTGGTCGGGGTCGGGGGTGCGGACCGGGAAGTTCTTCTTGCCGCAGCCGCGGGTGCACTCTTCGCGGATGACCTTGAAGAGGAGGATGCCGAGCTCGTTGGTGTAGAGGTACTCGGTGCCCGTACGCCGGAACCGGTGGTCACACGTGGGGGTGGTCTTCGGCTTCGCTTTCGGCGTGGCTTTCTTCGCCGTCTTCGGGCGCGGCCGAAACTCGTATCGGCCCTCCCCGCGCTGCTTCGGTTCGTCGTACAGGTCCGCGAGGGTCATGCCGAGCGCGGCGGTGACGTCGTCGGTGGAGCACCCGGTCTGGCAGCAGACCAGGACACGGCCCGGATTCGGCTTCCAGTCGACGGTCAGGGAAGGGCGGGAGTCGTCGTGGGCGGGGCAGCAGGAGTCGAGGTGATCCGAGCCGCGCGGCCGGGGCCGGCACTGCGCGTCGGTCAGCTTCTCGGTGATCAGGTGAAGGGCGGCACGCTCGTGAAATGCGGCCGATCTGCCTACAGAGCCCATTGTCGGGTACTCTCCGGGTTGTGTACGTGCCCTTCAGGGGCCAGCAGTAAGCCCGGTTACCAGCCGGGTGGATCAGGCGCTCCAGCGGTTTTTGCCGGCCGCTCTAGGAGCGCCTGTCCTCTTTTCTGAGGCCCCTGTCAGGGGTGTGTGCAGTTGTCTGTGCTCAGCCGCGGGTCATGCCACGGCCTTCATCTGGGAGATCCCGCGAGCGGCGTTCTGGTCCAGCTGACGCCGGGCGAGCTCCGCCAGAGCCAGGGCGGCTTCGAGAACCATCGCGGGGTCGGTCTGCATGATTTGTGCGGTGGACGGTGATGCGACATGGGCCCGCAGCACGCGGGCGATCAGCTCGCCTGCTTCCTCCGGGAGTCCGTCCCGGTTGCCCGGCTGGTAGCCGGACTTCCCGAGAATCCCCGAGGCCACAAGCTTCCGGACGCGGGTGTGCGAGGTGCTCGCGCGCTCAGCGACTTCCTGGAAGGTGACCCGTCGTTCCACGGACTTGCCTTGCTGCATCGTCCAACCCCCTACGTCGGGCGAATCATTTCGTTCACGGACGCTACCGCATCACAGCCGTCGCGTGTGCCACGAACGAAAAGATCGGCGTGTTGCCGGGCCCGGGTGGTAAGTCCGTGCCCAGCGCAACGCTCCGACGTGATGGCAGGTCACTTCTTGCTGGGCTCCGCAGGTGTTGCGGCCCGGCGGGCGTTGACGGCGGTGAAGCGGGCGGCAGCGGCCTGGAGCCGCAGCCGCGTCGCGGTCCGGGTGTCTCCGCGTTCCTGCGCCTGCCTGGCCTGTTCGTCCTTGCCTGCGGCGCCGGTGTCGTGGTGGTTGGCTGTCATCAGGTGTCTCCTGTTCGGGTGATCGTGCGGGGCGGCCGGGTGCACCATCTCGGGGAAAGCGGTCACCTCTCGTCGGGCGGGTCGGGGGTGGTCTCGGGGGTCCGGACCGGCATCAGCAGGTAACGCAGTGCCGACCGGTCGGCGCCGGCCGTGTGCAGCAGGGCGGGCCTGTCGGGAGCGACGAGGTTGATCTGCACCACGGCGGTCCGGCAGCGCAGCGCTCGCAGCCCCTGCAGCAGGAAGTGGGGGTTGAAGGCGATCTGCATCGCGCCGCCGGTGACGGTGCAGTCATCCACGCGGTCGGTGAGCTGGGCGGTCTCGTCGTAGCCGCTGCGGATGTGCAGATGCCCGGCCGGGTCGATGTGGAGACGGACCGGGGCGTTGCGTTCCCCCACCAGTTCCATGCGGCTCAGCGCTGCGACCAGCGGACGGCCGGGCACGGTGAGCGTGGTGGCGAACTCGGTGGGCACGATGGTGGCGACGGACGGGAAGAGCCGGGTGTCCTCCAGCGGTTTGCTGGTGAAGGCTGTCCGGTCACTGGAAAGTGCGAGCGGCTGGCCGTCCCGGGCAGGCAGCGCGAGGGAGACGGTCTGGGTGCGGCGCAGCGCGGCTGCGGCGTCGGCGAGCTGCTTGGCGGGGACGACCGTGCCCTGGGGGTGTCGGCGGCCGTTGCGGGTGATCCGCAGCTGCCGGTAGGCGACCCGGTAGCGGTCGGTGGCACACAGCGTCAGCCACGGTCCGTCCAGTTCCACTCGCATCCCGGTCAGGATCGGGAGCGTCTCGTCTTTTCCGGCCGCGGTGGCGACCTGGCGTACGGCGTCGGCAAGGTCCTTGCCCGCGAGCGTGGCGGTGGGCTCAGCCGACTCGGTCAGGGCCGGGTAGTCGTCCACCGGCAGGACCGGGATGCTGACCCGGGCCGCGTCGAAGGCGACGTGCGCCCGGCCGAACTCCACGGTGAGGTCGACGTCGCCGGTCGCGGGCAGGGTGCGGGCCAGATGGCACAGCTTCCGGCCGGGCACCAGAGCCGTGCCGGCCTCCCGTACGGCGGCCGAGATCGTGGCGTGCGCTCCGGCCGACAGGTTGGAGGCGTCCAGGGTGAGGGTGTCGCCCGCGGCCGTGAGCTTCACCCCGGCCAGGACCGGGTGGCCGGGGCGCGCGGGCACGCGGCGGGCGACCAGCCGCAGCACGGCGGACAGGTCGGCGGAGTCGAGGATGAGCTTCATACGGCAGCACTCCTTCGGGATGAGCCGGAACGCGGGGAAGGGATGTCGGCAGCGCGCGGGGCAGGGCGGCCGGGGGCGGTCGTGCCGGGCTCGCTGGAAGGGAGGTCGCGCCACTGCGGGCCGTCCTGCCCAACGCAGTCGACGCCGTCCTCACCAGGGCCGCTGACCGTGGCGACGATGCAGTTGCGGAAGACCACCCCGCCGTCGGACAGGACCTGGAATGCGGGGCATTCGCGCGGGTCCTGGCCGGGGTAGACCACATCGCTGGGCAGGCTGGCCTCGTAGGCGCACGGGTCGTCGGCGACCCACTGCCCGTCGATCGCCAGCTCCGTGTGGTCGACCGTGATGTTGTGACCGTGCAGCCAGCGGGTCAGGTGCTGACGGCCGGCCGCCGCGTCCTCCCGGTCCCACCGCCAGCCGCGGGCGGGGTCGTAGCCGCCGGTCATTGCTGGACCTCCGGCCGTGTGGGCCGTCGGGAGACCTCCTGGGACGCAGGCCACGACCAACCCATGCGCGCACGATGCTTGCCGTCATGGCCAGCAACTCGATTGCACATACGCGGCTGGTATGTGGACGGGACCAGGTGAACGGGTCCGCCGAGGTCGCCGCACTCCCTCTCGCCCGGGGAGGCGAAGTCCTTGAACCAGTCCATGTGCAGGAGAGAGCTGGCCTGGTCCCTGTAGCACAGGTGAGTGATGCAGCTCCCGCACAGTTCGCACTCCGCGCACTGGTCCAGATCCCACGGATCGACCTGCACCCGAAAGTGAGCCAAGTAGCCCTCGTTGAGGCACGGAGTTTCCCAGGGGCGGCTCACGCGGCGTCCCCCGCTCCGCGAACGAGTTCGCCGTAGAAACCGCTGGCCTGCTCGATGTCCCGGCACACCCAGTCGCAGCGCTGGCCGGTGAGCGGGTTGCGGATCTCCGAGCCGGTACGCGCCTGCTGGATACGGTGCTCCTGCGCGTGCAGCTCCTCGGCGGTGGTCCACGCCATGTCGCGTGGTGTACGCCGCGGACTGCGGGTGCAGCCGACGAACAGACGCTGCGCGAGGGAAGTGATCGGATTGGTCCAGTCGTCACGCCGCTTGGACTGCGCGTACAGCCAGCGGGCGAACGTCGCCTCCAGCACCTGCTCCGGCCGCTCATCTCCGCCGCAGCAGGTCAGCACCGCGTACCCGTTGTCGTCGATGAGGATCGGGGCAGCCGAGCCTCGGCGCCGGGGGTGCACGTACAGCAGCCCGTCACGGCGGATGCGGATCTCTTCCCGGCAGGCGCCGCACCGGCCGTAGTGCGGCAGCGGCACGGGAACCGGGACACGCTCCGGCCAGGTGATGCCGCTGCTGGCCGACGGGACCGACGGACGCGTCATGACGCCACCCCCGGGAACGCGTCATGGAGCCGTCCGTCCAGGAGGCGGCCGGCCGCCTTCTTGCCGACGCGGTGCATCTCCCACCGGTGGCCGAGGTCGTCGACCGGGTCCCCGACCAGAAGGTTGCGCCGGTCTGCCGGGCGGCCGATGGCCGTCCGGCCGGTGGGCGCCCACTCCCCCCACTGCTTGAACAGGTACGGAACGCGGCTTTCCCGGCACTGATCGCGCAGCGAACGCGCCCAGTCGGGACTCATCGGGCGTGCACCGCGGCCGGATTCACCGCCGCAGATCACCCAGTCCAGCTGGCGGATATAGCCGGACTCGCAGCGGCTATCGGCGCAGCGGGCGCACGCCTCGTCGTGTCCGTAGCCGCCGCAGCAGACGCAGGTCCGCCAGATGTGATCGCTGATCCATACGGGGCCGAGCAGCGGTTCGCAGGACAGGAACCGCACGGCGGCCGGCGTCTCCAGCAACGCGGGGATACGCAGGTCCGCGGCCTTCTGGTGCTCCACCGACACCCCCAGCCACACGTGGGGCAGAGGAGCGGCGAAGTGGCTCCACCACTGCGTGCGGTACGCCTGGCGCCGGTAGCGCGGCAGGCCGGGGGTGGCCTCGTCCCCGACGAGGGTGTCCTCGGCGTCCTCGCACAGCGCACGGAAAGCGGAACTGGTCAGCAGGGACCGCATCCGCGCGTGCCGCTTGGTCAGCACCTGGTACGTGTGGTGCGGGGTCAGCGCCATCACCGCGAAGACCTTGGCGATGTACGCATCCGGGATGTCCTTGTGGAACAGATCGCTCACCGAGTTCACGAAGATGCGGCGGGGCCGACGCCAGCGCAGCGGCAGCTCCAGCGCCTTCGGCCGCAGCGTGACATCGAACCCGGCCTCGAAGTGATGCCCGGCGACGCCCCGCCAGCGTTCGGCGAACGTCTGCGCGTAGCAGTGGTCACATCCGGCCGAGACCTTCGTGCAGCCCGTGACCGGGTTCCACGTGGCATCGGTCCACTCGATCGTCGTCGTGGTCGTCACAACGCCACCTCCGCGTCGGCGAGCTGGGCAAGAAGTCGGGCATGGCAGGGCTGGCCGTCGGGACACCAGCACCCGAGGACCTTGCCGCGCAGACCGGACAGCTCCCGCTCCAGGAACTCCGGCCGCCGGCGCAGCCAGTCGCGGTACTTCGCGACGGCCGCCTCGGGATCGCCGCACTTGGCGACCTTGAAGGGATTGGCGAGCGGGTGGCCGTGCAGGCGCCAGCCGCCCTGGTACATCGGACGGCCGACGTACACGAACCGGCAGGAGGACAGCAGCGGGTCGCCCTGGCGTCCCTTGAGGCACACCACGCGCGTGCACTGCGGGTGCGGTCCGCACGGGCAATGGCACAGCGGGCGGCAGCCACGGTCGGCAAGCCAGACCGGGACGAACAGCGGCGGCGGCCCGGTCCGGAACGCGGCCGGGGCCCGCAGGCGGGTCTCCGGCTTCGCGGCGAGGAGGGTACCGCCGCGCGCGAAGTGGGCGCGGCAGCGGTCGTGGTGGCCGTCGGCGCACCAGGTCGGCATCTGGCAGGCGCAGGCACTCTCCCAGTCCTGGTCCGGGTCGCACCACCACTGCCGCTCGTTGGCGAGGTGGAAGTCGGCGATGACGTGCTGCTCGATCCAGGCGACGGCGTCCGGGCCCATCGGCTGAAGGACCCGGCGGCGGAACAGGCCAGGTGCGGCCAGGGGCCGGGCGGCCGGGCCCGCCGCGGTGGCGGGCCCGGCCGACGGGAGGTCGGTGGTGAACAGGTCGAGCTGGCCTTCGCCAGCGCGGCGCTTCACCGCGTGCTCCCGGTGTGGTTGGGGCACAGGTCCCGGCCGTCGCGGGTGCGCCGCCAGCCGCGCTGCTTCTCGGTCAGCACGGCCCCTCCTGGCGCAGCATGCGGGCGGCGGTCTCGGACAGCTGCAAGCGGACCCGGTCCAGCAGTTCCTGCGGGGGCTCCCACAGGCTGCGGACGCGGCCGGGCCACCAGGGCACGGGCAGCGGCAGCGCAGTGACACGGTCCAGGACCAGATGGAAGGGGCCCACGTCGGTGGACCAGACGGTGCACCGACCGTCGTCGACATGGCAATCGGTGAGCCGGGCCACGGCCAGCACGGAGGCGAAGTCGAGCTGCAGTCCCCGTGCGGCCTCGGCGACGGCGGGACCGTGGCGCCTCTCCACGGTGCGACCGGCGTGCAGCAGCACGGTGCCGCGGTAGGCGGTCGACCAGCGCTTGGCGACGACGCGTTTGCCGGCGTAAGCGATGATGGCGGCCGTGGGCTGGGACACGGTCAGGGCCCGCAGGGTGCTCATCACCGGCCCTCCCAGGTGACGACGTGCAGCCCGGGGCGCCCCGGGCCGTTCCCGCAGCGGCGGTCCACCGCGTCTTGGGCGAGGCCAGTGACCGGCGTCATCCGCCCGTCGTCGTACAGGCCTAGCCGCAGGTTGAGCTCATCCGTGGACAGCAGCGCCAGCTGGGCGTCCAGTACGCCGATCGCCTGCAGGGCCAGCTCGTCAGGGACCTCGAAGTACCCGGCCACACGCCCGGCATCGGGCCCGGAAACCTGGGTGATGGTGATGGCCACGTCCGGGTAGGGGCTCGCGGGCAGCAGCTGCCTGACCACCGCGATCAGACGAAGCAGGTGGCCGGCGATCCGATCCGCGCTCGGCACCTGCACGGCCGGACGACCCGCCCTCCGGGCCCGGCGCACAGCCTCATCGGCCTGCGACTCGGGGGTACGGAAGTCGCTCACGATTCCCCCTTCGGCACGATCTTGAACACGTCACCGTGCGCGGCGTACACCACGTGCACGTCCTCACCGGCGGCACGCAGCACCTCGACGGTCGCGTCGAGGATCGGCAGCGAGCGGGTGCTGCCCGCAGGCAGCTCGCGCGTCACGGACATAGCCGGGCGGATTGCGGTGCTCATGCGGGCACCGCCCGCGTGTCGGTCGGCCGGACGACGACGTACTGGTCACCGTGGGCCTGGTAGTGCACGTGGGAGTCGGCACCGCTCAGCTCCCGGTCCAGGTTCGCGGCTTGGGATGCGGCGAGCGAGGAGCTGGGCTGCTTCGCGGAGAACCGGTGGACGGGGACGCAGCGACGGCCGTCGCAGTTCTGGCAGGCCATCACGACTCACTCCCTCGCCGGGCAAGCCGCTCCGAGAGGCGCTCGACATCGGCGAGCAGCCCCTGGTGGGTGTAGGCGGTGGTGTCGGCGTCGACCATGTCGACCAGGAGCTGGCCGACGCGCTGTTCGGCCACCTCGCGTTCCGCTGTCAGGTGGGCGATCTCCGTTTCCAGGGCGACGATCCCGTCGGACAGGGCGGTCAGCAGCCAGGGCTCGGTGTGCCCGGCGAGAGCCGCCAGGAGCTGGCGGAGCCCGGTCGTTCCCGACGGACGGGTTGCTACGGCCACGGTGGGTGTGGTCATCTCGGTGTGCCTCCTTGAGGTGGGCGCGCCCCGGGCTTTGCCGGCAGCGGGGCGCGCCATTGCGTGAGGTGTTGTGCGGTCAGCTGGTGCGGGGGCGGTCACCGCTGGCGATCCGCTTCATGAGGCGCGCGTACCGGTCCGCGGTGGTCGTGCCGTCTTCTGCGGCGAGCGCGTTCTTGACGGCGTGCAGCGCCTCGGTGGTGCTGCCGACGCCCGACTCCCATTCGGTGATGATCTGCTCGGCCCGGTCGCGCTTGGCTGCCAGGTGTTCGGCCGAGCGCCGGTGGAAGCCGGAGAAGAGCTTCACGGCGGTCAGCTCCTCGGCCAGGCTGGCGTTGGCGGCGCGGGCCTGCTCCAGCTGCCCGATCAGCCAGCGGACGTCGTCGGGGGCGTGGGCGATGAACTCGCCGTTGCGGCTCGTCGGGGTCGGCTCCCAGTAGTCCGCGATGGTGCTGTGGTCGCCGCTGCTGATCTCGGCGAAGTCGGGGTTCAGGTGCCACGGCCCCGGTGAGGCGGCCCCGGTACGGGCCTTGATCTGTGCGAGGCGGTCGTCAGTCACGGCCTTCACCACCCCCGGGGTGCGGGATGGGCTCCCTGCTCCACAGCGCGACCGGGTCGGGTGTCCAGCTGTCGAGCCGGTACAGGTCCAGGACCTCGATGAGCAGTTCGTCGGTCTCGTGAGTGGTGTCGTCAGGGTCGCGGACCAGGACGCGGGGCGGGCAGGCCAGCCGGTCGTGGACGGACAGGCGGGTGGCCGGAGCGTCGTCGGGGTCGACGTCGTCGCGCAGGCTCCAGATCTGGCCAGGTGCGGCGACCATCAGGGGGTCGCCGTTGCTGGCGCGTTCACACACCAGACGCAGGGCCAGGCCGGCCTCCAGGTGGTCCTGGTGGGCCAGGTCGTCGGCCCGGTCGCGCAGGAACGCGGCGGCGCCTTCGGGGCCGAGGATCAGGTCGAGGGGGAGGGTTTCGGGCATCGTCGTCACCTCAGTCGCCTGCGGCGCGGGCACGGGCGGCAGCGGCCTTCAGGCCGGCGTGGATGGTGGTCTGCTGCCGTCCGGGCCGGTCGTTCCACAGGTGGATGCTGCGGGCGCCGGTCGTTTGCTTGAGGTAGTCCGCGGCGCGGCGGGCGTCGTCGTCGGTGCCGAAGCCGGAGCGCAGCAGCTGACGCTGGGCTCCGATGACGCACACGCCCCGGTCGGCTTCGACGAAGTGCTGCACCCACCCGCGGCCGTGGATGTAGTCGCTGGTGGCGTGCAGGAAGTCGCTGGCATGGACCGGCTGGCCGGGGTCACGGGCAAGGAGGCGTACGGCAATCGCCACGGCGCCGCCGACAGCCAGGGCCGTGCCGTAGGCGGCGGCCTTCAGCAGCCACCAGGCGGCGCGACCCGTGTAGCGTCCGGCCATTTTGACGGCCGTGTCGGTGGCGGAGGCGGTGGCCGGGTCGGCGGGGGCAGTGCCCACGACGATGCCAGCCTGCGCGATCAGTGTGTCGACAGAGGGCAGGGTGATGTTTTGGTGCCTGGTCAGCTCGTACGCGAGAGCGTCGGCATACACCTGGTCAACGGCCTCAGCAGTGGCGCGAAAAGCGGCCGGCGCCTTGGGGGCGGCCAATGGTGCGGTCATCATGGGGGGACTCCGGTTCTCTGTTCGGGGGATTCGGGGTGCGGGGCGGTCGACGGTGTGCAGCCGGGGCGACCGCCCCGCTCGGGTCAGCCGTTCTGGGAGTCGTCCCAGTCACGGCAGTAGGCGCAATGACCGCACCCGCCACACGCCCGGTTGTTCGGGTCGTTGCAGGTCGGGCAGTTCTCGCCCTGGCAGCAGTTGCAGTCGTAGGTCCAGTCGTGGGACACGAGGGTCGTCTCCTTACAGGCTTGGTGCCGGTGGTCAGCCAGTGATGTCGCTGAGCAGTCCGTGCTTGTCGACGGCGGCGCGGGTGCGGCACCGGCCGCAGACGTGGACGCGGGCGCCGTGCTGGTCGGGGCTGATGGCGGTCATGGTCTGGCTGCAGCAGAGCAGGTCAGCGTCGGTGCCGACCTCGTCGCCGGGGCTGACTTCGACGTCGTAGTCAGTGGTGATGGGCATGTCGTTCCTCTCAGCGGCGGGCGTTCTTGATGTCGTCGTCGGTGGCTCCGGCGGCGTGGGCGTAGCGGCGCAGCATGTCGGCGGCGTAGGCCGCGTGGTCGGCTTCGGAGCTCTCGTGGCCGTGCTCGTTGACGGTTTCGATGAGGTTCTGAACGCCGATGGCAGCGATGTCGGCGGCCTGATCGGCGTGCCGGCGGCGGGCATCGCGGAGGATTTCGCCGTGGTCGAACGCGAGGTCGCCGTTGCCGAGTTCGGTGAGCGGCACCCATCGCACGGTGGCGGCGTCGTCCCCGGCCCTGGCCGTGGTGTCGTCGGGCACGGTGACCGCGTAAGCCACGCTGACGTACCGGCCGCGCGGGTCGCGGTCGGGGCGGTCGTAGGTGCCGATCGGGACCAGGCCGTCCGGCGAGACCTTGACGCCGGTCTCCTCGGCCAGCTCCCGCACGGCGGCGGCCCGGGAGGTTTCCCCCGCGTCGACGTGTCCGCCCGGGAAGGCGAGCCGGTTCTGGTACGGCGGGTAGAGGCGTTCGATCAGGAGGACGTCGTCACCGCGCAGGCAGACGACGTCGGCGGTGTAGCGGATGGTCTCGGCAGTCTCGGTCATCGGGTTTCTCCCTGATGCGTGTGGTGGGAAAGCGGAAGGTGGAGGCGGAGGCCGTCAGAACGGCGGTACGGCTGTGCTGACGGGGCCGCAGTGGTGTGCGCAGCTGGTCGCGCCCGGGGACGGCGGTTCGCGTGTCAGGTCGTGGACCGCTTCCAGGAGCTGCTCTTCCGTAGTGACCGGGGCCTGGCGGTAGCCGCGGCCGCAGGAGCACGGGCCGATGAGCAGCAGCACTTCGTAGGTGGTGTGCTGTTCGTGGCACAGCCAGATGCCGTCGCCGAGGTGGGCCACGGCGCACGGGCCCGTCCCCCCGGGCACGGCCGGGTAGCCGGTCCAGTGGTGGCCGAAGAGCACCGCGCCGAGCGTGGCGGGGTATTCGTGGGTGACGTGGTCGGCGGCGGCGTAGGCGGCCTGCTGGCGTTCCTCCTGCGCCTGGTAGTAGGCGATCACCGTGCGGTGGGCCTGGTGGACGGTGGCCTGCTCGCGCAGGTGGGCCAGGGGGCTGGCGCCGTCCTGGGGCAGGAGCGTGTCGAAGGACCGGGTGGCGAGCGTGGTGATGGTGTCGTCCATGGCTCAGTCCCCTGTCGCTGCGGTGTGGGCCGGGCCGGGAATCGTGCGGGCGGGCTGCGGGCCGGTGCTCTGCCCGGTGTGCGGGTCCGTCGTGAGCGTGAGGACCAGGACGGGGGCCGCGATGAGCACCAGGACGGCGGTGCGGGCCCGCTGCGGGAGCTGGAAGAAGAGCACGGCGCCTCAGCCGTCCTTCTTGCTGCCGTGCTTGACCTGCAGCTGGGCCTTGCGGGTCTCCGCCGCCTCCCGGGCCCGGATGGCCTCGCGCTCCCGGGCGTTCTGCTGGACCCGGTCGATGATGCGGCCGGTGTGCTGGAGCGACTTGCCGCGGCCCCGGCGGACCGCCCCGTACAGGACGGCTCCGGTGAGTTTGGCGATGTCGCCGGCGGTGTAGTCGGGTTCGTCGTTCGCCATGACGTTCTCCCTCGGTTCCGGGGGCCGGCCTCGGCTGGCCGGGCGCCCTCAGCGGCACCCGGGCCGGGTGCCGGTGGGGGCGTCCGGCCGGATGCCCGATCAGGCATCCGGCGGACAGTCCGCCTATTTCTTCTGCTGCTCGTTGACTCCGGTGATGACGGAATCCGAGCCCTTTTTCACCTGCTGGCCGAAGTCGGTCTGTGCCACGTAGAGTCCGAGGCCGATGGCGATGATGATGATCCAGGCTTTGGCGGCCCGGAAGGCCAGGCAGAGGCCGACGACGAGGGCGAGGATCACCCAGACAGGAATGTTCAGCATGACGTCCTCTTTCTGAACGCGAGTCGGTTTTCCAGCGGCTAGTTGGTTCCGGCACGCGGTGCCTGAGCGCGCCATTCCCGGAGATCTACCGGACGCCATGCGGGCTGAGTACCAACCCGCGTTTCGCCGGAAATTGGCCGCCGCCTGCGACTCCGCTCAAAATTGTCTTTGGTGATTTTCAGGAAGGCCGCGCCCTCCGCGATGCCGATGATCATTTCCTCGGTGCTGCTGTCCCCCGGGGGGACAGACGGGCCGGTCTCCTGATCGTTTTCCTGGCAGGAGTCCGAGGCGTCCCCGGCGGCCTTTCCGAGCGCAGGAAACTTCTTTTCCTGGCTTTCACCAGCGGCGTTATCGAATTTGATGAAGGACACGGCGGGCAGGCCGGGCCACTCTGCGCTCGCGCTCCGGCCGGGGCCGGACTGTCCGGGGACACTCGGGACGATCTTGCCGGGTGAAGTGGGTACGTCCCCCGGGCGGACAGTGGCCGACTGTCCGCCCATCAGTTCCCTCAGCCGCTTGGCGCGCTCCGCGTTCTCGCGCTCCGCAACCTCGATTCCGGATTCCGCGCGGGCCCGCGCCAGGTCGTCGGTAGTGCGGGCGAGCTGGATTTCCTTGATGTGGTCCACGCCGATACCGAGAACTGCGCGTCCCTTTTTCATCGGAATGGACCTCTTGGCGATCCCGGGGAAAAGCATGACCCACGCGGACCGGGTCTGCGGGCCCGATGCGATACGTGCCATGCGCTGGTCACGGCCGTCCGAGTCGATGAAGACCGGCAGGTTCGCCTGCTGCGCCAGGTCGAGCATGTACATTCCTGCGGCGCGGGACTGCCACAGGATCTTCTTCTCCTGCCGCAGGGTGAGCGGTACCCCCTTTTCGCCCTGTGCCTTGGCCAGGTCACGCAGGTCCGCGACGTAGGAGCCCCGTTCATCGTTGACCAGGAACCACGGCTGGAAATAGGCGAGCGGGTTTTCCTTGATTTCCGGGTATTTCTCGATGAGCCTGTAACGCTCTTCCATCTCCGCCAGGAAGGTGTAATTGGTTTCCTGCCAGCCCTCCGCCGTGGTGCGGATGGTGACGTTCGGGAGATCCCCGAAGGCGGAGATGTATCCGATGCGCTTGGGGTCGTTGATGAACGCCCTTGCGCCATGACCCAGGACGTGGGCGAGGTAGACGTTGGCCAGCGTCGTCTTGCACCAGCCGGTCGTCGCCGACACCACGGTGTGCGGCGTGAGCTCGGCCAGCGGCAGCATCTCCCAGCCCTCTGCCGACTTGCCGATCGGCACCTCGGTCACCGGGAACTGGTGGAACGCCTCGTCGTCATAGACGACGCTCGCCGGTGGCCGCTTGGGGTGCTTGAACTCCATCGTCAGCTCGGCTTCGTGGTGGGTGCCCTTCCAGGGGCCCTCCGGCAGCCGGGCCTCACCCAGGCGCTTCAGCTCCGCCAGCGACGGCTTGTTGATGAGGCCGGCGTCGAGCTGGACCAGGACACGGGCGTTGTCTTCCTCCAGCGGGATCCGCAGCATGGGCACGGCAAGGCGCCCCAGCCGCTGCTCCAGGCCCTCGGAGATGCGGCGTGCGAGCCGGGTGACACGCGGGTCCAGGGCGATCGGGTACCAGGTCAGGCGTGCCTTCGGGACGGCGATCCAGCGGCGCGGGTCGCCGGCGTCTCCCAGCAGTACCGAGGCGCCCTGCGCGAAGACGGCCATGGTGCGCTTGAACACGCGGTCCTGGACCAGCCGCAGGCCGCGGTGGACGACCACGGCAATGACCATCAGTACGGAGACCGTCAGCGTCAGCAACGGCAGCACCGACAGGAAGTAGCTGTACGCCGCGGCTGCCCAGCGGATCGCCATCCGCACGTAGCCGGGCGCCTTGGCCCAGCGGGTCTTCGGGATGCGCTCGCCGCGGAACATCGGCTGGTTCTGCGGCCGCTCCGGCGCCGGCCGCGACCAGGAGCTGCCCCACGGGCCCGGCTCGGCGAAGACCAGGCCGCCGGTGACCAGCCGCCACAGCGGCGACAGGCCCTTGCGCAGCTTCTCGTTGAACAGGCACGCGATGCCGAGGGCCAGCGCGCAGGTGCAGCCGAAGCCGAAGGGGGTGGTGAACGCCCACTGCAGGATGCCGGGGACGGGGCTGCCGGTGGTGTCGGCCGCCGCCAGGACGGCCGTGGGGTCGGTGTGGGTGAAGGCCGGGGGGATGTGGGCATCGGTCTCGGACAGTGCGAGACTGGGCATGACGAACCTCGCTGTTGTGGGTGAGAGTGCGTCCCGGGCCGGAGGGTGGTCAGACCCGCCGGTTCCAGGTGGGCGGGCCATGAGCCCGCCCATCTCCATTTGTGCTGGCTGCGGGTAGCGCAAGTGCGCATGTGTGCAACCAGGGGGAGCGGGGCGGCGGGCGGTCAGACCCGCCGGTCCCGTACTGCGTTGTGGGTGAGTGATCTTTTTGCCGTCGGGCGGTGGTCAGACCGCCGTGGGCACGTGGGGCGCCTAGCCGACCGGCGCCAGCTCGCGGGGCCCGATCTTCCGGGCGACCTCGTAGGCGTAGGAGCGGTCCACGTCCTTGCCGCGCTCGGCACACCACTCCACCGCGCCCGGAGCGTCGATCCGTCCCAGGGCCTTGAAGGCCATCTCCAGCGCCTGCCGCTTACTCATGTCCTCCGGCAGCCGCTCCAGCCGCTCCAGCTCCTCCAGCTGCTCCTCTTCCTCCTTGACCCGGTAGGTCTCCCACACCCGGTCCAGTGCGTCCTCCGGCCGCTCCAGCCCGTAGCGGACCGCCACCGACCAGGCGCCGAACGTCTCACGCGGGTAGCGCAGCCAGCGCACCAGCCGGAACTTCGGCAGCGGGTTTTCCAGCGCGCCCGACGCCCGCAGCACCGACCGGCGGATCTGGCGCAGCACCACGTCCCACAGCGCCCACGTCACGAACGACATCGCGCCGTAGTACAGGGCGGCGGCCGCCGACCCGCCCGGCTCCGTCTGTGCGTGGTAGTAGTTCGCCACCATCGAGCCGCCCACCAGAAGGAGCGTCAGGAGCCGCGGGCCGGCCGACGAGTCACGGCTGACCACCGACCGCAGCGCCAGCGCGGCACACACCATCGCCGCGATGTCCAGCGACACCGGCACACCGAAAGCCACCGGCACACCGAACGGCAGCTCGCCCGTCATCCCCAGCGTGTCCCGGCCGAAGCCGACCAGGCCCCGCCACGACATGGCTGCCGTGATCAGCACCACGACGGTCATACCGACGTAGCCGATGATCGTGACGCGCTTCTCCTGCGCGGCCAGTGCCCCGCGGGTCTCCTGCTCCTCGGCCGACGGCTCCCCACCGGCCCCCACAGGCTCCCCACCGGGCCCCTCTTCAGCGACGCGGGCCACCGGGATGTGCCCGTTCGTGCCGCCCCTCCACCGGGACGTACTTCCCCGCCACCGCGAAACGCCGGCTACCGCCGCGCCGCCTTCGCCCCCGGCGTTGCTGCCCTTGCCCATCCGGTTCAGTCCCTTCAGATCCTGCTCCGTCATAGCCCCATCATCCCGCGTCAGAGGACGCGCACATGCGCAAGTGCCCATCGACGCAAGTGCGCGGTTGCCCATGGCCCACAAAAGCAGCCCACAGGCAGCCCACACCGACCCCACAGGAGTCGTGGCCTGGCCTTCCGACCACTCACAGCGAACCACGACCGCGCTAGCGCGGTCAACTTCTGCGCTAGATTCAGGTACGGATGAGGTGTGGGTGGCGAGAGTGGCAAAGCCAGCGGACCGCGCTAGCGCTGTTGGCCACTTACCTAGCGGGGTCTTAGGGTTGGTAGAAGTCGGATCGAAGAGGTGACAATGTCGGGCAAGAAGCCCCCCAAGTACCAGCAGATCGCCAACGCCCTCCGGGCCTCTGTGCAGGCCGGCGAGTTCGGCGACGGCGATCGACTTCCCGGCTTTCGGGAGCTGGCAGCCCAGCACGGTGTGGCTGACATGACCGTGCGGCAGGCGATCAACGTGCTCAAGGCCGAAGGGCTCATCGAGGCACGTGGAGGATCCGGCAACTACGTACGCTGCTTCGCTCCGATCCGTCGCCATGGCATCCAGCGCCTTGCCAAGGAACGCTGGGGCTCCGGCGCATCGGTCTGGTCGACAGATGAGAGTCGCGAACTCGTTGTCGACCAGCTGTACGTGGACGAGGTCACTGCTCCCGCGCACATCGCGACCGCTCTCCATCTGCAGGAAGGAGAGACTGCCTGTCTTCGCTCCCGACGTTTCGTCGTCGCCGACCGACCGGTGCTGCTCTCGCGTTCCTTCCTGCCGCAGGCCGTAGTCACCGGGTCGGCGATCACCCAGCCCGACACGGGCCCCGGTGGCACGTACGCCCGACTCGCCGAGCTCGGCCAGACCCCTGTTCGTTTCCGTGAAGAATTTCGTGTGCGCGCACCCTCGGCCAAGGAAGCCGAGCGCTTGGAGCTGACTGCCACCAACCCGGTCATCCAGTTGGTGCGTACCGCATGGACCGCTGAGCGCCGGGTCATCGAGGTCAACGAGATGGTGCTGGACGCCTCGGTCTACGTCTTGGACTACGAGTTCGATGCGTAGCGGCGTCGGCATGCTTCAGCTCTCCCTTCCGGTTGTGCGGGACCGGCGCTGTGACCGGATGCACAACTAGGCTTGCCCGTGGGTGAGCTGGATTCCAGATATGGCATGCAGCCACATGGAGCCGCTTGAAAGCTTCATCGGGGAGGGCGGGAACCCTTGGGACAGAAGCCGATCGACCTGAATCCGTACGAGAGCGTGGAAGCGTTCCTCGGCTGGCGGATGCGCACCTGGCGCGGCAAGCAGCCCGGCCTGTCGCTGGGGAAATTGAGCAAGAAAATCACGTTTCATTCCACCTATCTCGGGCGTTCCGAGCGGGGAAAGCAGCTGCCGACCCTGGACGTGGTGCGCGCCTACGACCGGGCGGTGGGCGCGGGCGGAGAGCTGGTGCGGCTCCGCACGATGATCGACCAGGGCGTCGACATCCGGTGCCAGCCGCTCCCGGATGAAGCCAAAACCGTGCCCCATGAAGCCAAAGCACCGGGCGCTCTGGAGGATGATCCGGCAGAACGGACACCGTGGGAGGACGGTGAGGAGATTTCTCTCCCCGCCTTCCACGACGGAAAGGTCATCTTCGTGTCCGTACCCCGCCGCGCCTTCCTCGGTATGGGCGCAGCGGCAGCCCTGACTGCTGCCGCGAGCCCACCCGCCTTCGCCGCCTCCGGCGGTTCCCCACTGCTGGCCCCCGACATCAACCCGATCCAGCACCTGCAGGACATGCGGCGGGTCCTGATCGACAAGGACAACCTGTTCGGCCCCCGCTCGGTGATTCCCACCGTGACGGACCAGATCGCCATCATCCAGGAGCTGCGGAAGACCCGGACCGGCGCCGACCGGCGCGAGCTGATGCAGATGCAGACGCAGTTCGCCGAGTTCTGCGGCTGGCTCCACCAGGACGCGGGCGACTTCCGTGCCGCCCAGTACTGGACCGACCGGGCCCTGGAGTGGTCCTACTCCAGCGGCGACCCCGACCTGACCGTGTACGTGCTGGCCCGCAAGGCGCAGCTCGCCGGCGACATGAACGACCCGTTCCTGGCGATCGACAACGGGGAAGCCGCGCAGAACATGGCCCGGCCCGACACCAAGCTGCCGGCGGTCGCCGCGGTGTACGCCGCGCACGGCTTCGCCCTCCAAGGCGACGCACCCAGTGCGCAGCGCTCCTACGACCAGGCGCTGCACCTGCTCGGGGCGCGGGATCTGGATCCGTCCTCCCCGTGGGGCGTGTGGATGGACCCTGCCTACATCGAGGTGCACCGCGCACGCAGCCTCGCCGTTCTCGGTCAGCACCAGAAGGCCGCCACAGGGTTCCGGCACGCGATCCGCAGCCTGCCGTCCGGCTACCACCGCGACCGCGGCGTCTACCTCGCCCGCGAGGCCATGGCCCACGCTGGTGCGCGCGAACCGGAGCAGGCCGCCCGCACCGGTGCCGACGCCCTGGCTGTGGGCGCCAGCACCGGGTCCGCCCGCATCCTCACCGAGCTGGCCTCACTCGACACCGCCCTGGCCCCGTGGCGTACGGTCCCGTCCGTGGGCGACTTCCACGACGCGCTCAGGAGCACCATTCCCCACCAGAAATAGATCCGCCCGCCGACCCTGCTGACCCAGGAGATGCCTGTTATGCCTCGTCCATACGTCCTGCTGAGCGTCGCCACCTCCATCGACGGCCACATCGACGACACCAGCCCCGACCGTCTACTGCTGTCCAACGCCGACGACTTCGACCGCGTCGACCAGGTCCGTGCCGACTGTGACGCCATCCTCATCGGTGCCGGCACCATGCGCGCCGACAACCCCCGCCTCCTGGTCAACAGCGAAGATCGGCGTGCCGCCCGCGTCGCCGCCGGCAAGCCGGCCTACCCGCTGAAGGTCACCGTCAGCGCCTCCGGTGACATCGACCCGGACCTGAAGTTTTGGCACCACGGCGATCAGAAGGTCGCCTACACCACCGACGCGGGAGCGGAGAAGCTGCGCGACCGCCTCACCGGCCTGGCCGACGTCGTCCCGCTCGGGGAAACCGTCGACTTCGGCAAGCTGCTGGACGACCTGGGTGAACGCGGCGTCGAACGGCTCATGGTCGAAGGCGGTGGCACCATCCATACTGCGTTCCTCTCCCAGGGCCTGGCCGACGAAATCCACCTCGTCATCGCGCCGCTCGTGGTCGGCGACTCCGAGGCTCCGCGGTTCCTCAACCCGGCCGCCTACCCCGGCGGCTCCACTCGGCGGATGACGCTGGCGGAGGCCAAGACAGTCGGCGACGTAGTGCTGCTGCGCTACCTGCCTAAGCAGGAGAGCGGCCAGTGACCAAGCACCCTTGGACGGACGCTGACGAGATGTGGATGCGCATGGCCGTTGAGCTAGCGCATCACTGCCCGCCGGCCGAAGGCGCCTTCAGTGTCGGCGCGGTCATCGTCGACTCCAATGGAGACGAGGTCGCCCGCGGCTACTCCCGCGAGGCCGGCGACCCTCACGTCCACGCGGAGGCTTCGGCCCTGGCCAAGGTGAGCAGTCCTGAGAGGCTGCGCGGAGGCACGATCTACAGCTCGTTGGAACCGTGCAGCCAGCGCCGCCACCCCGTGGCCACGTGCACACAGCGCATCCTCGAATCGGGCCTCACCCGCGTGGTCATCGCCTGGCGTGAGCCGAGTCTGTTCGTCGACGACTGCCAGGGCTTCGAGATGCTCTCGGCTGCGGGACTGACCGTTGTGGAGATCCCTCTGTACGCCAGCGGCGCCCGCGAAGCCAACGCTCATCTGCGCCTTCGCTCATAGCCGCGAATGCGCAGATGCCCACGGCCCGTTGCGCCGTGGGCATCTGCGCATTCGTGCATGGCTACACGTCCTACTGCGGGCTCTCCGTCCGCCAGCTGTGGGGAGCGTCATCTAGGAGGGACACCTCCCACTTCCAGGATCTGCTGGACGTGAGCTGGGCGGTGACCACCCGCTCCCGGTCGTCCTCCTCGGCCTGGACGCGGGCCCGCCCGACCGCCTGGAGCAGCCCCACGGCGAAGCGCGCGGGCAGCACCGGCTCACGCTCAGTTCCGGCGGGAGCGGCAACGGCGATTGTCCTGTCGGGCGCCAACAGATCGACAACAACCCCCCCGGCCGTCCTGCACCTGACGGATCCGGACCACCGCGTCGGCACGGACCAGTTCCAGTTCCCGGTAACGGTCAGGTGCCGTATAGATCCACACGTTCGCCACAGTGTCCCTCCAGCTCATCGGCGTCTCGCCTTGCTCATCATTAACAAGAAGGCACCGCATCATCGTGACTTCCGCGAAGTCATGACTGCCAGCGGCGCGGGCCCGCGCAGACGCCCACGGATCATGTGTCCGTGGGCGTCTGCGCATGTGCACATGCTCTAGCCTGGCCGTATGGCAACGAAGATTGCGGTGTGCCAGTTCAAGGGCGGCGCACAGAAAACGACGACCACCGTCGCCCTCAGCGAGGCCGCCGTGGAAGCTGGCCTCGATGTCGAGAGCATCGACACCGACCCGATGGGCGGCATGATGCGCTGGGCCATGAGGGCAGAAGACGAAGGCCGGCCGCTGCGCATGACCGTCACCGGTATGCCCTCCCCCAAGGAACTTCCGCACCGGATCTCCATCGCCACCCAGCATCGCGACCTGGTCACCATCGACGGGCCGCCCCCCGGCGCTCTGGCCATCGCCAAAGCCGCCATCGAAGCCGCCGACTACGTGCTGATGGCGTGCCCCGCACGCCCGGCCGACCAGGACAGCGTCCCGGCCACGCTCGCCGTCATCCAAAAGGCCGGCAAGCCGTTCAACGGTGTCCTCACCATGGCCCGCAACACGATCATGACCGATGCCGGACGGATCGCCCTGACCGAGATGGGCGTACCCCTGCTGGAGACCGAGCTGAAGCTCAGCGACCAGGTGGCCGACAACTACGGCCACCGGTCGCGCGGAATGCTCCGCAAGTTCGGCCTGGACCTGTTCTACGAGATCAGCACGAAGATTGGGTGACCTCAATGGAAGACGACACCAACGCGGACTCGCCCCCCGAGACGGCTGCGGAACGGCGCCGCAAAAAAGCCCAGGAAGGCGCGAAGCGCTTTCTGAACCCCGGACAGAAGACCGCAGCCGCGAAGAAGACGTCACCGGCGAAGAAGAGCACGACGGCGAAGAAGACAACAGCACGAAGGACGACAGCCAAGAAGACCACCGCGTCGGCACCACCGACTACGGACAAGCTCGCGACCACGAAACAAGCGCCACCAGCCGAGCAGGAGAAGACGGTTTTCTACAGTGCCCGCATCAACCTGACCACCACCCCGGCGCAGAAGAAGATGCTCAAGCTCGCGGGTGTGGAGGACGGGATCGATACCACCGCGCGTATCCGCGCGATGATCGCGCTGTATGAGGAGGACGAACGGCTCCGCAAGCGTGTCGACAAGATGGCCCAGCACTGGCGCTGAGCACCCCCGCCCCGGCATGACGCAAGATGAGCGGTTGTGCAGGTCATTGCCTGCGCAACCGCTCATTTGCTTATGTGGCGTCACCAGCGCGGTGTAGGGCCGCCCTTGTGCGAATAGTTGGGCGTGCCTGGCCCACAGGGCACCACCCCAGAGCCCGACGCCCGGCGGACGAAGCTCTGGCAGGGGCCGCCCGCTTCCCGAGCTGGACGGGCGCGAACCCTCACGTCGTCGCCACGTTCGTGACGGGCGCGTGCCAGCTCTGGGAGCGGCAGGCGGCGGTCCGGGATGCCGGCCTGAGTAAGTGCCTGTTTGGAAGCCCGAAAAGCCCAGCTCAGAGCAGGCTTGTGATGCGTGAGCCGAAAGGTGCCATTCCGGCTGTCCCCGAGTCATACTTCAGTGCGCCTCGTCGGTGTTGTTCATGTAGAAGCACAGCCCGGACAAGACTGTGAGCATGTCCTCCAAGGCGGTGATGTGCTCGCGTACGGCGACCGGCAGGTGAACCCGCTCCCACAGCGCGACGCTGGCGTCGTCCCGACGGGCCCACGCCGCTTCCAGCCCGTGGACGGTGGCACCGATCTCGTCCAGGGCCACGGCGGTGCTGGCCAGCGCGGACCCGAAGGGCTGGCGGGGATGCGAGTCGAGGTCGCCGCCATGGCCGTGGTGGCCCTGGACGGCACCGATCGTGGCGTGCAGGTGGACCAGGCGGACAGCCCGCTGGATCCAAGCGGGCCCGGTGACCTCGTCCGGTATCTCGGGGGCGTCCGGAGCGGCGACCAGGCTCGGGTGCAGGGCCGCGGCGGCGTGGCGGGCAGCCGGGCCCGGCGCCCACCGGCCGGCCCTCAGCTCGTCCGAGGCCCGGGTGAGGCCGCGGACGGCGTACTCGACCGTGCCGGCCCACCGAGGCCGGTGGCCATCTCGGTAGGGGCCCGATGCCAGGGCCCGGCACCGGTCACCGAGCAGCAGCGGCGGGTCGGGTGTGCCGTCGGCGGTGTCACGGACGGATTCGTTCTCCTTGAGATCCTGCATCACATGCCAGGTCACGATCGACCGCGCCGACTCCAGCAGCGGCTCCTCGCGCCGCTGCACCCGGTCCCAGCTCCCGGGCAGGGACCGGGACCATTCGGGGAGCGGGTCGGTGTAGAAGTCATGGTGGCGGGCTCCACCCAGCCACCACAGCGCGCGGTTCAGCGGCACCTCGTCGACCAGCACATCGGCCTCTCGCGCTGCCCGCCACAAGGCGAGTGCCAGGAGGCGTGAGGCGGGCATCCACCGGGTCAGGCGTTCCTGGCGGGCCGTCGGGTCGGCGCCGACGATCCCACCCTCCTCCTCGATGCGCTCGATGTCTCCAGGGTCGTAGCCGATGACCCGCTTCGTCAGCTCCCACGCCAGCCGCTGCACTCGGACCCAGGAGCCCTCTGCGTATGCCTGCTCGTGCAGGGTCTCCCACGCACCCGGCCGCTCCGTCTCTGCCACAACCCCACCCTGTCAGTAGTTCGAACGGATCACGTACCCGCATCCTCGCGTGGCCTGCCGGCGGATACCGCCCCATGTGATCCATCGTGACGCATAGGCGCCTCGCGGTGACGCCTGCCGTCACGGCCGTTCGGAAGCGTCACGCCCCGCCATCGCGAGCCGCTTCCGCGCCCTCCAGGCCCGCGTACGGCACCGCTTCGAGCAGTACACCGAGTCGCTGCGCTTCCTCACCGGCACGAGCCACCCGCACATCGGACAGCGGCCGTTGACGTACGAATCGGTCGCGGCCATGCCCAGGGCCTCCAGGCTGCGGTACACCGCCAGGGCGAAGACCGTGGCCTGCCGGTGCACCCGCCGCCAGTGCTTCGACCGGCACACGGTGTCGCAGAACCGCCTGTTCGGCCCCGCGTCCCGAGGCAGCGGCTTCCGGCACAGCTCGCAGCGCCGCGTCGGTCTCCTGGCCATGCCCTCAGTCTGGCCCCACGGGGCGGCGACGGGAAGGGCGGACGCCGGAAGGGCGTCGCCGACTATGCGAGCGCGTGGACGCCGGAATCTCCCACAGCTAGTCCGCAGGGACGGTGAGCCCGTCGGCCGCGGCATCATTGAGCACCACGTCGGCGCCGATGGAGGTCACCTCCAAGCCGAGGGCGGCCTTCAGCCAGCACAGTGCCTGGTGACGTCCCTGCGCATCCAGTGCCTTCAGCGAGGTGTAGGCGGCCTGGATCCGCTCGATCTCTTCCTGCTTCATGGTCCCCTCCTTGGGAGTCGGTGACCTGTCCAGTTCATCACCGGGTTGTCGCGCTTATGTCGCACGCGATGACCTTCGCAAGGGCTTCGGCCCGTGTCCTGTGCCACCGATTCCTAATGCCGTCTGTCAAGCCGCGTAGGCATTGGGCGGGGTGAGTTCGTAGCAGCGTCCGTCGCGGAGGAGGGCCCAGAGAACGTTGACGCGGCGGCGGGCCAGGGCGAGGACGGCGGCCGACGGTGCCCGTCAGCACCCGGACTGGCGGGCACCATCTGTCCCGACTGGATTGTCACAGCGGTGGCGGGCGCCGCCGTTGCGTGTGTCCCGAGGCGGCGGCGCAGTGCGACGAAAAGGCTGCGGTCCGTGGCCTGCGCCGGTGATTCACTGCCCGGGGCCCGGACTGGGGCCCGCAGGTGCGCACCCGAATGTTTCAGAGGCAGGACGCAGCAGCGGACCGGCTCGGTCCACGGCTGTGACGGGTACCAAGCGGCGTCGTGGAGGCCGCAGATCGGAAGGAACCGGGCGGGCTTGTCCGGGTCGTCGGTCCAGCAGAACCATCGCGATCTGCCGTGCACTGGTGCACGCAAGGCGAGGTGAGGGCCGTCATGCGCTACGAACAGCAAACACCACACCGGCATCCCGGCAAGGCCGCTCTCACCCCATGGGCTGTACACATCGCACGTCGGCACTCCGGCCAACACCCGCGAAGGAAGACGGACGCCAGGCGTTGCCGTTGTGGGCTGCGGCTTTTGGCCATCGCCCGGGGCTTTGCGGCGCATCCGGTAGGCCGCCTGCCTGCAGGCGTTCGAGCAGAAGCGGCGGGGCCGGCCGCCGCGGGCGGTGACCAGGTCGTGCGGTAAGAACGGCTCGCCGCACCGCGGGCACCGTCGCACGAGCTCTTCGGAGAGCTCCCGCGCCCAGCTGCGCAGTCCGGCCGACACGGCAATCTTGCCGTCCTGGCCGAACTCGTCGCTCATGGCGGTGGAACGGCTGGGATGACGCAGCCGGGAGGTGGCCACGCGCAGGATTCCCGCCACTTCTCCATCAGAACGGCGCAGCAGCCGGGCTATCGTCGCCAGCGGTTGCTCCAGAACGATCGCCAGCGTGAAGACGGTGACCTCCAGGTCGTTGAGGGTTGTCAGGACATGGTTGATGGAGCTGGTGTCCGCCCGGTTGGCCGTCGGATCCCGGTAGTCGTAGCGTCGCTTCACTGCCCCCTGCCCTCCCGTGCCACCGGCAGACCCGCTGTCCCGTCGCGCTGCTCCGGAATGGCCGGCCGGACAACGGCCAGCTGGTTGGTGCTGATGCTGATTGTCGGGGAGACGGCTGTCCCCGGCGCGGGGTTCTGCCCGGGCAGGGCGGAAGGATTGAGCACTGACGCTTCCCCGGGGACGTTGCGCCACTTTCCCCAGGGCAGCAGGCACGACAGAGCGCCGATGATCTGGCTCAGGCCGCACAGCACCGCAGGAACATCCTGAGCGCGGGCCTTCTTGAGCACCGCCCTGATCGTCCACGCCACCAGCAGCGCCAGCACCAGGACGAGCGCGACAACACCCAGCACATAGGGAACAGGACCGGCCTGTGAGCCGACGGACAGCGCGTGCACGTATGCCTCCAGAAACACGAAAAGCCCCGGTCGGCAGACCGGGGCGGGAATGGGACGGTAGGGCGGACCCGGGCGTGGAAACGAAAAAGCTCCCGCCGCCCGGGTCCGGGTGCAGGAGCAAAACGCGGGCACAGATGTGGCCGCTGCGCCTCGCAGTATGCCACCAGGTACAGCCGGTGGTGAGAACACACTTCGCCCAAGGTCGCTGACGTGGGCAGACGCTCGCACATGGTTGGAGGTTTCGTAACGCGGGGCCAGCTGCTGCCACTTGAGCCGACGGCAGCACGGCGCGGGCGGGCCTCGCGGGCGGGCGCGGTGTCAGTGGGCGGCGGTAGTGTCGTCCGGCCTTTTCAGGGCTGACGGCAGCCGCGGCGGGGCAGTGTTTTCGGCGGGACGCGGCACATCACAGGTGGGGGTTTGAGTGGGCGAGATACGGCATGAGGTGGCCGAGGAGACCAGCAGGCTCCAGGCCGGCATCACCTCGGTGCTCCAGGAACTGGAAGACATGCCGCAGGACGATCCGCGGTACGAGGCGCTGTTCGAGCAGCTGGTCGCGGCCGGGGCCGCGCTGCTGGTGTACGAAGCCGCGGTGCCAGCGAAGCTGGAGGCGCCGCACCGTAAGACCAGCAAAAGCGTTTTGACGTGGGCGGCATGGGCGCACGGCATTCAGGCCGTGCTCCTTGCCCTGGCTCCGCTGACCGGCTGGATCAGCTGGGGGTGGCTGCTGCTGGCCATCCCCCAGGCCGTAGCCAGTGTCCTGGTCGGCACGGTGGAGCCGGTTCCGGGCGAGCACGGGATGCTGCGTCCGGCTGCGGCTGCTCTCGGCATCGTCACCGTCCTTGTGCCCCTCCTGGTCTTCGGCGTCATCTCGGGCTGGTTCTGGATTGCCGCCGTCTTGTGCTGGCTGGCTGGTTTCGCCCTCGCCGGCGGCTCCACGCAGGAGGTGAAGGCGGCGTGAGCATGGACAGCTCGTACAGCGATCTGGACCGCCGGATCGACCGTGTGAAGCGGGAAGTCACCTCCGAGCTGTCGGGCGTGAGCGACAAGCTCCGCGACCTGGAGAACAGCGTCGACGAACTGGAGGGCATCCCCCGCCGGGTCGATTCCCTGGAGTACGACCTCCAGGAGGCGAAAGAGGAGACCGAACGCCTCGACAGCGACCTGCGGGCAGAGATCTCGGATGCCGAGGGCAGCGTCTCCCGCCTCACGACGCGGGTCGCGGCCCTGGAACGGCACCTGCGGCAGGCCAAGGGTGCGGTCGTCGCCGACCTCGACGACCGGGGCGGCGAACTGCACGCCTTGGCCCTGATCGTGGAAAATGGCATTGCCGCGCAGGCCGGCCTGCTGGCCGACTACCAGCGGGCCGGCCTGCAGATGGCGGGCACACGGCTCCACAGCGCCCTGGAGGAACGGCGCCTGCACCGCCACACGGTGCTGGCGGCTGCGGCGGTGTTGGCCGCTACGCCGGCCGGGGATCCGAAGCGCAAAGCGGCCGTGCGGGACTTCAAGGCTTCCGCGCCCAAGGCCCGGGAAGTGCACGGCCGGATCGCCAAGCTGCGGGCCGACGTACAAAAGTCGCAGGCCGAGCTGGCGGCCGACGACGCGCTGCGCGCCATGCACCGCAAGACGATCGACGCGGGCCAGCGGGCCGACACCAAGCTGCGGATGCGGCTGCGCAGCCGTCTGTCCGACGTGCTCAGCGGCACCGACCTGATGCCGGTCTGGTTCCACACCGCGTTCGGCCCGATGGCCCCCGCACGGGGTGCCAACGACTGGCTGGACACCGCGACGGACGTCCTGGCGTACCGGGCCACCTACAAGGTCAACGACCCCGTCCTCGCCCTCGGCACCCCGCCCGGCGGGCCGCGCGACGCGCGCCGCGCCATGTGGTTCGAGGACCTGAAGCAGGCACTCAGGCGCTGGGGGTAGCCGCACCCTGCCTGGCCTGTGCACACCTTCGAGGCCGCAGCCCGCTCCGGGGCTGCGGCCTCGGTGATTCCCGGAACCCGTACTCCTACGGGAAGTTGATGCCGCCGCCCCCTTGCGATCATTGTGCGCACGTGCGCACACTGAGGGCATGCGCAAATGCGCATCAGCGCATAGCTCGAACAGCTACAACACTGTTCTGAGTGAGTTCTCCAGACGCGGCACAAGTGTGAAACAGGAAACCCCTACCGCCGCCCCGCAGCGGCCAAGAAGGTGGACTCCATGACGCAGACCATGAAGTGGAACCGCAAGGTCGAAATCGCGAGCTTCGGCTGGCTGCACGGCATGCCCGAACCGCTCTCCGGCGCCACGCTCCTGATCGACCTGCGCCACCGACTCCGCAACCCGCACGCCGACCCGGCCAAGCGCCAGATGACCGGGCGCGACCCCGAGATCCGCCACCACGTCCTCACCACCAAGGGCGCGCCCACCGTCATCGACCACAGCGTCGGCCAGATCCAGGCCCTGCTGTACGGGTGGGCCGACCCGCACAACCACATCGTGAGCGTCCTGATCGGCTGCCAGGGCGGCCGGCACCGTTCCGTCGTCGTGGCCGACGAAATCGCCGCAGTCCTGGAGGGCCGGGGTGTCGTCACCAATGTGACCCACCACCACATCGACCGCCCCGTCGTCCAGCGCTGACCATCCCGCCCTGCTCGTCCCGGACACCGGGAGATGGCGGCACCCACCAACGTGATCAGCGGTGACAGCGCCAGCACATCACACACCCGGTCGGCCTCGCACCACAGCCGCGAGGCCGGCCCCACCGAAGCGGAGCACCGATGCAACCCCGCCCCACCCCACAGGCCGTCATCACCTCCTACGGCGCACGGTGGAACGACCCGCCGCGCCACTCCGGCCCGTCCCTGGTCCTAGACGTCTCCGACCGGCTGTGGAACCCGCCGGACGACCCGGCCGTGCGCGACCACCTGACCCAGCTCACCGGCGCCGACCCGGCCGTGCGCGACTACGTCCTCGCCTCCCCCGGCGCCCGTCAGATCATCGAAGACGCGGGCCAGCAAGTCCTCACTCTGCAGGTACCGGCCCGCGGCCCGGTGCACCTCGATGTGAGCTGCTGGTACGGACGCCACCGCGCGCCCGCCGTCGCCATCGCCGTTGCCTCCTGGCTGCGCGAGCACGGCCTCCACGTCGACGTCGAACACCGCCACACCGGCCTGCCCCTGGTGCGGCACGACCGCCCCGCGTCCTGCGTGTTCTGCCGGATCGCCGACGGCACCGCCCCGGCCCAGGTGATCAAGAGCTGGCCCGACGCCCTGGCCTTCCGCCCTCTCGAACCGGTCACACCCGACCACATCCTCGTCATCCCCCGCACCCACGTGGCCGACTTCACCGCCGACCCCGTCGTCTCCGCACAGACCATGTACCGCGCTGCTCAGCTCGCCCGTGACGAGGGCCTCGACAACATCCTGCGCGACTCGGACCTGAACGCCATCACCAGCAAAGGGCCGGCCGCCACCCAGACCGTGTACCACCTGCACCTGCACCTCGTTCCGCGCACCGCCCTGGACGGCCTGCCCCTGCCCTGGACACCGCAGCAGACTGCGCCCCAGTACACGACTGGCTGACCGGCCACACCCGATCCGCCGGACACGCACCGGCGGCGAGACCAAAGGAGCCCACATGAGCTTGTTCCGTCACAGCACCACCCCTGAGTCGCTGGACCTGAACGCGCCCGTCGACGACGAAGAGGAGTGAACCCGTGAGCCACAGGGAAACCCCGCCTGGCGAGTGCCGCCAGTGCTGGCACCACGCGCACGTGCTGCACAACTTCTGGTCCTCCGGCTACCAGCCGTCGAAGGAGGACTGCCCGCAGTGCGTAGACCACATGGTCAACGGTCACCCCGACCACCTGATCGTCCCCAAGGAATCCAGTTGGTGGTGACGGCTGCCCGCGTCGCCCCGGCCAGCGCTGGGGCGGCAAGGGGAGCCGGGACAGCCCCGGCCCTGCATCGAAGGAGACGGCATGGGCCACCGCTCGGACTACAGCGATTTCAGCAACGAAGAGATCAAATTCGACGTCTGGAACTCGTCGCACAACGCAGCAGGCGCACGCGAGGCGGGCCTGTCCGACGACTCGGACCACTGGCGGGTCAACCAGGGCCTGGACGAACTGGAGCGCCGCGGCGACCTGAAGCCCTTCAAGAACTGACCGTCTGCTTAACCACACGACACCGAGGAGAACGCCATGGCCAGGAAAGAAACCCGCTACGAGTCCGAGGTCGAGCTCGAACACCCCGACGGCTCTCGCGTCACCTACCGCGGCGACGGCGTCGGCCCCGACGACGAGTCCGGCGACCAGCTTTTGAGCGGCGCCGAGCAGGCCGCCCTGGCCGAGGAGCCCGGAGCGCGCGTCGTCAGCTCCCGAACCCGCCGCCGCTGACCGGCTGCCTGTGGTCCCGGACACCATGCCGGGGCCGCGGGGAGCCGGGACAGCCCCGGCCCGTACAAGGAGGAGCCATGTCACGTAAGCGCGACTACAGCGGAATGACCGACCAGAAGCTGCACGACTCGGCGGTGGACGACCTCCGCTGCAAGGACCGCGCCACCCGATGGGGGCTGGCCGACCAGGCGGCGCGGTTCGACGAGGCCGCGGACAGCAAGGTCAAGGAGCTGAACCAGCGAACGGACGACAGGCTACGCGCGGAGGGGTGGGACGTCTGATGGCGACCGTTCTCTGCCTGACCGGCACCGTGCTGGTGATCACCGTGCTCGCCTGCGTGGGGTTCACGGCTGGCCTGCTCGTGCACAACCAGACAGCGCAGGCCCACGGTCCGGCCTGCTGGTTCTGCCACCCGCCGCGCCGCATCCGCCGGCGCACCCGGGCTGGGGGCCGGTCATGAGCCGCAAGAGCCGCAAGGAGCGCGAGGACCAGGCGCTCACCGGTGACCTGCTCGATTTCGCAGACGCGGGGATCGTCGCCCGGCAGCCGGATGTCGAGTTCGAGGACGGTTCGTTCGAGGACGTCGTCTACAGCGGGCTGATGTCCGCGCACCGCAACTGCACCGAGGACGGCAGTCCGTACCCGCCGCCCGACCACGGCTACCCGAAGAGCTACTGACATGGCGAACACCCGGTTCGGCCACGCGTCGAGCACCGTGCGGCAGTAGGCATCCGGGCCGCGGTCATCGGCCCCGGATCCTGTCCGCCATCCCGGGCGGGGCCCACTGATCGGCGGGCCCCGCCCTTGTGCTGCCACCGAACAAGCAGACACGGATATGTGCGCACCCCTTGCGATCACTGTGCGCATGTGCGCACACTAGGGGTTGTGCAGACGCGCAAATGCGCATCTGCCCCTAGCTTGAACTGCGGAGAAAGGGAACAGGAATGGTCTCCACCCGAGTCCCCCGTTCGGTACGCAAGTTCGTCGACCGCGCCTCGCTCACCGCCGCGACCCTGATCGGGCTGCTCCTGCTGTGGGCGACCAGCCTGCCGTTGGTGCCCGTTCTCGTGTTCCTGACGGGCTCCGCCATCGCCTACGGCGCCTGCCAGTACCTCGCACAGCATCTGCTCAGCAAGAAGACCCGCCGTCGCCCCGCGCGGCGGCGCTGACGACCCCGTCACGCCACGGAACGGGATACCGCGCACCCATTGCGGCGCTGTGTGCACATGCGCACACTGGGGGACGTAGCCAGCAATGCGCGAATGCGCGTCTGCCCATGCAATGAACAGGAGCAATGCCGTGGCTGTACGTGTCACCGAAGTCGGCAACCAAACGGCGAATCTGCGCTGGGAGAAAGACGACGACCCCGTCGGCTGGCTCCACCAAGCTCTGTCCGGCAACGCGCCCCTCACGGACGCCCTCCAGGCCCTGGCGGACCCGATGGAGCTCGGCAACACCAACCGCATCGACGGCACCGACGACGCCAAGCAGCGACTGCGCGCCGTGCTGTGGCTGCTCGCCATCCTCAACGACCGCGCCGACGTCCTCACCGTCGCCCTACGCGACACCTACGACCTGTCCTGGAGCGACCTCCAGGAGGTCATCGACCCCGACAACCCGCACAAGCGCTCCACCGCCCGCCGCCGCTACGAGGCCGGCCGCAAACGCATCGGCAGCTGACCTCTTCTGATCTACCGGCGCTGACCCGCCGAACCCGTCCAGCGGACCGGCTGACCCCGACCGCAGGACACCTGACCAACCTCACCCACACCAGCGAAAGAAGTACTGCGATGATCGTGCACGCCCTCATCTTCCTCATCGGTTTCACCGTCTTCTACGCCGCGCACCACCTGGCCGACTACCCGTTCCAGACCGACCACCAGGCCACCCACAAAGCAGAGAAGAGCCTTCGCGGCTGGATCGCCAACCAGGCACACGCCGCAACCCACACGCTCACCTCCATCGTTCTCCTGGCCCTCGCAGCCGCCGTACTGGGCCTCCCGCTCACCAGCGCCGGCACCCTGGCAGCGCTCGCGTGGATCCACCTCTCGCACACCACCATCGACCGGCGCTGGCCCGTCACCTGGTGGATGCACAACGCCCGTCAGCGAAGCTTCCACGCCCGCGGGGGCGCCGCCCACGTCGACCAGACCGCCCACCTCGTCCTCGGCCTGCTGCCGGCCGCCCTGCTCCTGTCCAAGCTCGGCTGACCGGCGCACGCCCAAGGAGGACGACATGGCCTGGTACTGGTGGATGATCCTCGGCGCCGCCCTCAGCGTCGCCGGCACCTACGGAATGACCGGCTCTCTCACCGCGCTCAAGCCCAAGCCGATCGCAAGCTGTTCCTGGTGCTCGCGGGCCTCCGGCCACACGGTGACGGGCCACACCTACGAGACCTGCCGCGCCCCGCAAGACGCCAAGACCGCCGAGGAACGGCGCCTGGCCGACCAGAAATACCAGCGCGAATGCCGCGAGCAGTACGCCAAGGACCACGCCGCGACGCAGGCCGCGGAACTCGCACGGCATGCAAGCAAGATGCGTCTGCTCACGGTCGGCACCATCACCACCCGGACCGGCTTCGGCACCAGTGAGATCCGCATGGACGGATGGGCCTTCGACACCCTGCCCGGCCCCTACAGCGGCCCCAGCAAAGGCACCCGGCAGCCGTACACGACGACCGGTGCCCCCGAGCGGACCCACGGCTGGACACTCCAGGAACTGCACGCCATCGCCCACGGCGGCGCCTGCCAGTGCGACGTCGTACGCCTCGCCAAGCACATCCGACGGTGACAGGAGGCCACCTCATGGGCATCGACCGCACCACCCTCACTCTGATCGCCGTCGTCTCCGCGCTCGCCGGAGCCGTCGCCAGCTGGTCCGCGCTACGCCACGGCGGCGACGCGGCCACCCTCGGACCGCTCACCTTCGCCGGCACCTCGATGGCACTCGGCAAGCTCTGCGGCGCCTCCGCCCTTGCCGTGCTGCTCCGCTCCGCGCTCCTGGTCGCCGGCGGCGCCGTTCTCCTGGTCGGCCTCGCTCTCGCCCGCATCGCAGGCTCCGACATCTCGCTGTCCACCGGATGACACTGAAGGACGCCTCATGGCACCGCGTCTGACACCCAAACGGCTCGCATTCCTGCAAGCCGCCGCCGACCACCCCAAGGGCAACATCCCGGCGATGCTCAAAACCGACGCGGGAGAGAAGCTGTTCCTCCGGGCCGCCGACGCAACCGCCCTGGAAGCCCCCGGCTACGCCGACTCGATCGACGACTGCGGGCACGTCCACAGCTCCGCCGATCCCCAGGGCCAGCACCGCCCGCATCCGCACCTCTTCCGCATCACCAGCCCAGGCCGCGCCGCTGCTGCCGACGCTGCCAGGAACAAGGACACCCGACCAGCCGCCCCACCCGGCGGCTGCCCGCCTGTACCCGAGAACTGACGGCACAGTCAGCCGGACCGCAACTGCCGGTTCCCGGCGGACCTCCGCCGGGAACCGGCGCGCGCCGTTGCCTGCCCCCTGTCAGCCCCGTCCAGTAACGTCTTCTCAGGGCGATCCGAACGCCCATCCCCCGCTGCCATGCGCGCCCACACCGCGCACAGCCTCACGGGAGAAGGTCCTGCGGGATCCGGCCGTTGCACTGTTGGACCGTTCGCTCTTACCGCCGGGTGGTGTGGGAACCCGGGCCAGTCAGGAGACGATCGTGACCAAGCGCAACACCGCCCAGCAGAGGGCCAGGGAGCTCCAGCAAGCCGAAGACATCGGCTACCACGAAGCCCTCAACCGCATCCGCGAGCAGAACCAGGCGCCGGCCCCCGAGCAGCCGCCCGCCATCGCGTACGTGCTCCAGCCCACCCCCGAGGAAGCCGCGGCTGGCATCACCACCGAGGAACTCGGCGTACGGGCCCTCCACCACAGCGCCACCCCCGAACAGCGGGCACACGCCGAAGCCGTCTGGCGGTCGGCCGACACTGACCAGCCCTGCCGGTGCTCGGGCACCGACTGCCGTCACGGCCGACACTGCGCACAAGACGCGGGCGACGACTGCGACTGCCCCGGACGCCTCATCCACACCGACCGTCACCCCGGAGCCCTCTGGAGTGTCACCACCTGGTGGGACACCTACGAGTGCGACACCTGCGTCGAAGGCTACGGCGTCGATGCGCAGCTCCCGGACATCCCCTGGGGCGAGAGCCACCCCGACGGCCCCACCGTCATCTACAGCGGCGTTCGCCACCCGAACTTCCCCGACTCCGACCAGGACGCCCCCGAGGGCGGCTCGTGCCTCTGTTCCGCATGCCACGACGAATATGAAGAGTACGAAGACGACCAGCCGGAATGCGAGGACTGCGGAAGCCGCTACGGCGACCCGGCCCACGACTACAACTGTGTGTGCTGACCACGCCCCCACACCAGCCGCGGTCGCCGACCTGGTCGGCCGCGGCCTGGCGGTGTTCCCTCTGCCGCCCGGCGGCCGGCAGCCTGCCCAGCGAGGCTGGGCAGGCCAGTGCCTGACCGACCCCGTCCTCGTACGGCGGCTGTGGACGCCCGGCGACAACGTCGGCGTGGGGTGCAGGGCCAGCAACCTCGTGGGCCTCGATCTCGACCTGGCCGAGGGCGGAATCGCCTCGTTCACCGCGTTCTGTGACGCAGTAGGCGAAGGCTGGCCCAACACGCTGACCGTCACCACCCCACGCGGCGGGCAGCACCTCTACTTCCGTGTACCGGACGGATGCACCCTCACCAGCGTCTCCGGCGGGCGGACCAGCCTCGGACCGGGTATCGACGTCCGCGGCCCCGGTCGCCACAGCGGCGGCTACCTCATCGGTCCCGGCTCCGTCGTCGGCGGTATCCCGTACGTCATCGGACGTGACGTACCCGTGGCGCCACTACCCGGATGGATCGCCGACCGGCTGGCATGACATCTGCCAACAGACAGGTCCCGCACCGCCGAAAACGGTGCGGGACCTGTCGTCTACCGGTCCATCGAAGATAATCGCTTGTGAGTCCGCGTCGCGGCCTTAGGGCGATCCTACCGGGCCTGTCAAGTGTGGACCGGTAGCCGAGGCCGTTTCGGCACATCGCCCGTAACTCCGCCGACTCACCTGCCTGACGGTTGCTCAGAAACTGGGGCAACGCTCTGACCTGCGACGACTCGTCAGGCGAGACAGATTCCCTTCACTCTCCGTATAACACAATCTGTTTCGTGCCCCTAACGAAACAGATTGCTTTCGCAGCCCTCGGAAATAGCCTCTGACCTGGTGAAACAAGAGCTACCGATGCCGTTTCGACCGGACATGGGACCGGTCCGGGACCGGTATCTACCGGTCCCGGAGTATCTACCGGTCCCGAAGAAAACTGCCTCTGACCTGCGGCGGGGACCGCTGGGACCGGTTGGACCGGTTCTGTGGCAAGGCCCCTATAGATAGAAAACATCCCTTGAAGTGGGATCACCAGGAGTGACGCGGGCCCTCTGCACGACTCTCCCCACCCCGCGCATACGGTCGTAAGCTGGTCGTATGCCGAAGGAGCGCGTCACCATCACGCTGTCCGAAGAGAGCGCTGCGGCGCTCCGCAAACTGGCAGACGCAGGCCAGATCGAGTCCGTCTCCGCCTACGTCGCCGACGCAGTCGAAGACCGCCTCGCCCGCCAAGAACGCGCTGCCCGCGTCATCGGCCGCTGGGCTACCGAAGCCGAGCAGCGCGACCCGGACGAATGGGCCAGGGCCCTGGAGTGGGCACGCAGCACCGCGCACAAGGACGAAGCAGCGAAGGGCGCCGCATGATCGGGGGATACATCCTCGACTCAACCGCCGTACGCCAGCTCGCCCAAGGCGGACCGTACATGGTGGCGCGCGTCTTCTACGCCGTGGAAGTCGTCCAGGTTCTCTACGTGCCCACGACCGCCCTCGCGGCCGGCCTGATTGGCTTCGATCTCAACGCAGCCCGCCGCGAACAAGTCGAACAGGCCCTGGACGCGCCAGCGTTCCACATCCACGATCTTGATCGGTCCGCGGCTCTCGCTGTCGCAGAGATCGCAACCATGGCGCAGGTCGACATCGCCACGGCACACGTCGCACACCTCGCGCTGCGGCGCCCCGGCCTTCCCGTGCTCACCGCACGCCCCGGAGAGCTCCACAAGGTCAACCCCACCATCGAGGCCGAAGAACTCCCCTGACTTACCGTCACCCCGCCACCCCCAAAGGACCCGCGACCCACAGGACGCGGGTCCTTTTGCGTGTAACACCAAGATCGCCCAGAGCCCGGGCATAGGCAAACGCGCATTTGCGCATAGCCTCAAGATCATCGCCGAATTCGACAACGGATAGCCACCGTGCGCAAGCACGCAAACATGCAGACGCTCATATGTGCATTTCTGCACGGCCTGGCCAGCAGCGATAAGGATGCAGGTAAATGATCACGCGGGTGGGGAGCTGGGCGCGCGGAAGCGCGACCGACCCAGAGCACGGCCGCATCGCGGCCGATCCGCCGGGGGGCGG